>DVKV01000059.1 GCA_018715835.1 Candidatus Faecousia intestinavium | reverse complement strand
AAAAAAGGAATAAAAAGAATTGACATTTTCTGAATGGAAAGATATACTGGGGGTAACAATAGGTTAATCGATTAATCTCTCTGTATGGCGCTGTGAACAGACAGTGTTATTCCCAGCATGCCGCTGAAAACAGGGAAGAACCAATTGCCCCGCAGGTGGAAAAGCGGAGCAAAAAACGGACAGCGCGGAGGTGCCCACCGCCGGACGGAAAGGAGAATGACCATGAATTTGAAAACCATTGCAAAGCTGGCAGGTGTGAGTACCGTAACAGTCTCCAATGTCATCAATGGGAAGTACCACAAGGCTTCCAAGGAAACCGTGGAACGGATTCAGAAAATTGTGGAAGAAACCCACTATCAGCCCAGCGCCACCGCCCGGAGCCTGATTATGAAGCGCAGCCGGATCATCGGCGTGGTGATCCCTAATCTTCACCCGGATGACGGCTTTTCCGTCAGCCCTTACAACGCCCAGATCCTGGCTTATTTGGACCGGTTTATCCGGAACAAGGGCTACTACATGATGCTGCACTGTGTGCTGCGCAGTGCGGATGTGCTGCCCAGCCTGACGACCTGGAATGTAGACGGGGTGTTTTTGCTGGGCGTGGCGCCGGAGGACGTAGCGGCACTGAGTCAGCGGCTGAGCATTCCCACGGTTTTTGTGGACACCTACACGGATGAACCGTCTTTGGCCGCCATCCGGATTGACGACCGGAAGGGCGGGTATCTGGCAGGGAAATACCTGCTGGACCAGGGGCATCGCCGGATTGCTTTTGTCAGCCCCTCCACCCAGTACCCCGGCGTTATGCAGGAGCGGTATCTGGGCTTCTGCCAGGCCTTCCAGGAGCGGGGCCTGTCCTTCCACCAGGAGGACAAGTTCACGGTGCCGGAGACCATGTATGAGCAGGGAATGAAAATCGGTGAGACGGTTGCGTCCCGGCCGGAAATCACGGCCATCGCCGCCATGGCTGACATCCTGGCATTGGGGGCGATGGAGGGGCTGCGCCTGGGAGGACGGCGTGTGCCAGAGGATGTATCCGTAACGGGATTTGACGATCTGCCGGAGTGCCGGTATGCCTATCCCAAGCTGACCAGCATTTCCCAGCATTTGGAGGAAAAAGTCCGCTGTGCCGGGGAATACCTGTTTTCCATGCTGGAGGAACAGACTGAGGCCAGCGGCAGCCGGATTGTGGATGTGGAACTGATTCCCAGAGAATCTGTGGCAAAACGGGTGCCTGAATTGGATTCTCTGTCCCAATCGCCCAATCCCGAGACAGAAAAGACAGCACAGGAGAAATCTAGCCAGAAATGAGGCGTAAGCGCAAGTGAGAAAGGAAATGGAAGCATTTGTCCGGGCCGCCCGGCCCGTAGCCCGGGAAGAGGCCGTGGTTCAGGGACCGGATTACCGGTTCACCGTTTTGACAGACCGGCTGATCCGGCTGGAATACCAGCCGGAAGGGAAATTTACGGATCAGGCCACCCAGTGCGTTATCTGCCGGGAATTCCCTGCTGTCAGGTTTCAAGTGCGGCAAACCTGGGAAACCTTGGAAATCATTACCCCGGAACTGCACCTGACCTACAATAAAAAGCCATTTTCACCGGAGGGCCTGCAGATCCGGCTGTCCCAGAGTTTCGGCATTTACGGCTCTTTGTGGAGCTTTGGGGACGAAATCCGGGACCTGGGGGGAACGGCACGGACGCTGGATCAGGCCAACGGCCCGGTGAAGCTGGAGCGGGGCCTGATGGCGAAGGACGGCTTCTCCGTTCTGGACGATTCCGACAGCGCGGTTTTTGCACCGGATGGTACCCTTCATCCCCGGGAAACAAAGGAAACGGATCTGTACTTTTTCGGCTACGGCCACGACTATCTGGGCTGCCTGAAGGATTTTTACCGTCTTTCCGGCCCGACTCCGCTGGTACCCCGCTATGCCCTGGGCAACTGGTGGAGCCGGTATTACCCCTATACGGAGCAGACCTATCTGGAGCTGATGGACCGGTTCCGGCAGGAGGAGATTCCCTTCTCCACGGCGGTGATCGACATGGACTGGCATCTGACCAATATCCCCAGACGCTGCGGCAGCGGCTGGACCGGCTACACCTGGAACCCGGACTATTTCCCGAACCCCGGACGGTTTTTGAAAGAACTGCATGACCGGGGCCTCCATATAACGCTGAACCTGCATCCATCGGAAGGCGTTGCCAATCATGAACAGGCCTACCCGGAGATGGCCCGCGCCATGGGGATTGACCCGGAAAGCGGGGAAAAGGTCCCCTTTGACCCCACGGACCCCACGTTTATGGATGCGTATTTTCAGTATCTGCACCATCCCAATGAGCAGATGGGGGTGGACTTCTGGTGGATTGACTGGCAGCAGGGAAGCCACTGCGCACTGCCCAGCGTAGACCCGCTGTGGCTGCTGAACCACCAGCACTTCCTGGACAACGGCCGGGACGGACAAACCGGACTGACCTTCTCCCGGTATGCCGGGGTGGGCAGCCACCGCTATCCCATCGGATTCTCCGGGGACACGGTGACTTCCTGGGAGAGTCTGGATTTCCAGCCTTATTTCACGGTAACCGCCAGCAATGTGGGCTACACCTGGTGGAGCCACGACATCGGCGGACATATGCTGGGCAGCCGCAGCGACGAGCTGACGGTGCGCTGGGAGCAGTTCGGCGTCTTTTCTCCCATTATGCGCCTGCACAGCAGCAACAGCCGGTTCTATGGCAAGGAGCCCTGGAACTATGGCGTGGAGGCACGGCAGATCATGACGGAATTCCTGCGGCTGCGCCACCGGCTGATTCCTTACCTGTACACCCTGGATTACCGCACGGCACAGGCAGGGGAACCGCTGATGCAGCCGATGTATTACCGCAGCGACGAACCCCAGGCCTACCAGGTGCCCAATGAATACTGGTTCGGGCCGGAAATGCTTGTCTGCCCCATCACGGTGCCCATGGATGGAAAAATCCTGCTTGCACCGTTCCAGGCATGGTTGCCCCAGGGAACTTACTATGATTTCTTTACCCGCAATGTGTACCGTGGCGGCAAGACCATTGCCCTGTATCGGCCCCTGAGTCGGATCCCGGTGCTGATTCCTGCCGGCAGCATTCTGCCCTTGGCCGGGGACTACATGACCAGCCATGAGGCGAATCCCCGGGTTCTGGAGGTCCGGGTTTATCACGGTGCCAACGGCAGCTTCACCCTGGTGGAGGATGATTGCTCCGGCCGCCGGGATGCCCCTGTTCAGAATACCCGGTTTGTCTACACTGCCGGGGAAAAGGAAGCTGCCTTGGAAGTGTCCCGGGAAGGGGCCAGGGTAGCACCGGAGGACCGGGAATACCAGGTGACCATTTTCGGCGTGTATAACCCTGACGATGTCTGGCTGGAATGTGGGGACCAGGTGCAGTGGCAATACAATGGGGATGATAAAACCATCACGGTCCGAATTAACGGGCAGCCGGAAGGCTTTGTCCTGCATGTGGCTTTCTCCGATTCCCGGATTGCCTGCCAGGAGAAGCTGCCCCAGATCTATGAAATCCTCCAGCGGGCTCAGATTGCGTACGGAACCAAGGACCGGGTGTATGACACCATTGCCTGGGGAAGGAATATCGGGGCGGTACTGGCGGAACTGACCCGGATGGATCTGGAGCCGTCGTTGTTGGGGGCCATCGCAGAAATCCTGACTGCAGAACTGTAAGCAAAAGGGAACGGGCTTTATTTTCTCTGCCCGGTTTAACCGGAAAGACGAAATGACTGCAAGAGAATCAGGCGTGGAAAAGGTTTTCCACG
>DVKV01000058.1 GCA_018715835.1 Candidatus Faecousia intestinavium | reverse complement strand
TGAACGGATAAGAAAAAATCAGGAGCGCGTCAAAAAAAGTGCGGTTTCTTTCCCTGTGCTGGGAGCAGAGTAATTCAAAAACCATGTTCCGCCGGGGCGCACCCCAGGGTGGCCTCTCTTGCCCCTGCGGGGCAATTCACCTTCTGTACCTGGCGGAACATACTTTACAGACTGCAAGTGTGGCATTTGTCCCCCACTGTGGGACAAATGATGCGCGCGGCAGACTGCAAAAACCTGTCGGAAAGCCCCGAAGGGGTTTTTCGACAGTCTGAAGGACGGGCGCCGTTTCAACGGCGTCCGTCCTGATTTCGTAACAGGATATTTACAGATCCTTCATTTTTAAGGGATGGTTTTTCAGGGAACCTTCAGCCAGGAATTTTAAAATGGTCTGGAATGAAAAGGAGGAATTGCCTTGATTGAAGTAAACCATCTGTGTAAGCGTTATGGCAATCACACGGCGGTGTGGGATTTGTCCTTCCGGATTGAGAAGGGGCAGATCTATGGCTTCCTGGGACCCAACGGTGCCGGCAAGTCCACGACCATGAACATCATGACCGGCTGTCTGGCTGCCACCTCCGGAGATGTCCGGATTGGCGGCTTTGACATTTTTGAGGAGGGAGAGCAGGCCAAAAAGCTCATTGGCTACCTTCCGGAGCAGCCGCCGCTGTATCTGGACCGGACTCCCCGGGAATACCTGACCTTTGTAGCCCGTGCCAAGGGCATCCCGGAAAAACAGATTCCGGAGCAGCTGAACCATGTGATGACCGTGACCCAGACTCTGGATGTGGCGGACCGGCTGATCAAGAACCTGTCCAAAGGTTACAAGCAGCGGGTGGGCATCGCCCAGGCCATTCTGGGAGACCCGGAAGTCATCATCCTGGATGAACCTACGGTGGGCCTGGACCCCCGGCAGATCATGGAAATCCGGGACCTGATCAAGGAACTGGGAAAAACACACACGGTGATTCTGTCCAGCCACATTCTGTCTGAGGTGCAGGCGGTGTGCCAGACCATTCTGATCATTTCAAAAGGACGTCTGGTGGCCTGCGACACTCCGGAAAATCTGGAGCGGCTGTTTGCCGGCACCACAGCGGTGGAGCTGGTCACCGAGGCCGGAGAATCAGAGATTCCTTCTATTGTCCGCAGTGTGTCCGGTGTACGGGAATACGATGTGCAGAAGAGAACGGATGACTGCCTGGTTCGGGTGGAGCTGGAGGGCAACGATGCCAGAACTGCCTGCCGGGAGTTGTTCTTTGCCTTCAGTAAGGCGGGCAAGGCCATCTTGCAGATGTCGGTGGCGAAGGCCAGCCTGGAGGACATTTTCCTGGAGCTGACCCAGGAGGAAAAGGAGGAGAAAGCCCAATGAGCGCCATTGTGCGGCATGAATTGTCATCCTATTTTACCAACCTCAGCGGCTATGTTTTCGGAACCTTTTTGCTGCTGTTTGCGGGGATTTACACCATGGTGTACAACCTTCAGTCCGCTACCACCAACTTTGAATATGTTCTGGGCAGCATGAGTTTTGTGTTCCTGGTGATTGTGCCGATTTTGACCATGCGGGTGCTGGCGGAGGAGCGGCGGCAGAGAACCGATCAGCTGCTCTATTCTCTGCCCATTACCATGACCCAGGTGGTTCTGGGAAAGTTCCTGGCTTTGATGGTGGTGTTTTTGGTTCCCCTGGCCATTATCTCCCTGTACCCCATTGTGCTGTCCGCCTTTGGCAACATCAACATGGCGGCTTCCTTTGGCCCCATTGCGGGATTTTTCTGCCTGGGCGCTGCACTGATTGCCATCGGCGTGTATATTTCCTCCATCACAGAGAGCCAGGCGGTGGCAGCAGGTGTGTGCTTTGTCATTATGCTGGTGAACTATTTCCTGGGGGATCTGGCGGACATGATGTCTCCCACGGCCTTCAGCTCCGTGTCCATTCTGGTGGTCACGGCCCTGGTGGTGTGTCTGGCGGTGTATCTGATGACCAAAAACGGATTCCTGGCGCTGGTGCTTGCCGCCTGTATGACCGGCGGCCTGATGGTGACTTACGCACTGGACAGCAGCGTGTTTGAGGGACTGGTTTCCGGAATCCTGGAGAAGCTGTCCCTGTTTGAGTGGTTCTATATCCTGGTCAACGGCGTCTTTGATCTGCGGTGTGTGGTGTTTTTGCTGTCGGTTGCCGGGGTTTTCCTGTTCCTGAGCGTACAGTCCATGGAGAAGCGGAGGTGGAGTGAATGAAACGCTTGAAAATTTGGTTCCGGCAGCTGCGTGCCTCCTTTCAGACCCGAAGTTTCCGCATCGGCGGCTACAGCGTGGCGGCAACTGCCATTGTGGTGGCCATTGCGGTGGCGGTAAACCTGCTGGTGGGAGCGCTGCCTGCCAGCATGACCCAGTTCGATACCACCGCCAATCAGCTGTTCACCCTGTCCCAGCAGACGAAGAATATGGTCTCAGGACTGGAGCAGGATGTGACCATTTACTGGGTGGTCCGCAGCGGCTACGAGCAGAGCTATCTGGAGGCCCTGCTGGATCAGTACAAGGCCCTCAGCGATCACATTCAGGTGGTGAAGAAAGACCCGGATGTGAATCCCAGCTTCATCCAGCAGTATACGGACACCTACTATGAAAACAGCCTGATTGTGGAATCCGGGGACAAGTACCGCTATATCGACTACGGGGACATCTTCGTGATGGACTATGAGGCGTACTATTACTACGGCGAACAGAGCTGGAGTTTCAACGGAGAAAGTGAGATCACCAGCGCCATTGACTACTGCCTCAGCGATAATCTGCCCAAGATCTATCTGCTGACAGGCCACGGGGAAATGTCGCTTGCCGGCAGTTTTGCCACCGCAGTGGAGAAGGCCAATCTGGAGACGGAGGAGCTGTCCCTGCTGACCCTGGAAGCGGTGCCGGATGATGCCGACTGCCTGCTGATCCTGGGACCCCAGCGGGACATTTCTCAGGAGGAGGCAGCGAAGATTCAGGACTACCTGTCCCGGGGCGGCAAGGTTGTGTATGTATCCGACCCGCCTCAGGAGGGAACCAGCCTGACCAATCTGGAATCCATCATGGCCTACTACGGCCTCAGCGCTGCAGAGGGTATTGTGGTGGAGAGCAACCAGAATTACTATGTCTGGGGGATGCCGTACTACCTGCTGCCGGATCTGAACAGCCACATTACCACCACGCCGCTGATGGAGGAGGGCTATGCTGTCCTTCTGCCCCTGGCTCAGGGCCTGACGGTCAGCGATGTGGAAAATGAGAATATTTCCACTACGGAACTTCTGACCACTTCGGATTCCGCATTCTCCAAGACAGCGGGCTACCGCATGAACACCTACGAAAAGGAGGAGGGGGACATTGACGGTCCCTTTGCCCTGGCGGTAGCGGCATCGGAAACTCTGGACGATGGAATTTACAGCGATGTGGTGTGGATTTCCTCCACGTCCCTGCTGGATGAGCAGACCAATGAAATGGTCTCCGGCGGAAACCAGGACTTCTTCCTGAACATTCTGAACTTCCTGTGCGATGCGCAGGAGAGCAGCATTTCCATCCACGCAAAGTCCCTGTCAACAGAGTATCTGACCATGCAAAGCAGTACCGTCACCTGGCTGACCGTACTGGTGGTGGGAGTCATTCCCGTAGCCTACCTGACAGTGGGCATCCTGATTTGGTTCCGGAGGAAACGCAAATGAAACGCGGAAAGAAATTGATTGTGCTGCTGGGCGTGTTGGTTGTCTTGCTGGGGGCGGCGTATGCCGCAGCCCAGCTCAACCCCGAAGAAGAGGAGGAGACGGTATACACCACCATCTTCACCCTGGACCCGGAGCAGGTAACGGCGCTCACCTGGCATTACAGTGAGGAAGTGCCCCTGGTGAAGGAAGAGGACGGCTGGGTTTACGAAGAGGATCCCCAGTTCCCTCTGGACACCACTTATGTGGATGCCATGCTCACGGCACTGAGTCAGATTGACTCCAGCAAGACCATTGAAAACGTGGAAAAATGGGACGAATACACCCTGGAAGCCCCGATTTGTGAAATCAATCTCACGGTGGACGGGGAGGACGTGACCATCAAGGTGGGCGAGGAAACCGGCCTGGGCGGCCAGCGGTATGTGTCCATCGGCGATGAAAATGCCTATCTGGTGGATAACAGCTTCCTGGAGCCTTTTAAATATGGGCTGTATGACGTGCTCAAAATGGAGGAGATTCCCGAGATGGATACGCCGGTCCGTCTGGAACATGAAGCCGACGGGGACAGCTTTACCATTGAAAAGCAGGAAGACAGCGGCCTTGCCTATTCCGACGAGTATATCTGGTTCCTGGGAGAAAAGGCGCTGGATACGGACCTGACGGAGTCCCTGCTGGACTATGTGACCGAACTGGCCTGGTCGGAGTGCGTAAATTACCGGGCGGATGATCTGAGCAAATATGGCCTGGATGATCCGGCGGCGGTTCTGACCCTGACCTATACCGACGAGGATTCGGACGAGGAAAAAACCTTCTGCCTGGAACTGGGAGACGAAGACGCAGACGGGAATTATTATGCCCGGCTGGCAGGTTCCCAGATGATCTACACCATTGCTGGTTCTGCCGCCGAGTCCATGATCTACACCACCTACGAGGACTTGAAGCCCACGGATGTGCTGCTGATGGACTGGGAGGAAGTGACTTCGTTGGATATTGTCCTGGATGGGGAGACTTATACCCTGATTCGCTCCACCAAGACGGAAACCGATGAAGACGGAAATGAGACGCAGACGGTGGTCTACACCCTGAACGGGGAGGAAGTGGACGGCGAAGCCATCACCGACCTGCTGGACGACATGACCTATACCGGATACGCCGGATCGAGTGTGCCGGAGACCGGTGAGGAAATCCGCTTCGTCATTCATCGCAGCCACGCCACCTTCCCGGAGGTGGAACTGGCCTTCTACCGTTACAACAGTTCTGACTGCCTGGTTGTGCTCAATGGGGAGCCTACGGTATCGGTTTCCCGGCAGGACGTGGTGGAACTGGTGGAAGCCGTCAACGGCGAAGTGCTGGACTGATTGGCAAGAAACGATAGACAATCACTTTTACAAACGAAAATCCCCTGCTTCTTACAAGCAGGGGATTGCGTTATTTTTGGAGGAATTATTCCACGCTGTAGAACAGATTCAGCAGCTCCTGGGTGATGTCCTCCACATAGCTGGACAAGGTGAGGGTCACGCCGTACTGACCCAGGGTGTAGTCAAACACCTGCAGGATATAGTAGGGCACGCCCTGGGTTTCGGCCTGGGTGTGAACGGCGTAGTGGGTTTCTCCCAGGAAGGTGACCTGGGCTTTCTCCATGGAAGTCACTTCAATACCCGCCTGGGCATAGCCTGCAATCAGCGCATCCTTCTGGGTCAGAACTCCGTCTACAATGGCTTCCTCACTGAGTACCATATAGGCCAGCCGTTCTTCCAGACCAAGCTTGGTGTAAAGAACGTTGATGGTGGTCAGATCCTGGGCATTTTCCGCTTTCATGTCCATGATCTGGAAGACATCCTCCATGCTGTCGGCCAGATCCGTATCCGCCAGAAGTTCATTGATGTTCTCCGGAAGGGCCTGAAGCTCCTCGGCGCTGTAGTAGACCCAGTTGGCATCCAGTTCACAGCCATAACCGGCATAGGTGTTGGTGTAGATGCCCCCCTCCAGGCGGCCCAGGGATGCAGGCTTCTCCGTCTCTGCCGGGACGGTGGTACTGGGGGTGACCGTACCGGAGACTGGATCCTTTCCACCACAGCCGCTGAGAACCAGGCACAGCAACAGCACCAGAGCCAGAACGTTTCTTTTGTGCATAACCATGTTCCTCCTTTGCTTCCCCGCTGTAAGAAACCTCGGCGGTTTCCATGCGTA
>DVKV01000057.1 GCA_018715835.1 Candidatus Faecousia intestinavium | reverse complement strand
AAAGTGTTTCGGAATTTTTGCAAAATGCTCCTGCTGCCGGCCCGGGATCGGGTCCCAAAAGGCGCATTCGGGAAATTCCAGTAATTTCCAGCCTCGAGAAAACCGCCGTTTCAGGTTCTGCTGCCTGCATCGTAGCATAACTATCGCAATATTGCAATACTTTTTCGAAATATAACCGCTTGCCATGCTTTAAAAAGTCGTTTATAATTTAACCAAGAATGAAGCCTTTGTTAACAAAATATTTGTGAGGGATTACCATGGATGTTGTTGCGCTTGGAGAATTGCTGATTGACTTTGCCACCCAGTCCTCGGATGGGGATGGCTACCCCACCATGGCTGCCCACCCCGGCGGGGCGCCGGCCAACTTCCTGGCGGCGCTGACCAAATTCGGGGCGAAGACGGCTCTGCTGGGAAAGGTGGGCACGGACGCCTTCGGTAAAATGCTGCTGGGCACCCTGAAGAAGACGGGCATCGAAACCCGGGGCCTGCTCACCGATGACCGGTACTTCACCACTTTGGCCTTCGTCACCTTTGACCAGCATGGAGACCGGGAGTTTTCCTTCTCCCGGAAGCCCGGAGCGGATACCATGCTCACGTTTGACGAGCTGGATCTTTCCCTGATCGACGAGGCCAGGGTTTTCCACTTCGGCACCCTCTCTCTCACGGACGAGCCTGCCCGCTCCACCACTTATCAGGCGGTGGCCTACGCCAAAGCCCAGGGCAAACTGATTACTTACGATCCCAACCTCCGCAAGCCCCTCTGGCACAGCCTGGAGGAGGCCCGGGAGCAACTGATCTGGGGCCTGACCCAGGCGGATGTGGTGAAAATCAGCGACGAAGAGGTGGATTTCCTCTTCGGTCTGGGGGTGCAGGAGGGCGCGGAGTACATCCTGAACCACTTTGACGTGAAGCTGGTCTTTGTCACCTGCGGCGCCGACGGCTGCTGGTTCCAGAACCGGAGGGCCCGGGGCCAGGTTCCCGGCATCACCGGGCTGAAGGTTATCGACACCACCGGCGCCGGGGATATCTTCGGAGGCAGCGCCGTGTGGAAGCTGCTGCAGACCGGAGAAAAGCCGGAAGAGCTGGAAGAAGATGCCCTGCGGGACATCGCCACCTTCGCCTGCACCAGTGCCAGCCTCTCCACCACCCGCAGCGGCGGCATTTCCAGTGTCCCCGCTTACAGCGAGGTTATCGAAAGGATGGGGCGCTGATGCTGTATACCATCCGCAATGAACAGCTGAGCGTCTGCGTTCAGGAGAAGGGGGCGGAGCTGCAATCCATTCTGGGCAGCGACGGCACCCAGTACCTCTGGCAGGGGGACCCCAAATACTGGCCGGACCGGGCGCTGAACATTTTTCCCTATGTGGCCCGGCTGACCGACGGGTTCTATGAACTGGACGGGCGGCGGTATGCCATGGACATCCACGGCCTTGCCCCCTATCTGCCCTTTGTGCTGACGGAGAAGACGGATACCGCCATGGTGCTGGAGCTTTCGTCCAGCGAAGCCACCCGGCGGGCCTATCCCAGGGATTTCACCTTCTCTATTCGCTATGCGCTGCGGGAGAACACGCTGGAAATCACATACCAGGTGGAAAACCGGGACGAAAAAACCATGTACTTTGGCCTGGGCGGTCACCCGGGGTTCAACGTGCCCCTGGCCCCCGGAAAACGGTTTGAAGATTACCGCCTCCGCTTCGGGCGGGAGTGCACACCCAGACGGGTGGGCTTTACGGAGCAGTGTTTTCTGGATGGGACCGAATCTCCCTTCCCCCTGGAAGAAAACCGGATCCTGCCTCTGACCCATGATCTGTTTGACCAGGACGCCATCGTCCTGAAGGACATGGACCGGCAGGTGACTCTGGAGGCGGAGGAAGGACCGAAAATCACCGTCACCTTCCCCCAGATGCCCTATTTCGGCATCTGGCACTGGCCCCGGACGGATGCACCCTATGTCTGCCTGGAGCCCTGGAGCTCCCTTCCGTCGCAGCAGGATAAAGTCGCCGTGTTTGAGAAGCAGCAGGACCTGATCTTGCTGGCTCCCGGAGAAACCTACCAGAACCGCTGGAGCATCCGCGTCCAGCAAGGCTGAAATCATAGAAAGCAAGGTGAGTGAACAATGAGCGAAACCATTGTCTCGATGCAGGGCATCTGCAAAAGCTTTCCCGGCGTCAAAGCCCTGGACAATGTCCACTTTGAGCTGCGTTCCGGGGAAGTCATGGCGCTGCTGGGGGAAAACGGCGCAGGCAAGTCCACGCTGATGAAGATTCTCAGCGGCGTCTATACCAGAGACAGCGGCACCATGACCATTTTCGGCAAGGAGTGCGGCGACCTGACCACCAAGCAGGCCCAGGCCCTGGGCGTGGCCATCATCCACCAGGAACTGAATATGTGCCCCCACCTGACGGTGGCGGAGAATATGTTCCTGGGACGGGAAAAACACAAGGGCTTCCTGGTGGACACCAAGGCCATGGAGGACGAGGCGAAAGCCATCCTGTCCGACCTGAAAATCGACATTTCTCCCAACGAAATCGTGGGCAATCTGCCGGTATCCAAGCAGCAGATGGTGGAAATCGCCAAGGCCCTGTCCATCAACGCCAGGGTGCTGATTATGGACGAGCCCACCTCCGCCCTGACCGCCAAGGAAATCGACGAACTGTTCCGCATCATCAAGCGGCTCCGGGCCGACGGCTGCGGCATTGTCTACATCTCCCATCGGCTGGAGGAGCTGCAGCACATTGTGGACCGGGTCACCATCATGCGGGACGGTCAGTACATCACCTCCATGAATTTCAAGGACACCACCATGGACGAGATCATCACCAACATGGTGGGCCGGGAGATCAAGGAAAAATTCCCTCGGGTAGCGTGTGAAAAAGGGAAAAAGGTTTTTGAAGTCCGCAATCTGAACGCAGGGCGGCTGGTGCGGGACATCAGCTTTGAGGTATACGCCGGCGAAATCGTGGGCTTTGCGGGACTGATGGGCGCCGGACGCACCGAGACCACCCGGGCCATCTTCGGCGTGGACCCCAAAACCTCCGGAGAACTGTATGTGGACGGCAAGCCTGTTGCCATTCACTGCCCGGCGGACGCCATCCGGGCGGGCATCGTGCTGGTTCCGGAGGACCGGAAGAAAGACGGCCTTTGCACCAAACTCCCCATCCGGGAAAACATCGGTCTTCCCAATCTGGACATCCTGAGCAATCTGCTGGGCGTGGTCAGAAAAAAGAAAGAGCACGGCATGTGCAGCAAAGCGGTACGGGATCTGCACATCAAGACCCCCAATGTGGAAGTGGACGCGGGAAGCCTCTCCGGCGGCAACCAGCAGAAGGTGGTTGTGGCCAAGTGGCTGGCCCGGGATTCCCGGGTTGTGATTTTCGACGAGCCCACCCGGGGCATCGACGTGGCGGCCAAGGTGGAGATCTACAATCTGATGAACCAGCTGAAGCAGGAGGGGGTAGCGGTGATGTTCGTTTCCTCCGAAATGCCCGAGGTCATGGGCATCGCGGACCGGATCATCGTGATGTGCGACGGCAGAATCACCGGTGAAGTCATGGCGAAGCAGACCACCCAGGAGGAAGTCCTGACCCTGGCCACCCAATTCGAAAACAAGTTCGCTGACCGTGCGGTTTAAGGAGGAAGGAAGAACATGAAAGAGACGAAAACGAAGAAACTTGCCATTCGCGGCCTGGGCGCCGCGCTGGTGGCCTTCGCCGGCTGGGCGGTTCTGCTGGTGGTTTTCGGCATCATTGACCCCAATGTGCTCAAGTCCGGCAACATTCTGAACCTGCTGCGCTCCATGGCAAAGTACCTGCTGGTGGGCGTGGGACAGAGCGTGATTCTGATCACCGGCAACATCGACCTGTCCATCGGCTCGGTGGTGGCCATGAGCGCCATGATCTCCGCCACCATGATGAGCAAGGGCATTTCCATCGCCGTGGCCATCCTGGCGTCCTTGGTGTGCTGCCTGCTGGTGGGTGCGCTGAACGGACTGCTGGTGGGCAAGTTCAAGCTGCCTCCCTTCATCGCCACCCTGGGAACCATGTTCTGCGCCAGAGGCGTGGCCTACATGGCCAACAACAACCGCAACACCGACGCCATCAGCACCGGCCTGGGCAAGGAGCTGGGAGACGGATTCCAGAACTTCTTCTACTACGGAAAGACCCTGGGGGTGTATAACGCCTTCTGGATTGCCGCGATTATTTTCCTGGCGGTATTCTTCATCATGTCCAAGACCCGCACCGGCCGGCACATCTACGCCATCGGCTCCAATGTGGAAGCGGCCAAGCTCTCCGGCGTGAATGTGTTTGCCACCACCACCAAAGCCTACCTGATCAGCGCCTTCTGCTCCTTCGTGGTGGGCCTGATCCTGGCCGGACAGGCGGGCATGGGCAACATGGAAGCCGGTACTTCCTATGAGATGTACGGCGTGGCGGCGGGCGTCATCGGCGGCGTGTCTCCTCTGGGCGGCACAGGACTGCTGCTGGGCACCTTCGCAGGCGCCGGCGTCTGGCAGACCCTGGAGAACGGCCTGGGCATCGTGGGCGCCCCGGTGGGCATTCAGAGAATCGTCATCGGCGTGATCGTCACCGGCGCCGTGCTCATCGATATCCTGGTCCGCAGAGGCAAAAAGGACAGCTGATTTCACTTTTTATCCGGATTATGCAGGCACGGATGCCTGTGTAACAATAAAAAACAATCTAGGAGGAAACACAATGAAGAAGGCATTGGCAATCCTGCTGACCCTCGTTATGATCGTCGGTTTGATGGCAGGATGCGGCAGCACCAGCACTGGGGAAGAACCCGCTGCCGAAAGCAAAGACATCAAAATCGCACTGATTACCATGGACTCCATTGACCAGCACTGGATCACCCTGAACGAAGGCGCCCAGAAGGCTGCCGCCGAGCTGGGTGTCACCGTTACCTTCATGGCGCCCAACACCAAGGACGACGCGCAGCAGATCGAGCAGGTGAACAACGCTGTCTCCGCCGGCTGCCAGGCCATTGTGGTGGCTGCCAACGGCCCCGACGCCATCTCCTCTGCCCTGAATGAAGCCATCGCCGCCGGCGTGAAGGTGGTTTATGTGGACTCCCCCGCCAACGTGGAAGCGGAAGCAACCTTCTCCACCGACAACAAGGCCGCCGGACAGACCGCCGGTGAGACCATGCTGGCCGAGCTGGAAGCCCAGGGCATCACCTCCGGCTCCATCGGCATTGTGAACGTCAACGCCGCCACCGCCTCCACCGTGGCCCGTGAGGAAGGCTTCCGCGCTGCCTTTGAAGGCACCGACTTCGAACTGCTGGAAACCCAGTACGGCGAAGGCGATGCTGCCAAGTCCCAGAGCATTGCAGAGAACTACATCACCCAGGGCGTTGTGGGCATCTTCGGCTGCAACGAAGGTTCCACCACCGGCGCCGGCAATGCCAACAAGGCTGCCTCCTCCCATGTTGTGGTTGTGGGCTTTGACAAGTCCGACGCCATCCTGGGCCTGATCGAGGACGGCTTCGTCCTGGCCACCATGGCTCAGAACCCCGACGTGATGGGCTACGAAGGCGTGAAGGCTGCTGTTGCTGCTCTGAACGGCGAAGACCTGGGCGGTGCGGTCACCGATACCGGTGTTTCCGTCCTGAAGAAGGAAGGCAGTGACGGGGAAACCGCCGATACCGAGCTCACCGCTGCTGAAGACTACAAGATCGCCCTGATCACCATGGACTCCATCGACCAGCACTGGGTTACCCTGAATGAGGGCGCTCAGAAGGCCGCTGAGGAACTGGGTGTCACCGTTACCTTCATGGCTCCCAACACCAAGGACGACGCGCAGCAGATCGAGCAGGTGAACAACGCTGTCTCCGCCGGCTGCCAGGCCATCATCGTGGCGGCCAACGGTCCTGACGCCATCTCCTCCGCTCTGAACGAGGCCATCGCCGCCGGCGTGAAGGTGGTCTATGTGGACTCTCCCGCCAACGTGGAAGCCGAGGCTACCTTCTCCACCGACAACAAGGCTGCCGGACAGACCGCCGGTGAGACCATGCTGGCCGAGCTGGAAGCCCAGGGCATCACCTCCGGCTCCATCGGCATCGTGAACGTCAACGCCGCCACCGCCTCCACCGTGGCCCGTGAGGAAGGCTTCCGTGCTGCATTTGAGGGCACCGACTTCGAGCTGCTGGAAACCCAGTACGGCGAAGGCGATGCTGCCAAGTCCCAGAGCATTGCGGAGAACTACATCACCCAGGGCGTTGTGGGCATCTTCGGCTGCAACGAAGGTTCCACCACCGGTGCCGGCAATGCCAACAAGGCTGCTGACGGCTCCGTCATCGTGGTTGGCTTTGACAAGTCCGACGCCATCCTGGGCCTGATCGAGGACGGCTTCGTCCTGGCTACCATGGCTCAGAACCCCGACGTGATGGGCTACGAGGGCGTCAGAGCTGCCGTTGCCGCCCTGAACGGTGAAGACCTGGGCGGTGCGGTCACCGACACCGGCGTTTCCGTTCTGACCAAGTAATTCCTTTTCTCATACAAAAGCCGGAGATCCGAGGATCTCCGGCTTTTTTGTTGTTCTTTTCAGACGTTCCGGGCTGCATACAGGGCGGCGCCCAGGGCGGCCTCCTCCTGATAGACAGAACAGGTCATGGGGCACTGGAAAACCTGCTCAAATACCTTTTGCAGCCAGGGATTTTTCCGCAGACCGTTTCCGGAGCCGATCATCTGCACGGGGCGTTCTCCCCCCGCCTCCAGAAAACTCACATACATCTGCTGCAATTCCCGGGCCATGCCCTCCATCACGCTCCAGGTCAGGTGGGCGGGGGTGAAGTTGTTTTCATCCAACCCGGTGATGCTGGCCCGGCGGGCCGGGTCTGCCCGGGTCCCCTGGAAGGTGGTGTCGCAGCAGGGAAGGTTGTCCAGGTCCTGGGTGTTCTCCAGCATCCGGGCCATGGCCTCATAGGCAGGAATGTCCTGGCCGGTCACCATTTGCACCGTCTGACGGAAAAACCGCTCCAGCAAGGCGTAGCTTCTCCCACCGCAGAGGGATGCGCCCACCAGCAGCCAGCCGCCGCCGGGGAAGGGCCGGGTTTCCAGCCCTCCGGTTTGCAGATACACCGGGGAAAACACCGAAACCTGACCGCCGGTTCCCATGTTCACCAGCAGCACATCCCGCTTTCCCCCTGTTGCGCCCAGAAAGCTGGCCTGGTTGTCCCCGATGGCCGTGTAAACCGGGATTCCCAGCTTTCCGACCCCCAGCAGAGGTGTCTGTGCCAGTTGGGGCAGCAGAGCGGGATTCATCCCTGCCTTTTCCATGGCGGCAGTGTCAAAGCATCCCCGGACACAGTCAAAAATGCCCAGACTGGCGGCGTTGGTTGCATCCAACCGGGGGGAGACTGTTCCTGCCAGGCCCATGGCAATATAGTCCGAAATGGTGCAGAAGGTCACCGCTTCCCGGGGAACCAGATGGCGGCGCTCATTGTAAAAATGGGTTGCCAGCCCGTAGCCGGTGGAAAGGGGATACCCGGTGCGCTCCGACAAATGACCGGCCCAGGTGGTGCGCTGGTCAAAGGGAAGATCGCCCCGGCCATCCTGCCAGGTGTACAGGGGACTGACCGCCCGGCCCTGGGCATCCAGGTAGAGGATACCGTGCATCTGCCCGGTGACTCCAATGGCCTGCACATCGGGAAACCGGCTCAGCAACTCCTGGAGACAGTGTTCCACCTTCAGTCTGATTTTTTCCGGGTCCTGTATCCGCTCCCAGGGTTTCCCCGGAAGAAAGGTGTCGTTTTTGACGTTCATTGCCTCCGCAACCCCGGAATGGGAATCCCGGATGACGGCGGAGATGGTGGTGGTTCCGATATCAATGCCCAATGTTTTCATATGCCCTGACCCCAATCTCGTTTCTTCCGACCGGCAGGCCCAATTCCGCCGGTCAATGGCGTTTTTCCTGACCTTAGTATATACCCTGTGGGGGGCAGATGCAAGAAATTCCGTCTTCGGAGCACCAACCAAATCCCGGATGCCCCGGACCGTTGGCACAGGTGGCGGCAAAGGGACTTGGATGGTGCTCAGCCGGGACACATACCTGGCGGGATAACCTTTACAGACTGCAAGTGTGAAAATTGTCCCCCTGCGGGGGGATAAATGATCGGCAGACAGCAAAAGCTTGTCGGAAAGCTCCGCATGGATTTCCCGACAGCTGCAGGAACGGCGGGCAGGATTATT
>DVKV01000056.1 GCA_018715835.1 Candidatus Faecousia intestinavium | reverse complement strand
ACAAAACGGGACATCCGGAAGAAGAATTGTTCTACGAAGCGGTATTGTCGCTGAAAAATCCGGAGGAATGCAGACTGTTCTTCCAGGACATCAGCACCATCAAGGAGTTTCAGGCAATGGTTCAGCGGTTCTGGGTTGCGTGTCTGCTGGACGGAGGCAGCAACTACAACGCTGTATCAGAGGCCACCGGCGCCAGCTCTGCCACCATCAGCCGGGTGAACCGGTGCCTGCAGTACGGCGGAGGCTATCAGGCGGCACTGAAATCATTGAAGAAAGCGGGGAAGTTGAATGATGACGGACGGAATCTGGAAAAGTGAAGAGCGGGCACAGTTTGCCCTGCGGAGTCTGTATCACCGTTACGGCTACGCCCCCTACAAGATGAGCCATTTTGAAGAGTACGATCTGTATGTGCGCAACAAGGATTTTCTGGTGTCGGACCAGATTATTACCTTTTCCGGCGCGGGGGGACAGCTGCTGGCCCTGAAACCGGATGTGACCTTGTCCATTGTGAAAAACGCCCCCCAGACCCCGGGGGTGGTGCAGAAGGTCTACTACAGCGAAAATGTCTATCGGGATTACCGGGAGATTATGCAGACCGGATTGGAGTGCGTGGGGGACCTGGGAGAGTACGAAATGGCCGAGGTGGTGCTGCTGGCGGTGAAGAGCCTGGCACTGCTGGATGGACGGTATGTGCTGAACCTGTCCCACATGGGTCTGATTGCCGCGGTTCTCAACGGCAGCGGTCTTACGGGCCAGGTCAAGCGCCAGGCCATGGACTGTCTGCGGCGGAAAAACGCCCACGAACTGAAAAACCTGTGCGGCGGCCAGGAGGAGATCTGGAAGAAGCTGGAAGCTTTGGTCTCCTGCCGGGGCAGCGGACGGGAGGTGCTGGGGCAGCTGTCCCGGGTTCTCACTGCCGACGCCGAACGGCAGGCTCTGGCAGAGCTGGAGAGCCTGTGGGGCATTCTGGAGGGCGCCGACCAGGCAGACCATGTCCGGCTGGACTTCTCCGTGGGCAGCGACCTGCGTTATTACAGCGGCGTGGTGTTCCGGGGATACCTGGAAGGGATTCCCGCCAGCATTCTCTCCGGGGGACAGTACGACAAGCTTCCCCAGAAGATGGGCCGGAAGAGTCGGGCCATCGGGTTTGCCATCTACCTGGATCTGCTTCAGGAGCGGGGCCAGGACGACAGCGCCTATGACCTGGATACCCTGATTCTCCACGATGGATCGGTGGATACCGGAGTCCTGGCTCGGGCGGCGGAGGAAGCGGCCAAAGAAGGCAGTGTGCTGGTGTCCAGAACGGAACCCCAGGGAAGAAACTGGAAAAAACTGGTGCGCTATGAGAAAGGGGAGCTGGTGCCTTAATGGATACATTGAACATCGCCCTGCCCAAGGGACGGCTGGGGGAGAAGGCCTATGCCATGCTCAAAGCCTGCGGCTACGACTGCCCGGCCCTGGAAGACCCGGGACGGCGGCTGATTTTTGAAAATCCCAAAAAGGGGGTCCGCTATTTCTGGGTAAAGCCCTCGGACGTGGCCATTTATGTGGAGCGGGGAGCGGCGGATCTGGGCATTGTGGGCAAGGATATTCTGCTGGAATATGAGCCGGATGTGTACGAACTGCTGGACCTGAAAATGGGCAAGTGCCGCATGGCAGTGGCGGGAAAGAAGCAGTTCCGGGACCCGGTGGGGCAGACCCTGAAGGTCGCCACCAAATTTCCCAACATCACCCGGAACTTTTACAATACCAAGTGCCGGGATATTGACATCATCCACCTGAACGGCTCTATTGAACTGGCTCCCATCCTGGGACTGAGCCATGTGATTGTGGACATTGTGGAGACGGGCACCACCCTGAGAGAAAATGACCTGATGGTCTATGAAGAAATCGTGCCCATCAGCGCCCGGCTGATCGCCAACACATCCAGTTATCAATTCAAGGACCAGGCCATTCTGGCAATCCAGGAGAATCTGGCCCGGCAGGTGGAGGAGCGCACATGATTCGGATTCTGAAATATGGGCAGGTGCCCAATGGCGAGATTTTCGCCCGGGTAACCCCCAGCGTCAACGTAGAGGAAATTGTGTCCGGAATTCTGGCGGACGTGAAGAAAAACGGGGACCAGGCGGTACTGGCCTATACCCGGAAGCTGGACGGGGCGGAGCTGAAGCAGCTTCAGGTGACGGAAGAGGAAATTCAGGAGGCCCTGAAAGCGGTGGAACCGGAATTTCTGGCCATTCTGGAGCAGGCGGCGGAAAACATCCGGGCCTTCCACAGCAAGCAGGTGCGCTCCAGTTTTGTGATAGCCGATCGTCCCGGCATTGTGCTGGGACAGAAGATCACCCCCATTGAAAAGGTGGGCGTCTACGTCCCCGGGGGCACGGCGGCCTATCCCTCCACCGTGCTGATGGATACCATCCCGGCGAAAATCGCCGGATGTCCCCAGGTGGTGATGGTTTCCCCGCCGGGAAAGGACGGAAAGCTGAACCCCGCCATTGTGGCGGCGGCCCGGATTGCCGGGGTGGACGCCATCTACAAGATGGGCGGCGCCCAGGCCATCGGCGCACTGGCCTACGGCACGCAGAGCGTGCCCAAGGTGGATAAAATCGTGGGCCCGGGCAATGCCTTCGTGGCTGAGGCAAAGAAGCAGGTGTTTGGCCAGGTGTCCATCGACATGATCGCCGGACCCAGTGAAATTCTGGTAATTGCCGACGGAAAAAGCAATCCCGTTCATGTGGCAGCAGACCTGCTGAGCCAGGCAGAGCACGACAAGCTGGCCAGCGCCGTGCTGGTGACGGACAGCGAAAATCTGGCCCAGGCGGTGGCGGCGGAGCTGGAGCGGCAGCTGCCCCTGCTTCCCCGGGAGGAAATTGCCCGGGCGTCCATCGACAACAACGGCAAGATCATTGTGGCGGACAGTCTGATGGATGGCATCGCCATTGCCAACGAAATTGCACCGGAGCATCTGGAGCTGATGGTGGACGATCCCTTTGCCTACCTGGACGCGATCAAGCACGCCGGTTCCATTTTCCTGGGCCGGAACTGCCCGGAGGCCCTGGGAGACTATTTTGCCGGACCCAACCACACCCTGCCCACCTCCGGTACCGCCCGGTTCTCCAGTCCCCTGAGCGTGGACGATTTTGTGAAAAAGAGCCAGTTTACCTACTACACTTCCGACGCCCTGTCCCGGGTGGCGGAGTCCATTGACCGGTTTGCAAAAAAAGAGGGGCTGCAAGCCCACGGAAACAGCGTGATGATCCGCAAGGAGGAGCCATGAGCCGATACTTAAATGCCCAATATCAGGCTTTGGAAGCCTATGTCCCCGGGGAGCAGCCCCGGGATCAGCGCTACATCAAGCTCAATACCAATGAATCCCCCTATCCCCCTGCACCCTCTGTCTGTGCCGCCATTACCCAGGAGGATGTCTCCCTGCTGCGGCTGTACAGCGATCCTACGGGGAAAAACCTGAAGGAAAAGCTGGCGGGACTGTACGGTGTGAAGCCGGAGAATGTATTTCTCTCCAACGGCTCCGACGAGGTGCTGAACTTCGCTTTCATGGCCTTCGGCGGCAAGGGAGCGGTGTTCCCGGACATCAGCTACGGCTTTTACAGCGTGTTCGGAGATCTGTATGGCATCGACTATACCCAGATTCCCCTGAAAGAAGACTTTTCCCTGGACTACCAGGATTACTGCGGCCAGGGAAAGATGGTGGTCATCGCCAACCCCAACGCCCCCACGGGACTCTCTATCCCTGTGGATGCGGTGGAACAGATTGTGGCCTCCAACCCGGACAATGTGGTGGTCATCGACGAAGCCTATGTGGACTTTGGAGGAGAAACGGCGCTGCCGCTGATTGAAAAGTACGATAATCTGCTGGTGACCCGGACGTTTTCCAAGTCCCGGTGCATGGCGGGGGGCCGGCTGGGCTATGCTTTCGGAAGTGCGGCCCTGATTGCGGACCTGGAAAAGATCAAGTATTCCACAAACCCCTATAACCTGGACCGGCTGACCCTGAAGCTGGGAGAGGCCACGGTGGATGGGGAGGACTATTATCAGAAGATGTGCACCCGGATTCAGGAAACCCGGGACTGGACCAAGGAGCAGCTGGAAAGTATGGGCTTTCAGGTGCTGCCCAGCCAAACCAATTTCCTTTTTGCCCGGACGGATCGGATGGACGGGCAGGAACTGTATCTGGCGTTGAAAGCCCGGGGCATTCTGGTGCGGCACTTTTCCAACCCCCGGATTGATCAATTCAACCGCATCACCATCGGCACTCCGGAACAGATGGAGACCTTCCTCACGGTGATAAAGGAGATTCTGGGCCTATGAGAACCTGTAAAATGACGAGAAAAACGGCGGAGACGGATATCTGTCTGGAACTGAACCTGGACGGCACCGGAAGAAGCAGCATCGATACCGGCGTGGGTTTTCTCAACCATATGCTGACCCTGTTTGCCGCTCATGGAAAATTTGACCTGACGGTGGTTTGCCGCGGGGACACGGAGGTGGACGATCACCACAGTGTGGAGGACATTGGCATCTGCCTGGGCACTGCCTTCCGGGAGGCCCTGGGGGACAAGCGGGGCATCACCCGCTACGGCAGCTTCCTGCTGCCCATGGACGAGGCGCTGATTTTGTGTGCTGTGGATCTGTCCGGGCGCAGCTGCCTGTGCGATGAATTGGAAATTCCCACTCAGAAAATCGGCACCTTTGACACGGAGCTGGTGGAGGAATTTCTTCTGGGCTTTGTCCGCAGCTGCCCCATGAGCCTGCACCTGCGGCAGCTGGCGGGAAAGAATGCGCACCACATTGTGGAAGGGGCTTTCAAGGGCCTGGGCCGGGCGCTGAAACAGGCGGTGGCCCTGGACGGCAGCGGGGAGATTCCCTCCACCAAGGGGGTTCTGGAGTGATCGGGATTATCGACTACGGGGTGGGAAACCTGTTTTCTCTCCAATCCTCTTTCCGTGCCATTGGCCGGGAGGCGGTGGTCAGCGGCTCGGCGGAGGTGCTGTCCCGGACGGATCGGCTGGTGCTGCCGGGTGTGGGGGCTTTTGAAGACGCTGCCCGGAAGCTCCGGGAGACCGGGCTGGACCAATTCGTCCGCAGCCAGGCAGCGTCCGGAAAACCCCTGCTTGGCATCTGCCTGGGGATGCAGCTGCTGTTTGAAACCAGTTTTGAGTATGGAGAACATCCCGGCCTGGGCCTGCTGAAAGGCCAGGTGGTTCCCATGGCCGGACGGATTCCCCAGGGGCTGAAAATTCCTCACATGGGCTGGAACCGGCTGGAGTGGACCGGCGGCAGCCTGCTGAAATGCTCCCACGGGGAATACGTCTACTTCGTCCACTCCTATTTCGCCCAGGGCTGCGAAGATTCTCTGGCTGCGGTGACGGAATACGGCATTCCCATCACCGCAGCGGTGGAAAAGGACAACGTGTTTGGCTGCCAGTTCCACCCGGAGAAAAGCGGCAGTGCGGGACTGGCCATTCTGGACCGGTTCTGCCGGGTGTAAGGAGGGATTGTATGGACATCTATCCTGCCATTGACCTGTACCAGGGCAAGGCGGTGCGGCTTTACAAGGGCGACTACGCCCAGATGACGGTATACAGTGAAGACCCCCCGTCGGTGGCGCGGGACTTTGCCGCCGCCGGCGCCCGGCACATCCATCTGGTGGACCTGGAAGGGGCCAAGTCCGGTAAGCCGGAAAATCTGAGCACCATTCGGCGGATTCTGGAAGCGGCGGACCTGTTTGCCGAAGTGGGCGGGGGCATCCGGAATCTGGAAACCGTGGAGCAGTACCTATCCTGCGGAGTCAATCGGGTGATTCTGGGTACCGCTGCGGTGAAGGACCCGGACTTCCTCAAAGAGGCGCTGAACCGTTGCGGCGAGAAAATCGCCGTGGGCGTGGACCTGAAGGACGGCTTTGTGGCGATCAAAGGCTGGACGGAGCAGTCCCAGCTGGGGGCGGAAGAATTCTTTGCTTCCATGCAGTCGCTGGGGGTGAAGACCATCATCTGCACCGATATCTCCCGGGACGGGGCCATGAAAGGCACCAATCTGGGGCTGTATCGGAAGTTGTCCGGGCAGTTCGGTCTGGATCTGATTGCCTCCGGAGGGGTGTCCAGTCTGGAAGATGTGAAGGCTCTGCGGGAAATGAATCTCTCCGGGGCCATTATCGGCAAGGCCTATTACATCGGGGCCATTGACTTGAAAGAGGCGGTGGAGGCGGCAACATGATTACCAAACGGATTATCCCCTGCCTGGACGTCCGCAACGGCCGGGTGGTGAAGGGGACCAATTTCCAGGGACTGCGGGATGTTTCCTCCCCGGTGGAACTGGGAAAATACTACAGCGACAACGGGGCGGATGAACTGGTGTTCTACGACATCACTGCCTCGGCGGAGGGCCGCAGACTCTTTACCGATATCCTCAAGGAAGTGGCGGCCACCATTTTCATTCCCCTGACGGTGGGCGGCGGCATCAATACCGTGGAGGACTTTGACCGGGTGCTCAAATGCGGGGCGGACAAGGTCAGCGTGAACTCCGGGGCCATCCGCAACCCGGACCTGATTCCCCAGGCCGCCCGGCTGTATGGGGACCAGTGCGTGGTGCTGTCGGCGGATGTAAAGCGGGTAGGGGGCCAGTTCCGGGTATTTGGCAAGGGCGGCCGGGAGGACACCGGCATGGAGGCCATCTCCTGGATCAAACGGTGCGTGTCCAATGGCGCCGGTGAAGTGGTGCTCAACTCCATCGACACCGACGGGGTGAAGCAGGGCTTTGACCTGGAAATGCTGGAAGCGGTGAGCAATGCCGTGGACGTGCCGGTGATTGCCTCCGGGGGCGCCGGCTGCGAGGAAGACTTTGTGGAGCTGTTCCAGCGCCTGCCCAAGGTGGACGCAGGGCTGGCGGCTTCCATCTTCCACTTTGGACAGGTTAAAATTCCCGACTTGAAGAAAACCCTCCGGGACAATAACATTTTGGTGAGGTTATAAAAATATGCTGGATTTGGACAAACTGAAATTTGACGAAAAGGGCCTGATTCCCGCCATTGTGGTGGACAACGACACCGGGGCGGTGCTGACCCTGGCCTACATGAGCCGGGCCAGCCTGGAAATCTCTCTGGAAAAGAAGCTGACCTGCTTCTGGAGCCGCTCCCGGCAGGAATTATGGCTGAAAGGGGAAACCAGCGGCAACTATCAGCACATTGTCTCCATCACTGCCGACTGCGACTATGACGCTCTGGAGGTGCGGGTGAAGAAGGACGGCCCCGCCTGCCATTTGGGTAAAGACTCCTGCTTCCACAACCCCATTCTGGAAAGCGAGGAGGTTCCCTTCCGGCTGGATGACCTGTATGAGCTGCTGGTGGGCCGAAAGGAACAGCTTCCGGAGGGGTCTTACACCACCTACCTGTTCCAGAAGGGTCTGGACAAGATTCTGAAAAAGGTGGGCGAGGAGTCCACCGAGGTGATCATTGCCGGCAAGGCCGAGGACCGGGCGGAGACCGTCTATGAGATTGCCGACCTGACCTACCATGTGCTGGTGCTGATGGTGCAGATGGGCATTCCCCTGTCGGAGATCCGCCGGGAGCTGGCCAGCCGCCACATCATTGACCACAAGGTCAAGCAGGAGAAAATGACAAAATAACCGGCAGCACTTTGCCCCCTTTCTGCGTTATCCAGACAGAAAGGGGGCAATGCTCTATGAAGACCAGATTTCAGCGGCTGAGGAACAGACTTTCCCTCTGGCGCAGGAAAGCAATTGATTATCTTTGCTGGGATATGTGGGAAAATGTTTTCTAAATGTGCAACACTTGGATGGGGAAAACCGTTATCCAGACAGAAGGGAGGGAGAGACCGTGTGGGAGGAATTGTATCACCGGCACTATCCGGAATTGCTGCGCTATGCTGCCGCCGCCTGTAAAAACCAGACGGAGGCGGAGGATGTGACCCAGGAGGTATTCCTGAAGGCGCTGCAGAATGCGGCAGTCTTTCAGGATCTGGGCCCCAGTCAGCGGCGGGCCTGGCTGTACCGCAGCCTGAAAAATCTCCTGTGTGACCGTTACCGCAGGACCCGGCTGGAGGCGGCCTATCTGGAAGACCGGGAGGAAGAGGGCTTCTACTGGGACCCGGGCATTCAGGAGGCGGAAAACCGGATGCTTCTGGCCCAGCTGAGCCAGGAGGACCGGATGCTCTTTCACCTGCGTTATGAGGAAGGGTACAACGCTTCCGAACTGGCGGAACTGTTCCATATGCCCGCCGGAACCATCCGGGCTCGGCTCTCCCGCTGCCGGAACCTATTGAAAACCATGCTGGAAACAGGAGGAAGAGAAAATGGCTAAGAAACTGATGATCAACTGCGGTACCTGCGATGCCCGCAGCGTATCCGAAGAAACCCTGAAATCGTATGAGCACATTATGATCAACGCTGGTTCCATGGTGGTCACCCCGGAGAGCAAGAATTTGATGAATGGCTACGGCGTGACCATAAACTGCGGCGATGTGATCGAATTGGACCGGGATGTGCAGCTGAACAGCGTCAACGGCTCCATGCAGATCAACAGCACCGACCAGGTGCCGGAGAGGCGGATTTTCCTGGCGTTGAACGGTTCCCTGGAAATCGGGCCGGATACCCAGGATATTCTGGCAAAATATGAAGCAATTCATGTCAACGGCAGCGTGACCTATCCCCAGAGCATGAGCGGAAAGATTCCCCTGAAGGTCAACGGTGACACCATCTGCTACCCGGATGACGCCATTGTGCTCAAGCGCAGCGCGGTGATTGATCGCCTGTTTGCTCTGCGCGCAAAAGCCAGAACCTACTGGGCAGCCAAACGGCTGATTATGGTGGACCCCCAGCTGGACGGAGAGACCCTGGCGGCCAAGGGGGCAACTTTTTCCGCCGGGGAGGCGGTGATTGCCGAATCCAAAGTGGAAAGCGTGATTGACCTGATTGACGAGAAAACGGAGATTACCATTGTCCCCGACGGAACGCAGGTGGTTCTGGATGATCTGGAACTGAACACCATGGCGGGGAAGAAATACGGAAGCAGGCTGTGCGTGTTCGGGGATCTGGAAATCCCGGAAACGGGGAAGCAGACCCTGGAACAGCTGGAATACCTGAATGTCCAGGGGGATGTCCGGGTGCAGGGTGGACTGGAAGATCTGCTGGCCCGGAAGCTGACCGTGCTGAAGGGGAAGGTGCAGGTCATCAGGGGACGCTATTTGAAAGACAAACTGTTTCTGCGGATTTCCCGCGAAATGCTGGAGCAGGAGCCGGAAGGGCTGACGATCTGCGACTGCGTTCAGGTCAACCTGGACCACAATATCCCCGGCACGCTGATTCAGGAGAAACTGCAGCTGGACTCCTGCGTGAAAGTCCACTGCACCCCGGAGCAGGAACCGGCGGTGAGCCTGGTGTGCCAGGATGTGGTGCAGATCAGTACCCAAAGCGAGGGGGAGGAGAGCGGTATCGGCGGCATGGTGAACCATGTCCTGGGAACTGCCGGGGAAACAGCGGATACCCGGTTTGTCAGCGCAGGGGATTATGTTCTATAAGAAAAATCGGGATGGAGCAGCTGCTCCATCCCGATTTTCAGGATTATACGTCTTTTTCCTGCCGCCGGTAGAGCCGGATAAACGCCGCCATCTGGATGGCAAACGTGATGACCCAGGAAATCAGATAGGAAAGATACAGGCAGTCCGGCGTGTGGAACTGGGGAATCTGGAAAATGGTGTAGATCCACACAATCCGCAGACCGCAGATGCCCAGCACGGAGATGACCATGGGGGCGAAGGACTTTCCCAGTCCCCGGAGGGCGCCGGTGGTCACATCCATCAGACCGCAGACAAAATAAGGCAGGCTGATGTAGGTCAGACGGATGGTGCCGAAGGCGATGGCATCCAGGGAGTCGGTGATGTAGATGGAAAGCAGAGGCTCCCGGAAGGTCCAGACCAGGCCGCCGAAGACCAGGCCCACCACGGTAACGCAGCCCAGGCAGATCCATAGGGTTTTATACACCCGCTTGTACTGCTTCGCACCGGCATTCTGGCCGATGAAGTTCACCGCCGTCTGGTGGAAAGCGTTGAGGGAGGCGTAGACGAAGCCCTCCAGGTTGGCAGCAGCAGCGTTGCCGGACATAAACACGTCGCCGAAAGAGTTGACCGAGGACTGAATCAGCACGTTGGAAATGGAGAACAGGGAGCTCTGAATGCCGGCAGGCAGGCCGATGCGCAGAATTTTCACCAGCTGGGGCTTGTAGAAGCGGATGTGGGACAGCACCAGCTTGCAGGCGTCTGTCCGCTTCATCAGGCAGCGGATGACCAGCACGGCAGAGATACCCTGGGAAATGGTGGTGGCCAGGGCCACACCTGCCACATTCATCTGGAAGAATCGGACAAAGACCACGTTCAGCACCACGTTGACAATGCCGGCCAGAGAGAGGAATATCAGCGGGCTTTTGGTGTCTCCCGCTGCCCGGAGAATGGCAGCGCAGAAGTTATAGAGCATGGTGAAGGTGATCCCGGCGAAATAGATCTTCATGTACACAGAAGAAAGGGGCAGCACATTCTCCGGCGTCCCCATCATTTCCAGGAAGGTGTCGCACAGGGAAATGCCCATAACGGTCAGGGCAATTCCGCTGATCAGGGCGGTGGGGACAGCGGTGTGGACGGTGTGGTGCACCACCTCGTCTTCATGGCTGCCCAGTCCGTGAGCAACCGACACGCCGGCGCCGATGG
>DVKV01000055.1 GCA_018715835.1 Candidatus Faecousia intestinavium | reverse complement strand
GCCATAAGACAAAGGCGTCTTTGAGCAATGGGCTCAAGGGCGCCTTTTCTGTTTTTATTTGCTTTTCAGAGAAGGAGCGAGGATTATGGGAACTGTGTCGGATTATTTCGGCTGCCTGGTGTTTGACGATCGGGAAATGAAGGCCAACCTAAGCGCAGACGTGTACCAGTCTCTGCGGAACACCATTGACCATGGTGCGAAGCTGGATCTTACCGTTGCCAATGCGGTGGCGTCTGCAATGAAGGACTGGGCACTGGCCCGGGGGGCTACCCACTTTACCCACTGGTTCCAGCCCTTGACGGGAATCACGGCGGAGAAGCACGACAGCTTTATCACGCCCGCCCCGGACGGCGGCGTGATCATGGACTTTTCCGGTAAGGAGCTGATTAAGGGCGAGCCGGATGCCAGCTCCTTCCCCTCCGGCGGCCTTCGCGCCACTTTTGAAGCCCGGGGATACACCGCCTGGGACCCCACTTCCTACGCTTTTATCAAGGGAAAGACTCTGTGCATCCCCACAGCATTCTGTTCCTACGGCGGTGAGGCCCTGGACAAGAAAACCCCGCTGCTGCGCTCCATGGAGGCGCTGAACCGGCAGGCTCTTCGGATTCTGAAGTTGTTTGGAAATACGGATGTGAAATGTGTCCGCACCTGCGTGGGCCCGGAGCAGGAGTATTTCCTGATTCCCCGGGAACTGTATGAGAAGCGGAAGGATCTGATCTATACCGGCCGTACTCTGTTCGGCGCCAAGCCCCCCAAGGGTCAGGAGATGGACGATCACTATTTCGGCGTGATCAAGCCTCGGGTGGCGGCGTACATGGCGGATCTGAATGAAGAACTGTGGAAGTTGGGGATCCTGGCCAAGACGGAACACAACGAGGTGGCTCCGTCTCAGCATGAACTGGCACCCATTTATACCACCACCAACGTTGCCACGGACCACAACCAGCTGACCATGGAAATCATGCAGAAGGTGGCGGCCAAGCATGGCCTGGTGTGCCTGCTTCATGAAAAGCCCTTTGCCGGGGTCAACGGTTCCGGCAAGCACAACAACTGGTCTCTTGCAACGGATACCGGTGCCAATCTGCTCTCTCCTGGCGAGACCCCCTACGAAAACGCCCAGTTCCTGCTGTTCCTGTGCGCAGTGATCAAGGCGGTGGACGACTATCAGGATCTGCTTCGGCTGAGCGTTGCCACGGCAGGCAATGACCATCGGCTGGGCGCCAACGAGGCCCCTCCTGCGGTGGTATCCATTTTCCTGGGAGAGGAACTGACCGCCATTCTCAGCGCCATTGAGAATGACCAGCCCTATCAGGGAACTCACAAAACCACCATGAAGCTGGGAGTGGATGTACTGCCCCGGTTCGCCCGGGACACCACCGACCGCAACCGGACTTCGCCCTTTGCTTTCACCGGAAACAAATTTGAGTTCCGGATGCTGGGGTCCTCCAATTCCATTGCCTGCGCCAACATGATGCTCAATGCGGCGGTGGCGGAATCTCTGAAAATTTACGCTGACCGGCTGGAGAACGCGGAGGACTTTGAGACAGCGCTGCACGAGATGATTAAAAAGACCATCAAGGATCACAAGCGGATCTTGTTTAATGGAAACGGCTATGACGGCGCCTGGATCAAAGAAGCTGTGGAGGTGCGCGGACTGTCCAACTATCCTACCACGCCGGATTGTATGCCCCATTTGCTGGACGAGAAAAACGTCAGGATGCTGACCAGCCATAAGGTATTTTCCAAGGCAGAACTGGAATCCCGGTGCGAGATTATGCTGGAGAACTACTGTAAGACGGTAATCATTGAGGCAAATACCATGGTAGACATGGCCAGAAAGCAGATTCTTCCCGCAATGGAGGGATACACCACTCAGCTGGCAGACAACATTTCTCGGAAGCGCGTGGTGTCTGCGGAGATCGCCTGCCGCTACGAAATGGGCCTTCTGCGGAAGCTGTCTGTTCTGACTGACCAGATTGCCGGAAAAACAGAGGAGTTGGAAACCGCAGTGCTGGAATTGGGAGATTGCACCGACATCATAGAAGAATCCCAGCGAATCCGGGATGAGATTCTGGGCAAAATGGCGGCGCTGCGTGCGGTTGCAGATGAGGCGGAAACCCAGATGCCGGAGACGTTCTGGCCCTTCCCGACCTATGGAGAACTGCTTTTTGGAGTTCGGTAAAATAGATTGTTCCCTTTTTCTGTGCGCTGCCGCCTGTGGGGTGGCGGCGGCGCACAGAGCTAGTTTCAGCATTGCCTGTCAGGAAAGATATTTCTTTTTTTCACATTATGTTAGGATTGTTGAATCGATAATCCCGTATTTTTGTATGAAAACCTCTTGTTTTGCTTTTGGGGATTTGGTATAATATCGGGAGCGGAGCGCGTTAAGCCTTGGGCTCTTCTGCGCTGTGCAGCTGCTGCCGGGTTTCCCGTGACCAGGGATGCCCGAGCCGGTTAAAACGCGGATACTTCCTCCCAAATCCTGAAAGCTTTCCCGCCGCACAAATAATTTGCGTCGGCGAGGCAAGTGCGGTTTCCATTCTCCTGCTGTGGGCAGAGAGAGGAGAACAGCCGATCATTCCAACGGAATTACGGCTGGGAGAAGGAGGAGAGTACCATGTGTTCCATCATTGGCTATTGCGGCGCTGTTGCCGATTTGGAAGCCTTTCAGAAAGGCTTTGCCCGTACCCATTCCCGAGGCCCTGATGATACCCGTATTGTTCCGGCAGGTCAGGGCCTTTTTGGTTTTCACCGTCTGGCCATCATGGGCCTGCATCCGGAGGGAATGCAGCCGTTTGCCCTGAATGGAAACATTTTGGTATGCAACGGGGAAATCTATGGGTTTGAGAAGTTCCGCCGGGCGCTGGAAGGGGAGTACACCTTCGTCAGCCAGTCTGACTGCGAGGTGCTTCTGCCCCTGTATGAGAAGCACGGAACGGATATGTTTGCCATGCTGGATGCGGAATTTGCCTGCATCCTGTATGATGCCCGGACCGGCTCCTACATCGCGGCCCGGGACCCCATCGGTATCCGACCGCTGTATTACGGCTATGATGCCAATGGCACCATTGTTTTTGCCAGTGAGCCCAAAAACCTGGTGGGAATCACCCAGCGGATTCTGCCCTTTCCGCCCGGGCACTATTACCGGGACGGGGAGTTCGTCTGCTATTGTGATATTGCTCGGGTGGACCGGGTGGTGGAGGATGATCTGGACACCATCTGCCGCAACATCCGCACCAAGCTGATCGCCGGTGTGCGCAAACGTCTGGTGGCTGACGCCAAGGTGGGATTTCTCCTCAGCGGTGGTCTGGACTCTTCTCTGGTGTGCGCCATCGCGGCCCGGGAGAGCGAAGAGCCCATCCGCACCTTCGCCATCGGCATGAGCGAAGATGCCATTGACCTGAAGTATGCCAGACAGGTTGCCGACTATATCGGCAGCGACCACACCGAGGTCATTATCCGCAGGGAGGATGTGCTGGCGGCGCTGGAGCCAGTGGTGGAGCTGCTGGGAACCTTTGACATTACCACGATTCGTGCCAGCATCGGCATGTATCTGGTGTGTAAATACATTCACGAGAATACCGACATCCGTGTGCTGCTCACCGGGGAAATTTCCGATGAACTGTTTGGGTACAAGTATACAGATTTTGCCCCGTCGGCTCAGGCATTCCAGGAGGAAGCGGAGAAACGGATTCGTGAGCTTCACATGTACGACGTACTCCGGGCCGACCGGTGCATCAGCGTCAACTCACTGGAGGCCAGAGTTCCTTTTGGAGATCTGGACTTTGTAAAGTATGTGATGGCCGTGAATCCCCAGCGAAAACTGAACCGCTACGGCAAGGGAAAGTATCTCCTGCGCCGGGCGTTTGAAGGGGATTATCTGCCCACGGAGATTCTCTGGCGGGAGAAGGCAGCCTTCTCCGACGCCGTGGGACACTCCTTGGTGGATCACCTGAAAGCCTACGCCGAATCGCTGTACACGGATGAACAGTTGGAACAAAAGCGGAAGCAATACCAGCACGCCCAGCCTTTTACAAAGGAATCCCTGCTGTACCGGGAGATCTTTGAAACCTATTACCCGGGACAGAGCCAGATGATTGTGGATTTCTGGATGCCCAACAAATCCTGGGAAGGCTGCAACGTGGACGATCCCTCCGCCCGTGTGCTGTCCAACTATGGTGACAGTGGAAAGTAGTAAAACTCTTGCCGTTTTCTGACCGGAAACGAAAACCCCACCTGGGAAGATTGCGGCGGCAAGTTTTAAATAAATACTTTTTGGAGGATAACAACATGGAAAAGCTGCAACAGCTCTACGAAGGAAAGGCAAAGAAAGTTTTTGCTACCGATGATCCGGAACTTCTGATCGTGGAGTACAAGGATGATGCAACGGCTTTCAACGGCTTGAAAAAGGGAACCATTCAGGGCAAGGGTGTTATCAACAATCAGATGAGCAACCGGCTGATGGCAAAACTGGAAACCGCCGGTGTGCCTACCCACTATGTCAAAGAACTGAACCAGCGGGAAACCCTGGTCAAGAAGGTTCAGATCGTTCCTCTGGAGGTTATTATCCGCAACATCGCTGCCGGCTCCTTCTCCAAGCGCTACGGTGTGGAGGAAGGCGTTGTGTTTGAGCAGCCGACCATTGAATTTTCCTATAAGAATGATGAGCTGGGTGACCCGCTGATCAATACCTATCATGCGCTGGCTTTGAAGCTGGCTACTCCCGATGAGATTGAAACCATCAAGAAGTATGCCTTCCAGGTCAACGACTTTCTGCGTGCCTTCTGGAAGGCCTGCGGTGTGACCCTGGTGGACTTCAAGCTGGAGTTCGGCCGCCTGAGCGACGGCACCATCGTGCTGGCCGATGAAATCAGCCCCGATACCTGCCGCCTGTGGGACTCCAAGACCGGTGAGAAGCTGGACAAGGACCGTTTCCGCCGGGATCTGGGCGGCGTGGAAGAAGCCTACGCAGAGATCATGAATCGTTTGGAAACCCACCTGTAAGGAGAGAATTCGTCATGCAAAATTGTGCGATTGTCGGCATCAACTGGGGCGACGAAGGCAAGGGCCGTATGGTGGACCTGCTGACCCAGGATTTTGATGTGGTAGTCCGCTATCAGGGCGGCGGCAACGCGGGACACACGGTTATGAATGAGTACGGCAAGTTTGCCCTGCATCTGCTGCCTTCCGGCATTTTCCGCCCGGGCGTGGTAAACATCCTGGGCAACGGCGTGGCGCTGGACCCGGAGAACCTGTGGAAAGAGATGGAAGAGGTGACGGCCAAGGGAGTGCCCCTGACTCCGGAAAATCTGAAGATCAGCGACCGGGCCTCTCTGTTGATGCCCTGGCACCGGGATCTGGACGGCCTGGAGGAAGCCCGGCTGAAGGATAAGAAGTTCGGTTCCACCAAGCAGGGCATTGCCCCGTTCTATTCCGACAAGTATCAGAAAAAGACGGTCCTGGCGGGAGAACTTCTCCATCCTCAGCACCTGCGGGAGCATCTGAAGGACCTGCTGGAGTGGAAGAACCTGACCCTGACCAAGGTGTACGGTGCGCCTGCCGTGACCATGGATGATTTGGAAGTCTGGCTGGAGACCTACTGCGAAAAGATCAAGCCCTATATCTGTGACACCGGTGCCTTCCTCCGGGATGCCCAGAAGGCGGGCAAGAAGATCCTGTTCGAGGCCCAGCTGGGCGCTCTGCGGGACCTGGATTACGGTATTCATCCCTACACCACTTCTTCCAATGCCATTGCGGCCTATGCCCCGGTGGGCTCTGGTCTGCCCTCGGCTAAACTGGACGCCGTGGTGGGCGTGGTAAAGGCGTATTCCAGCTGCGTGGGAGAAGGCCCCTTCACCTGCGAGATGTTCGGCGCTGAAGCGGAAGCCTTGCGGGAAGCCGGCGCGGAGTACGGTGCAAAAACCGGACGGCCCCGCCGGGTAGGCCCGCTGGACATTGTGGCCACCCGCTACGGCGTTCAGGTTCAGGGCGCCACCAATATCGCCCTGACCAAGCTGGATGTGCTGAGCTATATGGATCAGATTCCGGTATGCGCCCACTATGAGCTGGACGGGAAGGTAACCGATGAATTCCCGTTCCCGGCGCTGCTGGCGGAAGCCAAGCCGGTAATGGAGTACAAAGAGGGCTGGAAATGCGACATTTCCGGCGTGAGAACCTGGGAAGATCTGCCCCAGGCGGCCAAGGACTATGTAACTTATGTGGAGGAGCAGATTGGCTGCCACATCGGCTATGTGTCCGTGGGTCCCGAGCGGGACAGCATCATTGTGCGATAAGGAGATATAGATGAAAGACCATTATGAATCTCCCCTGAGTTCCCGCTATGCGTCGGAATATATGCTTCGGCTGTTTTCCGCGGATACCCGGATTCAGACCTGGAGAAAGCTTTGGATTGCTCTGGCAAGAGCCGAGCATGAGCTGGGCCTGCCGGTGACGGCGGAACAGGTGGCGGAACTGGAAGCCCATGTGACGGACATCGATTACGAGTGCGCCGCCGCCCGGGAAAAGGAAGTTCGCCATGATGTGATGGCCCATGTCTACACCTACGGCAAGGCCGCCCCCTCCGCCGCTGGCATCATCCACCTGGGCGCCACCAGCTGCTATGTCACTGACAACGCCGATCTGGTGCTTTACCGTCAGGGCCTGGAATATCTGCGGGGTGAACTGAAAAAAGTCATGGCGAACCTTGCCAAGTTTGCCGATGCCTATAAGGCCATGCCTACCCTGGGCTATACCCACTATCAGCCGGCCCAGCTGGTGACTGTGGGCAAGCGGGCTACCTTGTGGCTTCAGGATCTGGCGGCGGATCTGGAAGAACTGGAGTTCGTCATTGCCAACATGAAGTTCCTGGGCTGCCGGGGCACCACCGGCACCGAGGCCAGCTTCCTGGATCTGTTTGATGGCGACACTGCCAAGATTGACGAAATGAACCGCCGGATCAGCGCCGAGTTTGGATTCGCTCAGTGCTTTGATGTCTGCGGCCAGACCTACCCCCGGAAGGTGGACAGCCGGATTCTCAACTGCCTGTCTTCCATCGCCCAAAGCTGCTACCGGATGGCCAACGACATCCGTCTGCTTCAGCATGACCGGCAGGTGGAGGAGCCCTTTGAAAAGAATCAGATTGGGTCTTCTGCCATGGCCTACAAGCGCAACCCCATGCGCTCCGAGCGGATTTGCTCTTTGTCCCGGTACCTGATGGCCGACGCCATGAACGCCCCCATGACCGCCTCTACCCAGTGGTTGGAGCGGACCCTGGACGACTCCGCCAACCGGCGGATCTCCCTGCCGGAAGGTTTCCTGTGCGCCGACGCTATTTTGCGTCTGGCTCAGAATGTCACCGATGGCCTGCACGTCAATGAGAAGATCGTGGAGAAGACCGTGCGGGAGTACCTGCCCTTCATCGCCACAGAAAATCTGATGATGGAGGCCGTGAAGCGGGGCGGTGACCGGCAGCAGATTCACGAAATCATCCGGGAATGCTCCATGGATGCCACGGCAAAGATGAAAGCCGGAGAAAGCTGGGATCTGCTGGCGGATTTGGCTGCCCATCCGGAATTTGGCATGACCAAGGCTGAGATGGAGTCTGTGCTGGACCCGGCTCTGTATATCGGACGCTGCCCGGAGCAGGTTACCCGATATTTGAAAAAACTGGCGCCGGTGCTGGAGGGCGTCACTGGCGATACCGCCCAGATTGACCTGTAATAAGGAGGAACGGCATGGAAGAAAAGATTCTAGTCCTGGACTTCGGCGGTCAGTACAATCAGCTGATTGCCCGCCGGGTTCGTGAACAGCATGTCTATGCGGAGATCAAGCCGTACAATAAAATAACCCCCGAGGCCATTGTGGCGGAAGGATATCAGGGTATCATTTTCACCGGCGGACCCAACAGCGTCTACGATGAAAAGTCCCCTCATTATGACCCCAGGATCCTGGAACTGGGAATTCCCATTCTGGGTATCTGCTACGGCGCCCAGCTGATGGCTTACATGGCCGGCGGCCGGGTGGACAGCGCCGAGAATTCCAGCGAGTACGGAAAAACCGTGGTCAACACCCGTCCCAACGCCTTCTGGCAGGATGTGCCGGAGACCAGCATCTGCTGGATGAGCCACACAGACTATATTTCCGAAGTACCTGCCCGGTTCCAGACCATCGCCTACACGGACAAGTGCCCCTGCGCAGCCATGTGCGACGAGAGCCGGAAGCTTTATGCCGTTCAGTTCCACCCCGAGGTCACCCACACCCAGTACGGCAAGCAGATGCTGCGCAACTTCCTGTTTGACGTCTGCGGCTGCAAGGGCGAGTGGAAGATGGAGGGCTTCGTAGAGCAGTCCATCGCCCGGTACAAGGAGACCCTGGCGGGGAAGAAGGTCCTGCTGGCCCTGTCCGGCGGCGTGGATTCCTCTGTGGCGGCGGTGCTGCTGCACAAGGCCATCGGCAAGAACCTGACCTGCGTCTTCGTGGACCACGGCCTGCTTCGGAAAGATGAAGGCGACTTCGTCGAGCAGACCTTCCGGGGCCAGTTCGACATGAATCTGATCCGGGTCAATGCTCAGGAGCGGTTCCTGACCAAGCTGGCGGGGGTTACCGAGCCGGAGCGGAAGCGCAAGATCATCGGTGAAGAGTTCATCCGGGTGTTTGAGGAGGAAGCCAAAAAGATCGGCAAGGTGAATGTGCTGGTCCAGGGCACTATCTATCCCGACGTGATTGAGAGTGGTGCGGGAGACGCTTCCACCATCAAGAGCCACCACAATGTGGGCGGCCTGCCGGACGTGATTGATTTTGATGAAATTCTGGAGCCCCTGCGGGACCTGTTCAAGGATGAGGTCCGGGAGGTGGGCACCCAGCTGGGCATTCCCCACGCTCTGGTCTGGCGGCAGCCGTTCCCCGGCCCCGGCCTGGCGGTTCGGGTAATCGGTGAGATTACCTGGGAGAAACTGGAAGTCCTGCGGGAGGCCGACGCCATTTTCCGGGAGGAACTGGAAAAGGCCGGTGCGGTTTCCAACCAGTATTTTGCTGTGCTTACCGATGTGCGCAGCGTGGGCGTCATGGGTGATGCCCGCACCTACGGACGGACCATTGCCCTGCGGGCAGTGACCACCGATGACTTTATGACGGCGGAATGGACCCGGCTGCCCTTCGAGGTGCTGGAGCGTTCCAGCAGCCGGATCACCAATGAGGTTCCCGGCATCAGCCGTGTGGTTTACGACATCACCAGCAAACCTCCGGCCACGGTGGAATGGGAATAAGATAATTCGATATTGGCATCTGAGGGAACGGCAGGAAAACCTGCCGTTCCCGGGGGTGCATTTTTTTGATGCCATTTTTCGGGCGGATTTATCTTTTTTAATTTTATTTTTATATTTTCTGACATTGCTTTCTCTTTCAATGAGAGAGCCCGGAACTGGGAGGTAACCTATGTGCGGAATTGTGGGCTATACAGGAAACCAGAGCGCGGCTCCGCTGCTGCTGGAAGGACTGAAAAAACTGGAATACCGGGGCTATGACTCCGCAGGCATTGCGGTTACGGAAGACCACTCCATTCACATCAGCAAGGTGACAGGGCGGATCGCAAATCTGTGCGAAAAGACAGAGGACGGCCGCCTGACTCCCGGTACCACAGGCATCGGACACACCCGCTGGGCCACCCATGGGGCACCCACCGAACCCAATGCCCACCCTCATGCCAGCAATGACGGCCGGTTTGCGGTGGTGCATAATGGAATCATCGAGAATTATGTGGAACTGCGCCAGGAGCTGACCCGGGAGGGCTATCGCTTCGAAAGTGAAACGGATACGGAAGTGATTGTCCACCTGGTGGAAATGTATTACGCCGGTGATTTTAAAAAGGCGGTGATGAAGGCTTCCAACCGACTTCGGGGATCTTATGCAATGGGCATTGTGTGCGCCGATGAACCGGAGCGGATTTTTGTGGTGCGGGAAGCAAGCCCCCTGATCCTGGGAGTGGGAATCGGGGAGAATTACTTTGCCTCCGATGTTACCGCCATGGTGGCCTATACCAGAAATGTGATTTATCTGGAAGACGGGGAATTTGCAGAATTGACCCCGGATTTCATTCGGATATACGACTGCTCCGGACGGGAGATCAGCAAACCTGTCAGTCGGATCACCTGGGATATCCAGGCGGCGGAGAAGGGCGGTTATGAGCATTTTATGCTCAAGGAAATCATGGAACAGCCCCGGGCGGCAAAGGCAACCATCACGCCCAGAATTCAGGGCGGGGAAGTGGTGCTGGAGGGACTGGAACTGGATCTGACCGACATTCAAAAAATCATGATTACTGCCTGCGGTTCGGCGTATTATGCCGGATGTGCGGGAAAATATACCATTGAAAAGCTCTGCCATCTCCCGGTGCAGACGGAGCTTGCCAGCGAACTGCGGTATTCCGACCCCCTGGTAGATGAGCACACCTTGCTGATTGTGCTGTCCCAGTCCGGGGAAACGGCGGATACCATTGCCGCCATGAAGGAATGCCGGAGCCGGGGGGCCAAAATTCTCGCCATTGTAAACGTAGTGGGCAGTACCATCGCCAAGCTGGCGGACTGCACCCTCTATACCTGGGCAGGCCCGGAAATTGCAGTGGCCACCACCAAAGGCTATACCACCCAGCTGTTGGTGCTGTACCTGTTTGCTCTATACGTAGCAAAGCGGCGCAATACGCTGGAGCCGGGACAGTACCGCAGGCTGATCGGGGAACTGAAGGGCCTGCCCAAGCTGATGCAGCAGGCTTTGGACATGAATCCCCGGATTCCCAGGTTGGCGAAGAAATATCACAAGGCACAATCCATGTTCTTCATCGGCCGAAATACGGACTATGCCGTTGCCCTGGAGGGGGCGCTGAAAATGAAGGAAATTTCCTACATTCACGCGGAGTCCTATGCTGCCGGGGAATTGAAGCATGGGACCATCGCCTTGATCCAGGAAAAGCAGCCGGTAATTGCTCTGTGCTGCAATCCTTCCGTGACGGATAAGACCATGAGCAACATTGTGGAGGTCAAGGCCCGGGGAGCAGAAGTTCTGGCAGTGGCGGAGCGGGGAAATCAGAAGATTGTGTCCCTGGCGGATGATATGATCTACGTTCCCAAGGTGGATACCCTGCTGGCGGCCTGCGTGGAGATTATTCCGCTGCAGCTGCTGGCTTACTATGTGGCAAGGGAGAATGGCTGCGATATTGACAAACCCAAAAATCTGGCAAAATCCGTGACAGTAGAATAAGGAGAGGGAAGCGTTATGAGCAAATATATTTTTGTGACTGGCGGTGTGGTATCCGGGCTGGGCAAGGGAATCACCGCAGCGTCGCTGGGCCGCCTGCTGAAAGCCCGGGGGCTGAAGGTTGCTGCCCAGAAACTGGACCCGTATATTAATGTGGACCCAGGCACCATGAGTCCTTATCAGCATGGCGAAGTGTACGTCACAGAGGATGGGGCGGAAACCGACCTGGACCTGGGACACTATGAGCGGTTCATTGACGAGGATCTGAACCAGTATTCCAACCTGACCACGGGAAAGGTATACTGGAATGTGCTGAACAAGGAGCGCCGGGGTGAGTATCTGGGCTCCACAGTCCAGGTCATTCCCCATATCACCAACGAAATCAAGGAGTTTGTGTACCGGGTGGGCAAAAAAACCAATGCGGATGTGGTCATCACAGAGATCGGCGGCACCATCGGTGATATTGAGTCCCAGCCCTTTCTGGAGGCGGTCCGGCAGATCTCCCTGGAAGTTGGAAAGGAAAACAGCCTGTTCATCCATGTGACCCTGGTGCCTTTCCTGCGGGGCTCCGATGAACACAAGTCCAAGCCCACCCAGCACTCGGTAAAAGAACTGCGGGGCATGGGCATCAACCCGGATATCATTGTGCTGCGGTGCGACGAACCGCTGGAACCGGATATTTTCCGGAAGATCAGCCTGTTCTGCAACGTCAAGCCGGACTGCGTCATTGAAAACATCACCCTGCCGGTGCTGTACGAAGCCCCGCTGATGCTGGAAAAGGCCAACTTGTCGGGCATTGTCTGCCGGGAACTGGGCTTTACCACACCGGAGCCGGATCTGGAGGACTGGAAACAGATGGTGGAGAACATCCATAACCGGACGGAAACGGTTACCATCGGCCTGGTGGGGAAATACGTGAAGCTGCATGATGCCTATCTGTCTGTGGCGGAGGCCCTGCGCCACGGTGGATATGGTCTGAACGCAGTGGTGAACATTCGCTGGATTGACTCCGAAACCCTCACGGAGGAAAACGTGGATCAGGAATTGGGAAAACTGGATGGAATCCTGGTGCCCGGCGGGTTCGGAGGCCGTGGCATCGAGGGCATGATCCTGGCGGCCCGGTATGCCCGGGAGCGGAAGCTGCCCTATTTTGGAATCTGTCTGGGGATGCAGATTGCGGTGATTGAGTATGCCCGAAATGTGGCGGGGCTGGCCGGGGCCAATTCCGGTGAATTTGATCCTCAGGGCAGCTGCAAGGTCATCGACTTTATGCCCGGGCAGAGCGAGGAAGTGAACAAGGGCGGAACCTTGCGGCTGGGGGCCTATCCCTGTGTGATTGCCCCGGGGACCACCATGGGCCGGTGCTATGGAAAGGAAATCATTCAGGAGCGCCATCGTCACCGGTATGAATTCAACAATGATTACCGCCAGACATTGGTGGATGCGGGGCTGGTGCTCAGCGGCACCTCTCCGGATGGCCGCCTGGTGGAAACAGTGGAGATCGGGGATCGGCCCTTCCATGTGGGCGTCCAGTTCCATCCGGAGTTCAAGAGCCGGCCCAACAAGCCCCACCCCTTGTTTACCGGTTTTGTAAAAGCCAGCCTGGACCATTCCAAAGAATCCCGTTAAATGTAAAAACAGACACAGGTTATACGCCTGTGTCTGAGTGCGTCAATAAAAGTGCAGCTTCTTTCCCAGTGTTGGGAGTAAAGTAATTCAAAAACCATGTTCCGCCGGGGCGCGTACCTGGCGGAACATACTTTACAGGCTGCAAGTGTGGAATTTGTCCCCCATCGGGGGACAAATTATGCGCGCGGCAGACTGCAAAAACCTGTCGGAAAGCCCCGAAGGGGTTTTTCGACAGTCTGAAAGGGCAATCCCGGGAGGGGATTGCCCTTTACAAACAGTTGAAAAATCAGAACAGCTTTGAGCCGGCGGGAATGTGGGGGTCCACCATCAGCAGGTGCAGCTTTTCCTGTCCTTCCTCGTGGTGAACGGCGGAAATCAGCATGCCGCAGGAGTCGATGCCCATCATCTTTCTGGGGGGCAGATTGGTGATGGCAATGCAGGTCTTGCCCACCAGCTGCTCCGGCTCGTAGTACTCGTGGATGCCGCTGAGAATCACCCGATCTTCACCGGTGCCGTCATCCAGGACGAACTTCAGCAGTTTCTTGGACTTCTTCACGGCCTCGCACTGCTTGACCTTCACGGCCCGGAAATCAGACTTGGAGAAGGTTTCGAAATCCACCATATCCGCAAACAGGGGATCGATTTCCACCTTGCTGAAATCCATTGGCTCTGTGGAGAACAGAGGCTCTCCGGCAGAGATCACCGGGGCGGCGGCAGGCGCTTCTTCCTTGGCACCTTCCTTCTTGTCCAGAGGCTTCATGGTGGGGAAGAGGATCACTTCCCGGATGGTGTCGGTGCCGGTGAGCAGCATGACCACCCGGTCCACGCCCATACCCATGCCGCCCGTGGGAGGCATACCGTATTCCAGAGCGGTGAGGAAATCCTCGTCCAGCATTTCCGTCTCTTCGTCGCCCCGCTCCCGCTGCTCCACCTGCTTTTCAAAGCGGTGGCGCTGGTCGATGGGATCGTTCAGCTCGGAGTAGGCGTTGGCCAGCTCACTGTGGCAGACAAACAGCTCGAACCGCTCGGTGAGCCGGGGGTCCAGGGGGGAGCGCTTGGTCAGGGGGGACACTTCCACTGGGTACATGGTGATGAAGGTGGGCTGAATCAGATGCTCTTCCACCTTCTGGTCGAAGCAGGCGTACAGGGCATTGCCCCAGGTTTTCTCGGCGGCCTCGGCCAACTCCACACCCACCGCCTTGGCGGCGGCCACGGCCTCGGCATCATCGGTGATGGCGCCAAAGTCCACGCCCACATACTCCTTCACCGCGTCCACCATGGTCATGCGGCGCCAGCCGGGGGTCAGGTCGATGTGCTCGCCCATCCAGTCCACCTCATAGGTGCCCAGGATTTCCTTGGCGGCGCCGGAGATGATGCCCTCGGCAATGTCCATCATGTCGTGGAAGTCGGCGTAAGCCTGGTACAGTTCCACGGTGGTAAACTCGGGATTGTGTTTGGGGTCCATGCCCTCATTCCGGAAAATCCGGCCCACTTCGTACACCCGGTCCATGCCGCCCACGATCAGCCGCTTCAGGGGCAGCTCGGTGGCGATGCGCATGTACATATCGATGTCCAGGGTGTTGTGGTGGGTGATGAAGGGCCGGGCGGCGGCGCCGCCGGCGATGGTGTTCAGAACCGGGGTCTCCACCTCAATATAGTTCCTGCTGTCCAGGTAGTTGCGCATGAACTTGATGAACTTGGAGCGGATGACGAAGTTCTGCTTGACCTCGGGATTGACCATCAGGTCCACATAACGCTGACGGAACCGGGTTTCCACATTGGTCAGGCCGTGGAACTTCTCCGGCAGGGGCAGCAGGGACTTGCTCAGCAGGGTGGCCTCGTGAACCCGGACGGAGATCTCGCCCCGCTCGGTTTTGAATACATCGCCAACCACGCCTACAATATCGCCAATGTCATTTTTCTTGAAGCGCTGGAAGGCGGCCTCGTCCATCTCGTCAAACTTGACGTACAGCTGAATCCGGCCGTCCCGGTCCTGCAGATCGCAGAAGGACACCTTGCCCATGCCCCGCTTGCTCATCAGGCGGCCTGCCAGCCGGACGGACTGGCCTTCCATGGCCTCGAAATTGTTCTTGATGGCGGTGGAGGTGGCGGTCACCTCAAACCGGGTCTGGACAAAGGGGTCGAAACCTTCGGTCTGAAGGGCTGCCAGCTTTTCCCGGCGGACCTTCACCTGGTCGCTCAGGGGCATTTCAGACTGGGGTACAAACTTCGCCATGGCTTAGCCCTCACGAGAGACCCGGATGACCTTCATGGAGAAGGAACCGGCGGGGGCGTTGACGGTGAAGGTTTCACCGGCAGCCTTGCCCACAATGGCACGGCCGAAGGGAGAGTCGTCGGAGAGCTTGTTTTCCATGGGGTTGGCTTCCTGGGAGCCGGTGATCCGGTACTCCTTCTGGTTGCCCTGCTCGTCTTCCACCACCACGGTGCAGCCCAGACCCACCCGGCCGGAGGCCTCGTTCTCGTCCTCGATGATCACGGCATGGGACAGAATGTCCTCGATTTCCGCAATCCGGCCATAGAGCTTTGCCTGCTCGTTCTTGGCAGCATCGTATTCGGAGTTTTCGGACAAGTCGCCGTAGGACCGGGCCTCGGCGATCATGGCGGCCACTTCCCGCTCCCGGGTGGTCTTCAGGTAGTTCAGTTCCTTTTCCAGATCTGCCAGACGCAGGCTGGTAATCTTAAATTCCTTAGCCATATTTCAAAATC
>DVKV01000054.1 GCA_018715835.1 Candidatus Faecousia intestinavium | reverse complement strand
TCCACCGTGGGCATCACCACCTCCATCACCACCAACTTCTGGGGCTTCCAGACCACATCCGCCGCCTCCGGCTCCGGATTCATCATCACCACCAACGGCTATATTCTCACCAACTACCATGTGATTGAGGATTCCAACAGCATCACCGTGTCCATGTACGACGGCACCACCTATGACGCCGCCCTGGTGGGCTACGATGAAAGCAACGACATCGCCGTGCTGAAGATTGATGCGGAGAACCTGACCCCTGTGGTGCTGGGCGACTCCGATGCCATGAACGTAGGCGACAGCGTGGTGGCCATCGGCAACCCTCTGGGTGAGCTGACCTTCTCCCTGACCTCCGGCGCCATCAGCGCCATGGACCGGGAAATCACCCTCTCCGGCGGCATCACCATGGATCTGATGCAGACCGACTGCGCCATCAACTCCGGCAACTCCGGCGGCGCGCTGTTCAATATGTACGGTGAGGTCATCGGCGTGACCAACGCCAAGTATTCCAGCTCCTCTTCTTCCGAGGCGTCCATCGACAACATCGGCTTTGCCATTCCCATCAACTCTGTGAAGAGCATTGTCCAGAGCATCATCGAAAACGGCTACATTGCCAAGCCCTATATCGGTGTCAGTGTGCTGGATGTGTCCCAGGAGAACCTGATCTACGGCGTGCCGGAAGGCATTGCAGTCCAGTCCGTCACCGAGGACAGCCCCGCTGAGGAAGGCGGCCTGCAGACCGGCGACATCATCACCGCGGTCAACGGTACCGCCATGACCAGCAGCGAAATGGTGGATCTGGTGCAGCAGTCCCAGGTGGGAGACGTGCTGACCCTGGATGTGTACCGCCAGGGCGAGACCCTGCAGCTCACCGTCACCGTGGGCCAGCAGATTCAGTCCGCCCTGCCGGAGGAGGAAGCGGTGCAGCCCACCACCCAGCAGTCTCAGCAGTCCCAGCAGGGATGGGAGGATTTCCCCTTTGAATATTTCTTCGGTGGAAGACGATAAAAAAACAACCTGCCCGCGCCGGGTCACCGGCGCGGGCAGCTTTTATGCTTTTGGGGGATGTTCAGCGATGTATTCATCCAGAATCCGGGCGGCGGTCATCACCATCCGGGCGCAGGGGCGGGTCTTGTAGTATTCCGCGGTCCGGGGACTGGGGGTGGGGTCTGAGGAGGGATTTTTCAGAATCTCCCGGCAGACGATGCTGCCCACCTCGTCCCGGAACCGGCCCGCCAGCTGCTGCACCAGCTGGTAGTGGGCTTTCTTGGCTTGATCCCCCGGGCCGGGATCACTGTAGCCATACAGGAGCCCTGCCACCATCAGCATCCCGCTGACAGCCCCGCAGACCTCCCGCAGACGGCCCATTCCTCCGCCGAAGGAACAGGACATCCGGGCGGCAAACTCCGGCTCCAGGCCGGTGACATCGCAGAAGGCCACAAATACCGCCTGAGCGCAGTTGCTGCCGCTTAAAAACAATTCCGCTGCCTGGGTGCTGTGATCCATGGAACAATCCTCCTGTTTTTTCTTACAGTGTAGCACAATCCGGGGAAGCTGACAAGCCGGAAAGATGCACCGGCACGGGATTGTGGATTTCCAGAGAATCCGGGGTGACGGCGCAGTCCATGGCCAGAATTTCCACGCCGGCGGCAGCGGCCTCCCGGAGGGCGGCGGCAAAGTCCGGGTCGGTGGCGTTGTTGGGATGAAAAGCGGTTACGTCCCCCATCTGGATCACAAACAGAACATAGGCCCCGCAGCCCTCCTGCCGGGCCCGGATCAGCCCACGCAGATGCTTGGCCCCCCGCTGGGTGGGAGCGTCGGGGAAGGCGCAGATGCCGTTTTCCTCCAGGGTTACCCCCTTCACTTCCAGAAAACAGGGCTTTCCCGCCCGGGTAAAGGAGAAGTCAAACCGGGAGTCCCCGTGAACCGTTTCCGGCCGCAGATTTTCTACCGCTCCCAGTCCGCCGGAGGCCAGCCATTCCCCGGCCACGGTGTTGGGGGCCTGGGAGTCTATGTTGATCAGCCGTTCCCCTTTTTCTACGGCGATCAGATCGTAGGGAGTTTTCCGGTTGGGATTGGCCGCCTGCTGGCACCAGACCCTGACCCCGGGAATCAGCAGTTCCCGGCACCGTCCGGTGTTTTTCACGTGAACAGTCTGCATCTGACCCTGAATTTCCACCTGGGCAATAAACCGATTGGGTCGATTTTGGAAGATTCCGGGCACCATATTCGCATATTTCACCATCATCACCTCTGAAAATCTATGCTACCAGAAATTTCTGAGAAAGCAACGGAAATTTTTTGAAAAAGGGTGTTGACATTCCGGCAGATTGTGGTATAATAAAGACCGCTCCGATATGGAGGCATAGCTCAGCTGGTTAGAGCGCATGCTTCACACGCATGAGGTCACAGGTTCGAGTCCTGTTGTCTCCACCAAGCGCACCGGCGCTGAGGAAAGCTCCCTTGGCAGTCTGGTCGCTTATAGAGGATTAGTGTAACGGTAGCACACCGGACTCTGACTCCGTTCGCGGGGGTTCGAATCCCTCATCCTCTGCCAGAAAAGACCAACCACAAAAGTGGTTGGTCTTTTCTGCGTTGTACGGAAGGGATTCGAACCCATGTAACTGCAGCCCTCCGGTGGAGGGCTGCTGAGACTGTCGAAAAACCCCTTCGGGGCTTTCCGACAGGTTTTTGCAGTCTGCTGCGCGCATAATTTGTCCCCCGACGGGGGACAAATTCCACACTTGCAGCCTGTAAAGTATGTTCCGCCAGGTACGCGCCCCGGCGGAACATAGCTATAAAGTTAATTTGCTCCCAACGGTGAAGAAATAAGAATATTTTTTGATGCGCTGTACTGCCCCGGAAAACACCATGCCGTTTCCCGGCGGGAAACGGGCCATCGAATCCCTCATCCTCCCCTGGATGCCGACCACATTTCATAAAAAACTGAAAGCACATAACACATGAGATGGCAAAAAGGGAAATAGCACTTTTTGAAGATTTTTCGGTTTTTCAGTCAGCTTTGCTAATTTTTTGATATTGGCCATTTCCTAAAAAAAGTATTATGCCACGGTTGCGCAACTGCTGCAGCTGCTGCCTAATTTTGGCGCGGATATTGTGGTTATCTGGGTGCTTCAGAATCAATTCCTCTTCAAATGCGTA
>DVKV01000053.1 GCA_018715835.1 Candidatus Faecousia intestinavium | reverse complement strand
AACATTCTGGCCATGGTGGGCACCTCCTGCTATATTCTGGCGGACACCTTTTTCATCTCCCAGGCAGCCGGTGCCAAGGGCATCACGGCGCTGAATCTGGTGCTTCCCATCTATGCCGTGATATTCGCCCTGGGCGCCATGATCGGCGTTGGCTCCGCCACCCGCTACGCACTGGAAACCGCCGCCGGCGGTCAGGATTCTCAGCATTATTTTTCCAATTCCATCTGGTTCTGCCTGTTTTTCAGCATCCCGCCGATGCTCGCTGGTCTGTTCTGCCCCGGCGACATTCTGACGCTCCTGGGCGCGGATGGGGAAATTCTGCCCGTGGGCGTTCCCTACCTGCGGCTGATTCTGCTCTTCTCCCCGTTTTTCATGCTGAACTTTGCATTTACCTCCTTTGTCCGCAATGACGGCGCCCCCAAAACCGCCATGGCCGCCACCCTGGCCAGCGGCATTTTCAATATTCTATTTGACTATCTGCTGATGTTCCCCCTGAAGCTGGGAATGACCGGCGCTGCCCTGGCCACCGTCATCTCTCCCATGGTCAGCATGAGCATCTGCCTGTTTCATTTTCTTTCCAGCCGGGGAACCATCCGCTTCACCTCCGCCCTGCCCTCGGTAAGGCGGCTGGTTCAGTCCTGCACGCTGGGCGTGGCCGCCTTTGTGGGGGAATTATCCGGTGGAATCACCACCCTGATTTTCAACTATCTTCTTCTGGCCCAGGCCGGCAACGTGGCCGTCGCCGCATATGGGATCATCGCCAACATAGCGGTGGTGGTCACCGCCCTGTTCAACGGCGTCTCCCAGGGACTGCAGCCGGTGGCCAGCCTGGCCCACGGCCAGATGGACACCTCCGGGGAAGCCCGGATTTATGCCAGTGCCCGGACGATCGCTGTAAAAATTTCTCTGGCTGCCGTGGCTGCGGCCCTCTTCTTCGCTCCCGCCCTGACGGAGGCCTTCAACAGCGAGGGTTCCGGGGAACTGGCTGCCTATGCCGTGCCGGGAATGCGGCTGTATTTCCTGGGGTTTCTCCTGGCGGCGGTGAACATTGTGAAATCCGGCTTTTACAGTGCCGTGGGAAAAGGATATCTCTCTTCGGTCATTGCCCTGTCCCGGGGTTTTCTTTCCATCACCGTTTCCGCATTCGTTCTGTCCATGGTTCTGGGCATCACCGGCATCTGGCTGGCCTTCCCGGTATCGGAGCTGATCACCTGGCTGCTCTCCCTGTGGGCCGAGCAGCCATCTGGCCGCCGGTCAAATTTCGGTTCTGCGTGAATGGATTCTCCCCCCTTGTACGGGCATCTGCTCACGGCGGAAGGCATGGTTTTTCCCCCTTATCGGGCAAAATTTTTACGCTTCCGTATTGTTTTTCCCCCTGTTCATGTTATAATGAAGCAGAATGTGTTAAAAGGCACCGCCAGATGTCAGGGACCGGTTTTGTGTCCCTGCCTGCGGAAAGCACCCGAGACAAATACGGAGGAGTCCATATGAACACTGTCAACATTCCCCAGGAAGCCCCTGTGCTGCGCCAGGTGCTGGAGGCCTATGACCTGCCCGCCACGGTGCTGGGTGCCGTGCGCTACGGTCAGGGCCACATCAACGACACCTTCTGCGTGGTCTGCCAGCCCCAGGAAGGGGACGCCGTCCGCTTCATTCTCCAGGGTATGTCCCTGGCCGCCTTTCCCCATCCGGAAGAGCTGATGGAGAACTTTGTGGGCATCACCTCCTACCTGCGCAGCCAGATCATTGCCAGAGGCGGCGATCCCCTGCGGGAGACCCTGAGTCTGGTGAAAACCAGAGACGGCAAGGACTACTACACCGATGAGACCGGCAAGGTCTGGCGGATGATGCCTTTCATTGAAGGCACCGACTGCTTCCAGTCCGCCACGCCGGAGCTGTTTGAGGCCTCCGCCCGTTCCTTCGGCCACTTCCAGAGCATGCTGAAGGACTACCCCGCTGAAACCCTCCACGAGACCATTGTGAACTTCCACAACACCGAGGACCGACTGCGCAAGTTCCAGGCCGCCCTGGCCGCTGCCCCCAAAGACCTGACAGACACCTGCCGGGCGGAAGTGGACTTTGTTCTGGCCCGTCAGGCGGACTGTTCCGTGGCCATGGAAGCCCTGCGCCAGGGGAAGCTGCCCCTGCGGGTCACCCACAACGACACCAAGCTGAACAACATTCTCATTGACCGGGTCACCGGCCAGGGCATCTGCGTCATCGACCTGGACACCACCATGCCCGGCCTGTCCATCTACGACTTCGGCGACTCCATCCGCTTCGGCGCCAACCACAGCGCCGAGGACGAAAAGGATCTGACCAAGGTGTATTTTGACATTGGCCTGTATGAGGTCTACACCCGGGGCTTCCTGGAGGGCTGCCAGGGCGCCCTGACCCCTGCCGAACTGGAGTACCTGCCCTGGGGCGCCCGGCTGATGACCCTGGAATGCGGCATTCGCTTCCTGACGGACTATCTGGAGGGCGACCACTATTTCCATACCCGCTACCCCGGACAGAATCTGGACCGCTGCCGCACCCAGTTCAAGCTGGTCCGGGACATGGAGGCCCAGTTCCAGGCCATGCACGACGTGGTCAGCAAGTACGCCGGCTGAGCCGGACACCGAAATAAATTTCCCCAGAAAAGATTAAGGAGATAATATCATGGCAAAGAAACCTGTTCTCGTTGTAATGGCCGCCGGCATGGGAAGCCGCTACGGCGGATTGAAGCAGATCGATCCCGTGGGAAGCCAGGGAGAAGCCATTCTGGACTACTCCGTCTATGACGCCCATCAGGCGGGATTTGACACCGTGGTCATCGTCATCAAAGAGGCCATCAAGGAAGACTTTCTGAGCACCGTTGGCGCCCGGCTGAAGAAAGCCCCCGTGGAAATCCGCTACGCCTATCAGGAGCTGACCGCCATCCCCGAAGGCTACTCTGTCCCCGAGGGACGAACCAAGCCCTTCGGCACCGGCCATGCCGTGCTGTGCGCCAAGGAGGCCATCGACGGCGCTCCCTTCGCTGTCATCAACGCCGATGACTACTACGGCAAGCACGCCTTCCAGGTGATCTTTGATCATCTGTCCAAGGCGGAAGATCCCTACGGCTACTGCATGGTGGGCTACCGGCTGGGCAATACCGTCACCGAGAACGGCTACGTGGCCCGAGGCATTTGCGCCACCGACGATCAGGGCTACCTCACCGAGGTCACCGAGCGGACCCGGATTGAGCAGTACGACGGAGGCATCCACTTCACCGAGGACGGGGAAAACTGGGTGGACGTGGCGGCAGACACCATTGTCTCCATGAACATGTGGGGCTTCATGCCCTCCTTCCTGGACGAGATCGAGAAGCGGTTCGTCACCTTCCTGAGCACCGCTCTGGTTCAGAACCCTCTGAAGGGCGAGTATTTCCTGCCTCTGCCCGTGTCCCAGCTGATTGCCGAGGGCAAGGCCAAGGTGAAGGTCCTCACCTCCCCCGACCGCTGGTACGGCGTGACCTACGCCGCGGACAAGCCTGTGGTCATGGCCGCCCTGAAGGACATGACCCAGAAGGGAATGTACCCCGACGGTCTGTGGAATTGACCTTAACAATACACAATCCCTCCGGTTCCAATGGTTGAACCGGAGGGATATTATTATGATATTTTACACGAAAGCCCGTAGGGATTCCGCCAGAGACGGCAGGCAAGCACTCGCTGCAGACTGGCTCAGCGAAGCAGCCCCACCAGCAAATTTCCCATGCCGCACAGGCACATCACCAGGATGGGGTTCCATTTGAACCTGCGCAGCAGCAGGAAGGCAGCCGCAAACAGGGCCAGGCCGATGAAATTCAGATTCTCCGCCGCCAGCGTCTGTCCCCCCAGGGCAACCTGAAGCAGAATGGACAATCCTGCCGAGGCAATCAGCGCCACCACCGCCGGGCGCAGGCTGGCCAGCACGCTTTGCAGCACCGACAGCTTTTTATACCGGTAGTAGATGAAAGCCAGCAGCGACACGATGAACAGTGACGGCAGAATGCACCCGAAGGTGGCAATCAGGGCCCCGGGAATTCCCGCAATCCGGATGCCCACGAAGGTTGCCGAGTTTATGGCAATGGGCCCGGGGGTCATTTCCGCAATGGTCACCAGGTCTGTAAATTCGCTCATGTTCAGCCAGGGATGATTCTGCACCACCTGGGCCTGGATCAGCGGCATGGCCGCATAGCCGCCGCCAATGGAAAACAATCCGATCTGCAGAAAGCTCCAGAAAAGCTGTAAGTAAATCATGCCGTCGCTCCTTTCTCATGCTGCTTCAGAGCCAGAACCACGCCCAGCAGCCCCGCCGCCAGGATAATATAGATCACGTTGACGCCGAAGAAGAAGGTGGCGCAGAATGCCCCAATCATCACCAGCACATGAATGACGGACTTGGTTTTGAGCACGTCGCCCCCCAGGCCGCACACCACATCCAGAATCACTGCCGCCACGCCGGACTGCATTCCCTTGAGCACCAGGGAAACATAGGGGTTGGCGGCAAAGGCAGCGTAGAAGAAAGAAATCACCGTCAGGATAATCAGGGGCGGCAAAATGGTGCCGATCACCGCTGCCGCCATGCCCAGAAAGCCGCCCACACGCCAGCCCACCAGAATAGCGGCGTTCACCGCAATGGCGCCTGGGGAGGACTGGGCCAGCGCCGCCAGGTCCAGCATCTCCTGATCGTCCATCCAGTGCAGACCGTCCACAAACTTCCGCTTCATAAAAGTGATGATGACAAATCCGCCGCCAAAGGTAAAGGCGCTGATATAAAGCATGCTGAAAAACAGCTTGGCCAGGGTCTGGCCGTCCGTCTTTTTTCTCACGCAGAAATCCTCCCTTGAATTTTTCCCTATTATACCAAAGACTGTCCACAAGGGAAAGTAGCTTCCATGCGTTTCTTCACCCAATTTTCCCTTTTTTCATCAGGCCGGAATGGTCCCGGAGGAACCCCGCCGATTTTCCCCGGTCTTCTTCCCGGCCGCATTGCAAAGGCGGGAAAAATGCGCTATAATGGGGGCGGTGGCCCCAGGGCTGCACTTGCGAATAAGGAGGAGCCCCCTGTGCCCACGGATATGAAAAAAACCATCGCCGAAGCTGTGCTGACCCTGCTCATGGAACGCCATGTCAAAAAGCTGACGGTCAAGGACATTGTAGAGCAGTGCCACATCACCCGGCAGGCCTTTTATTACCACTTTGAGGACATCCCCGAGCTGCTGCGCTGGATGATTGACCGGTACTTTGAACAGATGGCAAAGGAGGCTTTCCTCCATAAAGGCGGAGAGGCCGGACTTCGCTGCTTCTTTGTCATGGCGATCAACGCCGCTCCCTATGTGGAGCACGGCATCAAGAGCAACTACGGTGAAGAGCTGAAACAGCTGCTGCGCCAGGGCTTTCAGCGCTATTTTATGCTGGAAGCCCAGCGGCAGAATGTCTACGCCAACTGCACCCAGGCACAGCTGAATGTGATTCTGCGCTATCACTGTCAGGCCATTATGGGGCTCCTGGAGGAGTGGACGGAGGAGGATACCCGGCAGCTGGATCAGATTGTCCACACCGTCTACCAGATCATGGCGGGGCAGCTTCCCATGGGAGATAGTCCGAAATAAGGTCTCATTGTCACAGAGGCCGGAGTGTAAAGATTTTTTACACTCCGGTCTTTTGTGTCTATACAGGAAGGAAATTCTGCAAATTGAGAAATCTCCCCCTGTTTTTTATAATGAGAAGCAGAAAGGAGGCGGGGATATGGCCCACGAAATTCTCAGCGTGAAGCTGTGGGAACTGGACGAACAGTTCTCCCGGCTCAGCAGCCGCATCCACCTCAGTCAGGCCGCCAGCCGCCCGCAGCTCCAGCAGCAGATTCAGGCCCTTCGCCGGGAATGCCAGGAAACAGAGCAGACCCTCCGGGCCCGGCTGCAGCGCTCCCGGGGAGAGCTGGCCCCCATTCTGGCAGCGGCTTATGAAGCGGGTGCCCGCAGCGCCCGGCAGGCCAAAGCCGCTTTGAATCGGCAGATTCTTGCCTCCGGCAGCCCTGAGACCGGTGCAGAGGAGAAGATCCTGCTGGCGGAATACGCACTGGACTTTGCCCTTCAGGGCGCCAACCAGGCTTTGCTTCTGGCCCTGGAGGCCATAGACGCCCAGTTCACCGGGCAGGAAGGAGATAACCAGACAACATGAAAGAAGTAAAAGAACCCAGAAAGCCTTTGCTGTATTATTACGGCATCGTTTTGCTGATCGTCCTGCTGTTCAATCTGCTGGTCGGCCCCCTGCTCTCTCAGCAGCAGGTGGTGGAGGTGGGTTACGGCACCTTCATGGACATGATCGACGAAGGAAACATCGGCTTGGTCCAGGTGGAGGACACCCAGATCATCTTCACCGACAAGGAGCGGACCACCGTCTATCAGACCACCCCCATGGAGGACCCCACCCTGGCCCAGCGGCTTCATGAAGCCGGAGCGGACTTTGACCGGGTGCCGGAGCAGCCGGTTTCTCCGCTGCTGGCATTCGCAATGACCTATCTGCTGCCCATCCTGATTTTCGTGGGACTGGGCCAGTATATGCGCAAAAAGCTGATGGAGCAGGCCGGGGGCGGAAAGAATTCCATGGCCTTCGGCATGGGGAAAAGCAACGCCAAAGTTTATGTTCAGTCCACCAAGGGCATCCGCTTTTCCGATGTGGCCGGAGAGGACGAGGCCAAAGAAAGCCTCTCAGAAGTTGTGGACTATCTTCACAACCCGGACAAATACACCGAAGCCGGCGCCTCCATGCCCAAAGGCATCCTGCTGGTAGGCCCTCCGGGCACCGGCAAGACCATGCTGGCCAAGGCCGTGGCCGGAGAAGCCAATGTACCGTTCTTCTCCATCTCCGGCTCGGAATTTGTGGAGATGTTCGTGGGCATGGGCGCCTCCAAAGTCCGGGACCTGTTCCGGCAGGCCAAGGAAAAGGCTCCCTGTATTGTGTTCATTGACGAGATCGACGCCATCGGCCAGAAGCGCAGCTCCGGCAGCGGCTACGGCGGCAACGACGAGCGGGAGCAGACCCTGAACC
>DVKV01000052.1 GCA_018715835.1 Candidatus Faecousia intestinavium | reverse complement strand
GCCACAAATGGCCGGGACTATCCCATGATGCAGGGCATCTTCCTGGTGATGAGCATCGCCATTGTCGTGTGTAATTTCCTGGCGGAAGTTTTGTATGTGATCCTGGATCCCAGAATCAAAACAGGAGGTGTGGGCAAAAATGGAAAATAAGTCGGGATATGTCACCTTATCCCAATCCAGCCGGTTTAAAAAACTGATGCACCGCAGCTGGTTTGCCATCACCCACGACAAGGCGGGACTGGTCGGCTTCTGCCTGCTCACTGCCATCATCGTTCTGTCTGTTATAGCTCCGGTGGTGTTCCCGCTGGACGTTGAATCCGACCCCAGCCAGATTCTGTCGGCGCCCAGTGCGGCCCATATCCTGGGCACAGACCATCTGGGCCGGGATATCTGGGCCCAGGTGGCCAACGGCGGCAGAGAACTGCTGCTCTTTGCCGCCATTGCGGCGGTGATCGGCATTGGCCTGGGCGTGACCCTGGGGGCCTTCTCTGCGATTATCGGCGGGAAGTTTGACAGCCTGCTGCTGTTCCTGGCGGATGTCTGGCTGTCCATTCCCAGAATTCCGCTGCTGGTGGTGCTTTCCGGTTTCTTTACCCTGACCAGTATGAAGCTGGCAGTTGTGCTGGGCATCCTGTCTTGGGCGGGGCTGTATCGGACCATTCGTGCAGAGGTGCTGTCGCTGAAGGAGCGGGACTTTATTGAGGCGGCCTTCATGCAGAACTTGACCAAATCCCACATTGTCTTCAAGGAAATCACCCCCAACCTGATGGGTTTCATTGCGGTGAACTTCTCCCTCTTGATGCGTTCCTCCATTTATTCCCAGGTGAGCCTGGTGTTCCTTGGCATTCTGCCGTTGGAGCAGAACTGGGGCGTGATGATTAACCAGGCCTGGACCCAGGGAGTTGTGTATAACCCCAAGTGCATCTGGTTCATCCTGGCACCCACCATTATGATCTGCCTGCTGATTATTTCTCTGGTGTGGGTGGGAAAAGCTTTGGAAGACGTTTGCAATCCGTCCCTGAGAAAGTAGGTGGCAGTATGATGGAACAAAACCCTCTGTTGAAAGTAGAGCAGGTAAGCATTTGCTACCATACCAAACGGGGAGACCTGAAAGCGGTCACGGAAGCCTCCTTCACCATCGGACAGGGACAGTCCGTGGCGCTGATCGGAGAGTCCGGCTGCGGCAAGACCACCCTGGCCACCGCCATTGTGAATGCGCTGCCCATGGCAGCCAGTGTCACCGGGGGGAAAATCCTGTATCGTCAGGGTGATAAGGAAGTGAACCTGCTGGAGATGAAGCGCAAGGATCTGCGTATCCTGCTCTGGTCGGAAATTTCCATGGTGTTTCAGGCATCCCAAAGTTCGTTTAATCCGGTGCGTAAAATTAAAACCCAGTTCCTGGACACCGTCCAGGCCCATGACCGGGGAAAGTCCAAGGAGGAAATTCTCCGCCGGGCGGCGGAACTGCTACGGGTGGTGATGCTGGACCCGGAAAAGGTTCTCAATGCCTATCCCCACGAATTGTCCGGCGGCATGAAGCAGAGAACTTTGATTGCTTTGTCTCTTCTGCTGGAGCCCAAGCTGATTATTCTGGACGAGCCCACCACCGCCCTGGACTTGCTGACCCAGGAGAAAATCCTGCGTCTGCTGAAACAGCTGAAGCAGCAGCACGGATTCAGCCTGCTGTTCATTACCCATGACCTGGGAATTGTCTCGGAGCTGGCGGACAAGGTTGTCACCATGTACGCTGGCAAAGCAGTGGAAGAGGCTCCGGTGAAGGCATTCTTCCGGGAAGCCCGGCACCCCTACAGCCGGGGCCTGGTAGATGCCATTCCCAGACTGACCCTGGACGACCGGGAGATTGTCTCGATTCCCGGTACGCCTCCGGACATGGTTGCCTACCGTCAGGGCTGCGCCTTTGCCCCAAGATGTGCCCGCTGTCAGGAGATCTGCCTGCAGCAGGAACCCAGGAGTGAGGCTGTGCCCGGGGAGGAAAATTGGTACTGTTCCTGCTGGAATCCCATCACGGGAGGTGATGATCATGGAACCCATCGTTGAAATTTCCAATCTGTGTAAATCCTTTCCCCAGAAGCATGGAGAACCGGTTACCATTCTGCGGGATGTAAGCCTGACTATCGGGGCCGGGCAGACCCTATGTGTGCTGGGAGAATCCGGCTGCGGCAAGACCACGCTGGGCAAGATCATTGCGGGGCTGAGCAGCTACACCTCCGGCTCTTATCGTTTCTGCGGCAAGGAGGTATCCGAGCTGAAAGGGAAGGAGTGGGATGCTTTCCGCAAGGATGTGCAGCTGATTCACCAGAATCCCTATGAATCCCTGAATCCTGCGCTGATGGTGTTTGACATCATCGCCAACCCCATCCGGCGGCATCAAAAAATCTCCGATATTCCCCAGCTGTACCAGCAGGTTACCCATCTGCTGGAGCTGGTGGGTCTGACACCGGTGGAGGATTTCGTGGACAAGTACCCGGCTCACCTGTCCGGCGGTCAGCGGCAGCGGGTGTCCATTGCCCGGATCCTGGCCATGAATCCCAAGCTGATTGTGGTGGACGAAGCCACCAGCATGATCGACACCTCCTTGCGCATCAGCCTACTCAACACCATGAAGCAGATTCAGAAGGAACTGGGGGTGGCCTACTTTTTCATCACCCATGACCTGGCCCTAGGCAAGTACTTTGCCAAGGGGCAGGATGCCATGGTGATGTACCTGGGCCGGATTGTGGAATCGGGAGGGATGGACCAGCTGGTAGCCAATCCCTGCCACCCCTATACCCGTGCCATTATCTCGGCAGCTGTGGGTGATACGGGAATCCTGGAAAATTCCGGACTGGCCAAGTATGCCCTGAAGGATGCGGACATTGCCTCCTTCTCCAACCTGCCCACAGGCTGTGCGCTGCATCCCAGATGCCCGGAGTGCATGGATGGCGTCTGTCGGGAGCAGGTGCCGGAGCCGTATCGGGTGGAAGAAGGGCACTGCGTCAGCTGCTATCGCTTCCGTCCGGCATCGGCTGGAGAGACCACATGAAAAATTTTGCAAAAATCCTGATGGCGGTGGGAATTGCCACTGCCGGACTCTCGGCTATCCTGATGGGCTATCTCCCTGGTGAGGACGCCGCTTATCAGATGTGCTGGATCAACATTGTACTGGGGTTTATCATGTTTGCCATCGGCGGTGCGTACCTGTGGTTCCGGCGTGGCGGACAGAAATAAAAAAGACAAAAGGAAAGGTTGAATGTGAAGATGAAAAGGACAATTGCGTGTTTGCTCATTGCCGCACTGATGCTGGGTGTGCTTGCCGGCTGCGGCAGCACACAGCCCACGGCGGAAACCACCCAGGCAACCCAGGCTCAGGAAACCGCTGTCAACAAGGATGCGGTTTTTGTCGGCGGCTGGCCCTATTCCGTACCGCCCACCGGCCACTACAACATGTTCGTTTCCAACGCCATTGAGCTGAAGTACTTCCGGGAGCTGCATCAGCTGCCCCTGGCAACTTACACTGCCGCCGATGACAGCTACCAGCCCATGCTGGCTGAATCCTGGCAGATCAATGAGGACAGCACCCTGTTCACTGTGAATCTGCGGGATGATGTGACCTGGCTCAATGGGGACAAGTTCACCGCCAAGGACGTCTGGACCACGTTCATGATCTACAAGTTGGTTGGAAACCCCGTCTGGAGCTACATCAACTCGGTGGAGGAAACCTCCGACACCGTCGTCACCTTTGAAATCAGCAACCCCACCTCTCTGCTGCTGCGCTATGTGCTGCGTAAGCCCATTGTGGACTTTGCCACCTATGGCGAGTATGCCCAGAAGGTCCAGGACCTGGTGGACGCAGGCCTTGGCACGGACTCCGCCGAGTGGCAGGAACTGGTGAATGAGTTCAATATGTATCGTCCGGACTTCGTCAACGCCACCGGTCCGTACTATCTGGACCCTGCCAGCGTGACAGAGTCCTGCATCGAACTGAAGAAGAATGAGAATTCCTTCCTGGCCGATACCGTGAACTTCTCCAAGATCATGGTTTACAACGGCGATGTACCGGAGCTGACTCCTCTGGTGCTGAACGGCGAGGTGGACTTCCTGACCCATCAGTTCCCCGCCGCTACCATGGACACCTTTGAGAGCATGGGCTATCAGATTCTCCAGGTTGCGGGTATGGACGGCATCGCACTGTATTTCAACGAAGCCGTGAAGCCCTTTGACTCCAAGGAGGTCCGTCAGGCCATTGCTTATATTGTGGACCGTGCCAAGGTTGGCGAACTGGCGCTGCCCGGTGTTTCCCGGGGTACCAAGTACGTCTCCGGCCTGGGCGATACCATGACCGAGTCCTGGGTGGATACCAGCAAACTCATCGACTATACCGTGGACTATGACAAGGCAGAGCAGCTGCTGACCCAGGCTGGCCTGACCAAGAAGGACGGCCAGTGGTACAAGGCCGACGGCAGCCAGTTCACCATCGCCCTGCAGTGCCCCACTTCCTGGAGCGATGGCTCTACCGCCGCCACTGAGATTGCCAATCAGCTGACGAACTTCGGCATCAAGACCAGCGTGGACGGCATTGATTCCACCCTGCGTCAGAGCAACATCAACGAGGGCGCCTATGAAGTGGCCATTTCCTTCTTCGGAACTGCCCAGGCCCATCCCATGTTTGCCTTTGAGACCCCCTTCCTGATCAGCAACGTCAACTGCTCCAAGGGCCTGAGCTATCCCATGGTGCAGGAAACCGAGTGCTGCGGCACCGTGGACCTGAATGCGGAGATTACGGCATCCACCGCCGGCTGGGACACTGAGGCCCAGAAGGAGGCCGTGGGTAAGATTGTCTACACCCTGAATGAGACCGTTCCCATCCTGCCCCTGTACACCAAGTATTCCAAGTATGTAACCAGCGACGGTCTGAGAACCGACTGGGGCGACAACGATGCACTGTATCAGAACAGCGCCGGTGACGATAGCTTCGTGGTGATGAAGATCCTCAGCGGCGAAATGAAATCCCTGAACTGACCCATTTTCCCGCGTTCTCCCCTTTGGGGGGAACGCGGGAATCATCCCATTGAAAAAACGGAAAAGCAAATGCGGAAATGAGGACAACAATGGCTGAATTATCCTTGTTCAACTGGACAAAGCAAGAAACAAGCAAATACCACTTTGAATGTTTCCGTCTTGAAACAAATCTGACGCCGGCAGTCCAGTGGCAGGCGCAGCTGAAATACCTGCCCCTTTCGGCCCGGTCCGACAAGGCACTGTACCTGGAAAAGATCCCCTTCCCACCGGAAGGATTCCGACTGGAGATCGGACAGGGGAATCTTCGGCTGCTGGCGGGAGACGACGCTGGTTTTTACTACGGTCTGGCGGCCCTGAAACTGATGCTGGCCATGACTGCCGGCACCCTGCCCGGGGGAACGGTGGAAGAAATCCCGGATTATCCCAACCGAGGGGTGATGCTGGATGTTTCCCGGGGCAAATTACCTACTTTGGACTATCTCAAACAGCTGGTGGGCGTTCTGTCGGATATGCGTTACAACATATTGCAGCTGTATTGTGAAGATAAACTGGAATTGAAGGGCCATCCGCTGCTGGGGGCCATTACCGGCGTATATACCCAGTCGGAAATCATGGAACTGGATCAGTACTGCCTGGCGCACTTTGTGCAGCTACAGCCGTGTATTCAGACCTATTCCCATATGCACGGAATTTTGCGTACACCGGGATACAGTGACCTGTCGGAAAATACAGATCTGTTCTCCTTCGGCGCAGGCAACGAGAAGGTTTACGCATTCCTGGAAGAGGAATTCACTCAGGTGCTGCCCTGGTTTACCAGCAAAACGGTGAACATCAACATGGACGAGGCCTACGACCTGGGCACCGGATATTCCAAGGAAGCGGTGCAGCGGCAGGGAAAGGGAGCGGTGTTCCTGCAGCACATTCTGCGGGTGATTGCCGCTGCGGAAAAAGGCGGCGCCACGAAGATTCAGCTCTGGGGGGACATTGTGCAGAAATACCCGGAGCTGCTTTCTCAGCTTCCGGACAACGTCATTGTCATGGAGTGGAATTATAACCCCCTGCCGAAATTTGAATCTCTTTCTCTGTTTGGCAGCCTGGGAAGAGAATTCTGGGTGGCAGGCGGTGTGGGAACCTGGAATTCCATTTTCCCCCGGACCTACAATTGCTACATTAACCTGACCAACCTCTATGCCCAGGCTCTGGAGGCGGGGGCAAAGGGCTTCCTGGTGACAGACTGGGGGGACTACGGCCATATGCAGCCGCTGGGACTGAGTCTATACGGCTACCTGATCGGCGCTGCCCAGAGGGGGGGAAGACCTGATGTGACCCCCGGAGAACTGGAGGAAAAGCTCTGGCCCCTGATGCTTCCCACAGAGCAGATGCGCACTGGTTTCCGGGCGCTGATGGATTCCAACCTGGCCCAGAATCTGAAAACCGATTTCAAGACCATGTCCATCTACTATTTCTTCGACGATATGCTAGACGGCCTGTCCATGCGGGGAAGTGAACAGTACCCCAGGCTCACGGAACAAACGTTCCGGGAGCTGAGCCGGTGCGGCGAGCTGGCCTGCGGGGCTTTGGGGGAGGAAGCGGCGCTGGCTGTGGAATCCAGAAAATATCCGGACCCCAACTGGGAAGCACTGTTCGGACAAGCGTATCTGCGGGAGCTGCGGCTTTGCGCAGGTATGACCAAATTCATCGGGGACAAGGGTTTGCTGGCCTGCCGGATTCTCAGTGAGCTGAGCCGGGAGAACCTGACGCCGGAGGACATCATGCAGATGATCTTCTCCATTCACCAACTGTATGACACCTTCTGTCAGCTGCGCCGGGAGTTTGAGAATGTCTGGATGCTCCGGGCCCGGCACCAGGGAATCCAGACCAGTCTTTCCTTGTTTGACCATGCGGGAGTGCAGATGGCACAGACGGTTCGCTGGCTGGCCCGGCAGCGTGAGCGCCTGCTGCGGGGGGAGCAGGTGGACAGAACGCTGCAAACCTACTGCGGAAAAGACTATGAAGTGCTGTGGACGGCGGATTTCAAAAACATGTGGGATCGGGCCTATCCCTGGCGTTGATCGAATTCTGAAGAAAGTGTGGTATCGTAGATGCACTATCAACTTTTTCCACCGGTGAAGTCGGTGAAAGATCTTCCCGGACAATGGGATCTTACCATGCTGGGCAGCCCCGTTTACGGCAGCCCGGAACCGCTGGATTTTTACATTGACTTGCCCGGGCTGATGCAGCCTGCTTACAGGCAAAGCGAGACCTTCTTTTTCCAACTGGGCAGCGTCACTCCTGGTGCTGCCCCGGAGAACTCCCAGGGATACACCCTTCGCATGGAGCCTCAGGGCATCTGGATTGCTGCGGCGGATGCAGGGGGACTGCGTTACGGCATAGACACTCTGGCCCAGATTCTGGCCCAGGCAGGCGGTCAGGGAACCTGCCTGGAAATTACGGATTATCCTTCACTGCCCAATCGGGGACTGATGCTGGATGTGTCCCGGGGAAAGGTATATACCAGAGAATATCTGATGAACCTGGCGAAGATGCTCAGTCGGATGCGCTACAATGTGCTGCAGCTGTATATGGAGCATCCTTTTGCCTTCCGCAAACACCCGGAGATCTGGGAGGGAAGCGATCCCATCACGCCGGAGGACATTCTGGCGCTGCAGGACTGCTGCCGTTCCCTGGGCATTGAACTGCAGGCGAATCTGCAGTGCTTGGGCCATTGCCGCCGGATTCTGACCCGGAAAGAACATATGCATCTGTCGGAGAGCGATATGTTCTGGTCTTTGCGCACCACATCGGAGGAGTCCATCGCCCTCCTGGACGATCTGTTCGGAGAGTATCTGCCCCTGTTTGACAGCGAATGGATCAATATTTGCCTGGATGAGCCTTATGACCTGGGTAAGGGAAAGAGTGCATCCAGCGGCAAGGAGCCCGGGGAACTGTATGTGCAGTTCCTGAAAAAAGTCCATGATCTGGCGGCAAAATACGGCAAGAAAGTGATGCTTTTCGGAGATGTTATCCTGAAGCACCCGGAATTTCTGCCCCAGCTTCCCAAAGATGTACGCTACATCGACTGGTGCTACGACCCCAAACCTCACTACGGCACTCCCGCTGTGTTCGGTAAATACCATCTGGATTTCTGGGTTTCTCCTGGCTCCGGAAACTGGAACACCTTGTTTCCCCGGCTGGACGGCTGCCTGACGAATGTCAACAACCTGCTGGGGGAGGCGCTGGAAGCCCACGCCTCCGGTATGCTCTTTACAGACTGGAACGACCACGGCGGCTACACCCAGCCCGGCGCCGGGTATTACGGCTACGGCTACGCTGCGGCGGTGGCCTGGGATGGTAAGCCTCAGGATCGTGCGGCTGTGGACGGGTATCTGGATCGGGTGCTGGACAGCGCCGGATATTCCAAGGTGATCCGGACCCTCAGCCAGATCTATTGGCTGGCGCCGATCTGGTCCAAAAACCGCAGCGAGTGCGTCATGGCATTGTTTGATGAGCCGATCTTCGGACAGGCTGTCTGCGGACCGGAGCCGCCAAAAGAATTGAAAGCATATGATCTGTCCCTGCCGGAGGGAGTCCAGCCGGTGCTGGAACGCCACTCTCAGCATCCTCTGCGGCCCTACTTCTCCATCCCGGAGGACACATGCCGGCAGATTCAGGCTCTGGCGGAGTCTGCCAGAGCGGATGCCGTGAATTTACCTGCCGGCGCCGTCCGGGACCAGCTCCTGTATCAGACCGAAGCATTCCTGGTCATGACCCGGAAGCTGGAGCTGAGCAGAAAAATCCGCAGCCGGTTCGCAGAAAAGAATCTGATGATCCCGGAACTGGTACTGCTGGAAGAGGACGTCCGTTCTTTGATCCAGCAATATGCGCACTTGCAGCTGGACTTCATCAAGGTTTGGGTGCAGATTGCCAAGGAATCGGAAATCTACATTTCCCTGACCTATTTTGCCCACATCCTGGAGCGGCTGGATTATCTGCGGGACTGGCTCTCCCTGCAAAGAGAAGCCCTGGAAGCCGGGAAAGAGTTATCCTACGATTTTTCCGACTACCAGACTGCAGGGTACGGCACACTGCCCACCTACTGATAAAGCGGCAACAAAAAACATTGCCACCCGCAGCTAACCTGCGGGTGGCAATGTTTTTTCTCGTCACTCTCGGAAAAAACTCAAAAGAGCCAAAAGCTGTAGCTGGAATTGTCTTTTCACATCAATCACCCACAGAAAAAGCCCGAAAGATTTGTTGGCCTTTTCAAGTTGCACTTCCTCAAAAGTTTGCTATAATAACGCCGGAGGTTGAGAAAATGAAAATGTCTACAGATCTCGGAAAAGATTCCATTCCCTCGCTTGTCCTGCGGCTGGCAATTCCCTCCATGATTGCTCAGTTCGTCAATGTGCTATACAGCATTATCGACCGGATTTATATCGGTCATATCCCAGAAATCGGAGACCTTGCGCTGGCAGGCGTCGGGGTCTGCGGGCCGATTGTCACCTTCCTGTCCTCCTTCGGAACCTTGGTGGGCCTGGGCGGCTCGGTCATCATGGGAATCCATCTTGGGGAAAGAAACAGGGAAAAAGCACGGCAGGTTCTGGCAAACGCCTTTTTGATGCTGTGCTGCTTCTCCCTGGCCCTGACGGTGATTTTCCTGTTCTCCAAAGAAAAGCTCCTAATGTGGTTCGGCGCCAGCAGCATCACGTTCCCTTATGCCGACACCTATATGACCATTTACACCGCCGGTACTTTTTTCGCGCTGATGGCAGTGGGGTTGAATTACTTTATCAACTGCCAGGGGTTTCCGGTGGCGGGCATGGCCACAGTCCTGATCGGCGCGGTCTCCAACATTCTTCTGGATCCGCTGTTTATTTTTGTATTCAAAATGGATGTGGCAGGTGCCGCCATTGCAACGGTGATTTCTCAATTTGCCTCCTGTGCCTTTGCCATCTGCTTCCTGCTCAGCAAAAAGGTGCATATCAAAATCGTATTCGGGCAGTATAGCCGCAAAGTCATGGCCCGGATTCTGTTCCTTGGGTTTTCTCCGTTTATGATTCTGGCCACAGACAGTATTATTCTGATCCTGATGAATTCCGTGCTTCAGAAGTACGGAGGACCGGAGCGGGGGGACATGCTGATCACCTGTGCCACCATTGCCCAGAGCTATCTTCTGATGATTACCGCTCCCATGCTGGGAATCAGCGGGGGAACTCAGGCGATTTTAAGCTACAATTACGGTGCCCAGCGAACGGACCGGATCAAAGCGGCGGAAAAATGTATCCTGAAACTGATGTGTGTGTTTACAACCGTCATGTTTCTGCTTTCCCGGCTGATCCCGGAGCTTTTTGTCCGGATGTTCACTTCCGATGGGGAATATTTTACATTTTCCATCTGGGCCATTCACACCGTCACCCTGATGATCATTCCTCTGGGCTTCCAGTATGTATTCGTGGATGGACTGACCGCCATGGCAAAAACAAAGACGGCGCTCTGCCTGTCGGTGTTCCGCAAGTCATTGTATGCGGCGAGTACCGTGGTCTTGCCCGTGTTCTTCTCTGCCCAGTCTGCCTTCTACGCCGAGCCGCTGGCGGACATTGTGGGGGCTGTCCTGTCCACCACGGTCTTCCTTCTGGTCATCAACAAACATCTTCAAAACAGAGAGCAAACGATCATAAGCTGAACCATCCTGCCAGGTTATCAGACGCCGTTATCCTGCCGGAACTGCCTCAGAACGCCGCCCATTTTGGGCGGCGTTTTTTGTATACCGAAAACCACTCGTTACAGAGCGATAGGGTTGCCTGGATTTCTCCATGGCGAAGATAAGCCGCACCAGCTTCTTGGCTGCGTGGGAAATGGCTACATTGTAGTGCTTGCCCTCTGCCCGTTTCTTTGCCAGATAAGTGGAAAA
>DVKV01000051.1 GCA_018715835.1 Candidatus Faecousia intestinavium | reverse complement strand
TGAACACGTTTCTTGTCAAGAAGAAATTTTGCAAGTTTATATTCATTCATTTGACAATTCAATGCTGGATACAAAATCACCCCCTTGCTTGCGCAAGGGGGTGATTTTGCTTATTTCCCGGCCAGGCGCTTCAGCTCCGGGGCCAGATCCGTCTGTTCCCAGGGACGGTCCGCCACGCCGAAGTGGCCCTGCGCCGCCGTGGTGCGGTAAATAGGCCGCCGCAGATCCAGTTTCCGGATGATTCCGCCGGGGGTCAGATCACAGGTTTTCCGCAGCAGCTCGGTCATGGCCTCGTCGGAAATCACGCCGGTGCCATAGCTGTCCACCCGCAGAGATACCGGCTGGGCCACGCCGATGGCATAGGCCAGCTGCACCTGCACCTGTTCCGCCAGTCCCGCCGCCACCAGATTCTTGGCCATGTACCGGGCCATGTAGGCAGCGCTCCGGTCCACCTTGGTGGGGTCCTTTCCGGAAAAAGCGCCGCCGCCGTGGGAGAAATACCCGCCGTAGGTGTCCACAATGATCTTCCGTCCGGTCAGGCCCGTGTCGCCGTTGGGGCCGCCGATCACAAACTTTCCGGTGGGGTTGATGTAGATATGGGCAACCTCCTCCATCCGGAAGCCGTAATCTGACAGCACGGGAGCAATCACTTCCCGGCGGATATACGCCCGGAGGTCTTCCATGGCAAAGTCCGCACTGTGCATCACGGAAACCACCACGGTATCAATCCCCGCAACCTTCCCCTGCTCGTCAAACTCCACGCTGACCTGGGTTTTTCCATCAGGACGCAGCAGGTCGTTCTCCCGGATGCAGGCTGTCAGCCGGTTGCACAGCGCCCGGCTCAATGCAGCAGGCAGGGGCATCAGCTCCGGGGTCTGGGTACAGGCACCACCAAACATCATGCCCTGATCTCCGGCGCCGCCCACATCATCATTGGTCCCCAGGGCGATGTCCGCCGACTGGGTGTGAATCCGGCACTGAATTTCCACGCTGTCCGCGTCAAATCCGTCCCCCGGGTGCACATAGCCAATGCTGCGGATGGCCTCCCGGGCCACATCCCGGTAGTCCACCTGGGCACGGGTGGTAATCTCGCCGCAGATCAGGCAGAAATCCGTGGTCACCATGGCCTCGCAGGCCACCCGGGAACCAGGGTCCTGGGCCAGACACGCGTCCAGAATCGCGTCGGAGATGGTATCGGCCACCTTGTCCGGATGTCCGTTGGTGACACATTCCGAAGTAAACAATCTTTTTTCCATACAAAATTCCTTTCCTTGGCAGTGGGTGCTGGGCACCCGGTTTACGCAAAGAAAAACCGCACATCGAAGATCCGATGTGCGTAGAATCGAATCCTCATCTTTCGTTTGCCGCCGGATTTGGCACCTTTTCCTTTCGGACAGGTTGCCGGGTTTCATCGGGCCGTTCCCTCCACCACTCTTGATAAGGCTGTATGCAGTTTTCTTTGTATATTGTATTCCTTTTTCGTCAAAAGTCAACCTTTTTTTCTGGGACACCGGGACCAAATATTCACAATTCCGCTATAGACTTTTTCTTCGTTTGCTGATAAAATGAGGGAAACGTCTAATTAGGAGTTGAAGGGTTTGAAAAATCTTCGCAGAAAGTTTGATCTGTACTGCTATAAAAATAGAAATAAAGGCATTCCCAACCTGATGCTGTATATTGTTCTGGGAACCGCCATTGTATACCTCATGAGCCAGATGTCCGGCAACTATCTGCTCTACAACATTCTCTGCTTTAACCGGCAGCTGATTCTGCAGGGGCAGGTCTGGCGGCTGATTACCTATCCTCTGACCTACGGAATTGATAACCTGCTGCTGATGGCGGTTTCTCTGTTCTGCTATTATTCCCTGGGCCGGGCTATGGAAAACATCTGGGGTACCCTCCGGTTCAATCTGTTCTACCTCACCGGCGTGGTGATGATGGACGTCTACTGCATGATCTTCGGCGGCGTGGCCAGCGCTACCTACCTGAACCTGAGTCTGTTCCTCAGCTACGCTACCCTGTTCCCCAACGCACAGTTTTTGCTGCTGTTCATCATTCCCGTCAAGGCCTGGATCTTTGCCCTGTTTGATCTGGCCATTGTGCTGCTGGATCTGTTCACACTCCCCTTCCCCTACAGCCTGTTCTCGGTGATCTCCCTGGCCAACTATTTCCTGTTCTTCGGGAAGGACGTTCTCAACGTGGTTCCCATGTCCTGGCGGGTCAATGCCCGGCGGCTGTTCCGGAAAGCGCCCACTCAGAAAAAGGCAAAAGTCATTCAATTTGATGCCGGGTCCTATGAGGCAGCCAAGGCGGCGCCCAAAGCCCCCTACACCCACCGCTGCACCGTCTGCGGCCGCACGGATGTATCTAATCCGGAGCTGGAGTTCCGCTACTGTTCCCGGTGCAAGGGCTACTACTGCTACTGTCAGGACCACATCAACAATCATGTACACATTCAATGATCACGCACCGCCGCCCCATTACCTGGGGCGGCGGATTTTTTACTGTTGAACGTACATTTCATTGTCAACCGGAAGATAATATGGTATAGTGTTCCTGAACACACACAGAAAGGATGAAGTCTCATGCCCAGATACATCATGGCATTGGATTCCGGAACCACCTCCAACCGCTGCATTCTCTTCAACGCCCAGGGAGAAATCTGCAGCGTGGCCCAGAAGGAATTCACCCAGATCTTTCCCCAGCCGGGCTGGGTGGAACATGACGCGGACGAGATTTTCTCCACCCAGCTGGAAGTGGCCAAACAGGCCCTGGCCAACATCGGCGTTACTGCCGCAGACATAGCCGCCATCGGCATCACCAACCAGCGGGAAACCACCATTGTCTGGAATAGGTTCACCGGCAGACCGGTTTATCACGCCATTGTCTGGCAGTGCCGCCGGACCGCACCCTTCTGCGACCGGCTCACCGAGCAGGGCTTCGTGGACACCATCCGGTCCAAAACCGGTCTGGTCATCGACCCCTATTTCTCCGCCACCAAAATCCGCTGGATTTTGCAGAACGTTCCCGGTGCTCTGGAGCAGGCACTGGCCGGGGAGCTGCTGTTCGGCACCGTGGAAACATGGCTGATCTGGAAGCTCACCGGGGGAAAGGTTCACGTGACGGACTATTCCAACGCCTCCCGGACCATGCTGTTCAACATCAACACCTTGCAATGGGACGGAGAAATTCTGGACCTGATGGGGATTCCCCGGTCCATGCTGCCGGAGCCAAAGCCCTCCAGCTGCTGCTACGGAAAAACCGATGCCCAGTACTTCGGCGCTCCCATCCCCATCTCTGGCGCCGCGGGGGATCAGCAGGCGGCGCTGTTCGGGCAGGCCTGTTTCGCTCCGGGAGATGCCAAGGTCACCTACGGGACCGGCGCTTTTCTGCTGATGAACACCGGCAAGAAGCCGATTTTCTCCCGGAACGGTCTGGTCACTACCATCGCCTGGGGCGTAGACGGCGAGGTTTCCTACGCTCTGGAAGGTTCTATCTTCGTGGCCGGTGCGGCCATCCAATGGCTGCGGGACGAGCTGCGGTTCATTGAGTCCGCCGGTGACTCGGAATACATGGCCCAGAAAGTCCGGGACACCAACGGCTGTTATGTGGTGCCCGCCTTTACCGGTCTGGGTGCGCCCTACTGGGACGCCTATGCCCGGGGGGCCATTGTGGGACTGACCCGTGGCGTCAATAAGTACCACATCATCCGGGCCACCTTGGACTCCATCGCCTACCAGACCAACGACGTGCTCACCGCCATGGAAGCAGACTCCGGCATCAAGCTGTCCGCGCTGAAGGTGGACGGAGGCGCCGCCGCCAACGGCTATCTGGTGCAGACCCAGGCGGACATCAGCTGCGCCCCGGTGCTGCGGCCTAAATGCGTGGAAACCACTGCCATGGGTGCGGCCTATCTGGCAGGGCTTGCGGTGGGCTATTGGAAAAGCACCGAGGACATCTCCCGGAACTGGTCGGTGGATCGGCTGTTCTCTCCCCAGATTGGTCCGGAGGAACGGCAGTCCCGTCTGTCCGGATGGAAGCGGGCGGTTCGCTGCACCGCCGGATGGGCCAAAGACTGACTTACAATCAAAAGCACTCTGATTCTCGTCTCCCTGAACAGGCTGCCTGAGGGCAGCCTGTTTTTCTGCCTTCTCCAAAAGTACCGCAATCGAAAAAACTCCTTGACATTCCAGTGGCTGGAACCTTTATAATACAAGCAGTGGAAGGGAGTGACGCAAAATGACAATCAAAGACATGGAACAATTAACCGGCATTTCCAAAACCAATATTCGGTTTTACGAGGCCCAGGGTCTGATCACTCCCGACCGGTCCGGAAACGGCTACCGGGTGTACAATCAATCCCACGCAGATACATTGAAGCAGGTTAAACTTCTTCGCGGGCTGGACGTTCCCATTGAGACAATCCGGGATTTATTCCAGGGAAAAATCTCCCTTTCTCATGCGCTGAGCGCGCAAGTATCCAGCTACCAATACAGGCATAACCAGATCAGCAACCGGGAAGAAATCATCCGGCAGATTCTCTCCGCTTCGGAAGATTTGTCAAAGCTGAATCCGGACCGGTATCTGTCTATGCTGGACACGCCTGAGCATCCGCCGGAAAAAGCGTCCTCCCGATTCCCCTGGCAGAGGTTCTGTGCAAGAATCCTGGACTCTGGGATTTATGGTCTGCTGATTTACCTGATCTATCCTTCTGTGCTCCAGCAGCCTTTTGGAGAAATCCTTCTTTGGCTTCTGAGCTTGGTTTTAATGCTCCTTCTGGAGCCCGTGATGCTTTGTTCCGTAAAAACCACACCGGGAAAATGGATATTTGGTATCTCTGTATCCAGTTGGGACGGAAAGCGTCTGCGTTACCGCAGGGCCATGGACCGAACCTTCCTGGTAATGCAATGGGGGCTGGGTTTTGGGTTTCCTTTCCTGGGGCAGTATTTTCAGTACCGCAGCCTGAAAGGCGCTATGGCGGGAGAAGAACAGCTCTGGGAGCAGGAGTCCCGGATCACAGTCCGGGACCGCGCCCCCTGGCGGTACGGTCTGTTCCTGCTCTGCCTGATCGGGCTGATCGCCTACCCCGCGTGGCAGGAATATCAGCGTATCAGCACCCAGGTGGAGCCTGTTTTTTCCGGGGAAAATCCCTTCGGTCACTGCTACCGGGTAGAGAAGGTTTTGCTGGGAGATTCCCAGGAGGAGCTTCCTCTGATTGCCCTGGACCTTTTTCCGGAAGAAACGCTGCTGTTTTACCAGACCCCCTACCCCAGTGAGGAAAAGGAACAGGTCTGTACCTTTGGATTTCAGCCCGTTCCGGGAAATCCGGATACCGGAGTCTGGCTCTCCCAGGACAAGGCTTACCAGCTTCAGGTGACCGACGATGGAACGGTTCTGCTGGAATTTCTCCAGGCGGATTCCGTCCGGCAGCGTTGGAAACTGAGCCGCATCGACACCCTGACCGTCCGGGGTGTCGATCGAAGAGCCGGCGGTCTGATGGGTGGATTCGTATGTATGCCCCTTTGGTTTGCGAACTCGGAAGATTCTGAAAATCTGGAACTGCTGCCTTTCGCCAATCTGAATTTTATCGATTCCGGCACCATCACTTTCGGTTTTTCGGAGCCGGTAAGCGATTCACTCTCCGTGACGGAGGAAATTCACATCGGAGATTCAGTAACCGTCAACACCTACACCCCGTCCCTCGATTCTTCAGGGCTTTTCTCTCTTGAAACATCCTTCATCGATTCGGATGAGGAAGTTTTTGTGGTCTACCGGGTTCCCGGTTCATCCGGAGTCTACGCCTTTGTTGTCAAACATCCCCAGGTGTTTGGCTCTCCACGAACATCATAGAAAACGCTGCCTGATTTTCGTTAAATCCCAGCACAGAATTTCAAATTCGCCGAAAAAGTTGTTGACATTCCACCTGATGCATGGCCTATGCTAAAGGCATCCAGGAAAGGAGGCACCATTTTATGAATATCAAAGAAGCAGAACGACTCACCGGAATCTCCCGGCGGAACATCCGCTTTTACGAGCAGAAAGGGATGCTTCGCCCGACGCGTAATCCGGAAAATGACTATCGGGAGTACACCCCGGAGGACATTCAAAATCTCAAATACATCCGGGCACTGCGGATGGTGGATATGCCCCTGGAGGAAATCCAGAAAGTCCTGGCCGGGAAGCTTTCCCTGGAACAGGCCGCAGGAGCCCAGGAAGCCCAGCTTCGCCGAAAAATCCAGGATGCCCAGACTGCCATCCGCTTCTGCCAGGCCATGAGCAAGGGCGAAACGGACATTGACAGTCTGCTGGCGCAGATGGATCAGCCGGAGAACCGTGGGCAGCTGTTTTCCCGGTGGCTTCGGGACTATCAGGCCATGTCCAAAGCCATGTCCCGATCCACATTCACGTTCACCCCGGATACCCCGATCACCAATCCCCGGGAATTTACGGATGCCCTGCTTATCTTTGCCCGGGAAAATCATCTGGGTCTCACCATCACCCGGGAAGGGATGTACCCCGAATTCACCCTGGATGGGGTGGAATATTCCGCAGAACGGCTGTACACCCATGTCTCCCGGATTCCAACGGCCATCGTCCGCTGCACCGTCAAGCACCCGGAGCTGCTGGAACCGGATATGCCCCGTGGGAAAAAGAACATTTTGAAATTTCTCCATAATTTCTGGCTGCTCCTGGCCGGACTGGCCTTCTTTGCCATTGTAATTCTGCCGGGAAGGACGGCTTTTTTCTCCACAACGGAGGGCACGGTTTCTCTGCTGGTTCTGTTGATTCTGGCCGGGATTGGTCTATATCGTTTCCTGCTGTTTTTCTTTAACAACAAG
>DVKV01000050.1 GCA_018715835.1 Candidatus Faecousia intestinavium | reverse complement strand
ACCGTGAACAAGCTCATCAGGATATACCGCCCCACACTCCGGCAGCGGCGCAGCGCCAACACAATCCATACCAGAATCAGCGCAAATACTGCGCCGCTCATCAGATCTATCACATGATACAGCATTATCCTACCCTCCCTGACATTTTCTTTTCAGTGGCGAAAATCCGGTTAAATTCTGATTTCAGTTTACCAGATTCCCTCCGGAAAGTCAATTTTCTTTTCCGGTTCCCGCCTGCTTCTGCCGAGCCTTGTTCAAATGGCTGGAGAGCAGCTTGTCCAGGTACACCGACTTGAACTGCTTGCTGGCAAGCGCCTGATGGATGGGGGGCATTTTCAGGATAGCGCCGAAAATCTGGGCCATAGCCCGATGGCTGGCAAACGCCTGGTTGTCAAAAAGCAGATTCTGCAAGGTGCCTTTTTCGATTGCCTGCATCACAAAGCGGTGGGTGCTGTTCACCGGAGTGATGATCTGCACAGCTCTGCGCTCCATCTGGATGGCCTTGGTGGGGCAGTTCCGGGCACAGACGCCGCAGCCCAGGCACAGCTCGCTGCTGAGTTTGGCCTTCTTCTTGTGGGTAACCGGGTCCTCCTGAAGGGAAATGGCATGAACCGGACAGACTTTGGCGCATTTTCCGCAGCCCACACAGGTGTCCTGGCCGATGGCGGGGATATAGTTGGTGGTCTCCACCGGCTGAACCGGAGCAAACCGCCGGGCAGCCTGCAGGGCCTCGCAGCAGCAGCCGCAGCAGTTGCAGATGAAAGACGGGTCTTCTCTTACGTTTTCTCCGATCTGCACCAGGTTGGCATCGTATGCCCGCTGCAGCACATCCTTGGCCTCCTCCTTGGAGATCAGCCGGGCGTGCTGGCCGTGCTGGGCCAGAGACCGGGCCACATTTCCAAAAGTCAGGCACACATCCCAGGGGGCGTCAATCTCACAGGGATGTCCCGCATGGTAGGCCTTGTGCCGGCAATAGCACAGCCCCAGGCCGATATACTTGGCTTCCTCGATGATGTGGGTAGCACGCTCATAGTCCAGAATGTGGTTCATCTGGGAATTGGTCAGCACCGGCTCCTGAACATAGACCCGGCCCAGCTTGGTTTCCGTCACATAGAACAGGTCCTTGACAAAATCCTCTTCCACGTTCATGTACTGGTAGTATAGCTCCGCCAGGTATTTCTGGTCAATGTCTCCCCGGGTACGCATCAACGCAAACTCAATAAAGCCCGCCATGGGTGGCGGCATGACGAACCGCCGCTCGCCGTTGTGCTCCGTATCCACCAGCAGGGCCCGCTCGCACAGGCGGTCCAGCGTCTTTTCCGCCTGGGCTTCGGTCATTCCCCAGATTTTGGCCGCCTTGCGAATGGTAAAGGGCCGCACCGGCAGCTGGGAAACCGCCTTGGCCTCATCCTCGGTATATAGAACTTCCAGAATCTTGCGGAAAGTCTCCGTGGCGGGAGCCCCCTGGGTAAACCAGTTAATCCGCTCTTCCAGGCTTTTATAGGCATTTTTCGATGTAATATGTCCCATTTTATACCCTCTTTCCTGATACTCTTCCGGATTGCTCCGTTCTTCCGGCAAACCCTGATAATCTTCTATTATACGATTCTTTTTCCGAAAACGCTACCATTTTTTGTCTGAAAGCAAAAAGCCCCCGCAGTGCCCGGTGGGGCACTGCGGGGATGGTCTTTTTGTTCAGTGCATGAATTACAGGCGGAAGCACTTTTGCACATCCTTGTAGGTACCCAGCACCAGCAAGGTGTCTCCCTGGCGGAAATCCGTTTCCGGAGAAACAGAGAGGACCAGCTTGCCGCTGCGCTTTACCGCCATGATGTTGATGTGATACTTTTTCCGGATGTCCATCTGACCCACGGTCTTGCCGATCCACTCTGTGGGCATATCCACCTCGTACATGGCGTGCTCATCATCCAGGGCCACATAATCCAGAATGTGGTCGGAGCTGTAACGGATCGCCGTCCACTTTGCCAGCTGTTTCTCCGGGTAGACCACATCGTCGGCTCCGTTGCGCAGCAGGAACTTGGCCTGGCCGTCCCGCTCCGCCCGGGCCACCACCAGAGGCGCCCCCATTTCCTTCAGGGAACAAGTGGTCTCCAGAGAACTCTGGAAATCGTTTCCGATGGCCACAATGCACACATCAAAATCCGGGATTCCCAGGGAAGCCAGGAATTCCTCATTGGTGCTGTTTCCGATCTGGGCATTGGTCACATAGGGCAATACTTCGTTGACCCGCTCTTCGTTTTCATCCACGGCCATCACCTGGTGTCCCAGGGCGTGCAGTTCCTTGGCAACGTGCATTCCGAACCGGCCTAAGCCAATCAATAAAATGGATTTCATAGCTGTCTCCTTTATCCTACTGTAATCTTATCCAGGGGCAGACGCCCCACGGTCCGCTGTCCGGCAAGGGCAGCATAAATCAGGGTCAGACCGCCTACCCGGCCCAAATACATCAGCGCAATGAGAACTCCCTTGGACAGGACACCCAGCTGGGGCGTAATTCCCAGGGTCAGGCCCACCGTGCCCACTGCAGAAGCGGTTTCGTACATGCAGGTCAGCAGCGGCAGATCCTCCACCAGACTGATGATCATTCCGCAGCCCACACACAGTCCCACATACATAAACGACAGCGTCAGCGCTGTGGCCACCACATCATGTCCGATTCTCCGTCTGAAAAAGTGGGCGGAGTCCCGCCGCCGGAAGACCGCCACTGCGCAGGCGATGATCACGGCAAAGGTGGTGGTTTTCATACCGCCGGCCGTCGATCCAGGAGAGCCGCCGATGAGCATGAGAATAATCATTGTCATCTGTCCCGCCTGGGTCATGGCCGTCAGATCCACCGTGTTGAATCCGGCGGTTCTGGGAGTCACCGACTGGAACAGGGAGCTGAGAATCCGCTGCCCCAAAGGCATATCGGAAAACTCCAGGAAGAAAAATCCAATGGCGGGCACCAGGATCAGAAGTCCGGTGGTCAGCAGGATCACCTTACTCTGCGTCCGGTACCGGTCCAGCCGAAAGCCGTTGGTCCGGACGTCGTCCCAGGTCAGAAAACCGATGCCGCCCACCACAATTAAGGCCATCACCGTCAGATTGATCACCGGATTGCCCACATAGCTGGTCAGAGAGGAATAGGGCTCCCGAATTCCCATCAGATCGATGCCTGCGTTGCAAAATGCCGATATGGAATGGAACAGCGACATCCACAATCCCTGCCCCAGGCCAAAATCCCGGCAGAAGACCGGCGCCATCAGCGCAGCGCCCAGCAGCTCGATGCACAGCGTGGTAATGACGATGAACGCCGTCAGGCGGACAATTCCGCTGATTTTCGGGGCAGCCACTGCATCCTGCATGGTGCTGCGCTGCATCAGCCCCAGCTTCCTGCCCGACAGCATGGCGATGGAGGCCGCTATGGTCACCACACCCAATCCGCCGATCTGAATGAGCAGCAAGATCACGCTCTGTCCGAATACCGTCCAGTAGGTTCCCGTGTCCTGGACCACCAGCCCTGTTACACACACGGCGGTGGTGGAAGTGAACAGCGCATCCACAAAGGGGGTCACTACCCCGGATACACTGGATATGGGGAGCATCAAAAGCAGCGCCCCCGTCAGGATGACTCCTGCAAAGCCAAGTGTGGCAACCTGGAAAGAATTCAGCTGCAGCTGTCTCTTTCCCAGCTTCAGTGCCATATCTGCCAACTCCTTTCTCGTTTCACATAACCATACCACATTTCCCCATAAAAAGGGGTAAAGGAAATTCCATGCTGATCATGGCTGTCCGGTCTTTCCGTCACCGTGAGAGATACTGCCCGGATAATTCCGCCAGGGTGGTCTCGCCCCAGCTGTAATTGGACAGATAGCTCCCCTTGAACAGGTCCGTTTTCCCTGCGAAATAGTCATACAGATCGCACTGGACCTTGTCCGGCACAATTCTGCGTTTCCCATCCACAGATTCCAAAATTTCCGATATTCCATACTCTTCCAGAATATTTTTCAGACGCAGCGCCACCTTCCGGTAGCGGGCCAGGGTCACCGGGCTGGAAGGTTCGTCTTCCCACAAAAACGCGATGGCTTCTTCCGAGGTCACATAGCCGCCCCGGCGGTCCACCAGCAGAGCCAGCAGCTCCTTGGATTTTTTGTTGCGGAAGGCAATGGGTTTATCCCCCACGAAAACGTCAAAATATCCGAAGGTGCGGATAACCACCGTCCCCCGGCAGGTGGGAGCGGGGGAAGGCTTGGGTTCCATGTTATACAGCATCACATAGCGGACAGAACCGGAACCCGGGTTATTCTGGGAACAGATGGCCCGGATGCGCCGCTCCGTCTCCGTCTTCAGGTCATAGTAGGTAAATTCTCTTTCGCCGTTTTGCAGCAGCGCCAGAAAATCTTCATAGGCAGTATCGCTGCGGGAGACAAAGGTGCGGATTGGGGTGCTGCGCTGCATCATGGGCAGCCACTCCTCCCGGGTAAAGCCGAAAAACTCACACACATTGTCGCTGGCATACAGCGGCGTCACACAGCCGTCCCGGATTTCAAACGCCGCCAGGCCGTCGGTAAACCGGAGCATCAGCTCCTGCATATTCTCCTTCAGAGAGGTATTCTCGCTGCGCAGGGATTCCGTCTCCTGGGGTACCGCCCGGCAGCAGAACCAGCACACCGCGTCCTCCATTTTCAGGAAGATTCCCTGGTAGGGCTGAGGCTCTGCGGTATCCGTGGATGCCCGGTAACTCACCCGCAGGGGCTGGGCGTCGTTGTTTTTCCAGCCATCCGCATAAATCTGCTGGAACAAGGTCTGCACCTGCTCCCGGTCCTCTTCCCAGACATTCCCCCGGATCCACTTCTCCACCGCCTCCTTCATGTCCATGGCGATGTTCTCCACCCAGCGGAACATGGGATATTTCTCCCCATACAGACATTTGGCGGTGTTGGCGGAAAAGTCCAGTTCAAAAATCAGGTCATATACTTCAGTCAGGGCTTTCAGATAACGCTGGATCTGGGCGGAACGCTTCTGTTGGTACCGGTCCGTCACGTCCATGCACACGCTCTGAAATTCCTCCTGCCCCTGGGGATTGACACATTTGGTCACCCAGCCGAACAGGTGGGCCTTGGTCCCGTCGCAGCGCAGCACGGTAATCTCCCCGGCGATGGGGGTCCCCCTCCGGTATACCCGATTCAGGTAGCGCTGCATTCGCTCCCTCTGGTCCATGGGAATCATCAGGTATACGCTCTGCTTGTACAATTCTATATACTCACTCTGGCCGCTGCCGCTTTCAGGCAGGCCCAGAATACTGCGCATCCGATCATTGATATAGGTAATCCGCGGTGTGGCTTCACAGGTGTATTTCATAAAGCCGCAGGGGATGGTGTCGTTCAGGTACTGCAGGTCTCGGTTTTCCTGCTTCAGGGCGGTAATATCCGTCAGAACGGAATCCGCCTCCATCTGGCCGTCCTCCCCCTGCCGGGAAGTCAGGGTATCGCTGACATAGCGGACGCTTCCGTCCCGTCCCACCAGCCGATACTGAATGGTACGGCTGTGAGGGCTACGGCTCAGACTGTCCAGAGCGGCGGCATAGGCATCCCGGTCCCCGGGATAGACCCATTGCCCGTACCGGTCTTCCTTATCCGATACCAGGTCCTCCGGCGTGCAGCCCAGCATCCGGCACAGATTGGCTCCGGCATACCGGATGACCGGTCGGGGAGTCAGGCGATAACAATGATAGCCCGGAACACTCTGGCTGAGAATTTCCCCGGCTTTGCCGGTCAGTGCGTCCATGCGTTTTCCTCCCTCCGGATTCTCCTCGGAACCATTTGATTCTGTCATACTATATCACAAAAGGGAAGAATCGTCAAACACGGAACCCCCCGAAAGCATCACTTTCGGGGGGGTAAAATTATTGGCCGCTGGCCTTTTTCAGTTCGGTTTTCCGGATCTTGCCGCTGATGGTCTTGGGCATCTCCCGGACGAATTCCACCAGGCGAATCCACTTGTACTCCGCCAGTCGGCTGTTGCAGAAGTCCTTGATTTCCTTTTCCAGCTCTGCGGAAGGTTTCTTCCCGCCGGTGAGCACCACAAAGGCCTTGATGGCCTGACCCCGCAGGGTATCCGGCACGCCAATGACGCTGCACTCCACCACCGCCGGGTGCTCCATCAGGACGTTTTCCACCTCATAGGGACCTACCCGGTAGCCGCCGGTTTTGATGATGTCGTCAAACCGGCCATGGAACCAGTAGTTTCCGTTTTCATCCATGAAAGCTGCGTCTCCGGTGTGGTACACCCCGCCCCGCCACACATGGCGGTACTGCTTCTCGTTGTCCAGATAACCGCTGAACACGCCGATCTGCCTGCCGTTTTCCGGGGGAATAATCACCACTTCCCCAATCTCTCCCGGGGCCACAGGATTGCCGTTCTTGTCCTGCAGGCGGATGTTGTACAGGGGAGAAATCCGGCCCATGGAGCCCTCAATGGGCGTCTGGCCCTTGAAATTTGCCATAAGCAAAGTCGTCTCCGTCTGGCCGTAGCCTTCGCACAGGGAAAGGCCGGTGCGCTCCTGGAATTTCCGGAACACCTCCGGTGCGAGCATTTCGCCGGCGGTGGAGGCATGGCGCAGGCTGGGCATGTCAGGAATCCCCTTGCGCACCAGATACCGGTACACCGTAGGAGGCGCACAAAAAGAGGTAACGCCATAGCGGTTGATCACCGCACACAGCTGCTTGGGCTCGAAATTGTCGAAGTCAAAGACCATCACGGCGCTTCCCACCAGCCACTGGCCGTAGAGCTTGCCCCAGGAGGCCTTGGCCCAGCCGGTTTCCGCCACGGTGAAGTGCAGGCCGTCTTCTTCCGCCTGCTGCCAGTACCTGGCGGTGACAATGTGGGCCAGGGGGTAGGAAAAGTCGTGGATGACTCCCTTGGGATAGCCGGTGGTGCCGGAAGTGAAATAGAGCAGCATGGGGTCAGTGACCTTGGTAGGAATCCGCTGCCAGTCTTCCCCGGCGGCTTCCATCTCCGCCGTCAGGTTCCGGAAACCTTCCACGTCCTTCTGGACACACCAGAGGATGCAGGGATTTCCCACTTTTTCCACAGCGGCGCGAAGTTTCTGGGGCACCTCGTTCTGCCAGGTGCAGACAATGGCGTTGGCTTTGGAGGTTTCCAGCCGGTAGACATAATCCTCCACCGTCAGCATATGGGTGGCGGGGATGGCAGTGACGCCCAGCTTGTGCAGGGCGATGACGGCGAACCAGTACTCATAGTGGCGCTTGAGCACCAGCATCACCCGGTCTCCCCGTTTCAAACCTGCTTTGGAGAACACGTTTGCCATCCGGTTGCTGTAGCGGCGGATCTGGTCGAAAGAGAAAATATGCTCTTCGTTTTCCGTGTTGCACCAGACCATGGCGGTTTTGTCCGGTGTCTGCTCCGCCATCACATCCACCACATCGTAGGCAAAATTGAAGTTTTCCGGATAGTCCAGGGTGATCTTCTCCAGGCCGCCCTGGTCGTTCAGGACTTCCCGGCAATATTTCTGATAGATACTCATATGCGCTCCTTATCCTTGCAGGGTGCCGGTACCGATCCGGCGGAACCGGTCGTAACGCTTTGCCACCAGGTCCGGATCCGCGTTCAGCTCTTTCAGCTGATTCCACAACTGGCTGCGAAGAGATTGATAGAATTCAGCTTTTCCCAGGTCTTCCTCAGAGAGGATCTCCTCGATGACTCCCAGCTGTTTGGCGTCCTGGGCGGTGAGCTTCAGGCTGGCTGCTGCGGCATCCGCCTTGGCCGCATCCTTCCACAGGATACTGGCGCAGCCCTCGGGAGAAATCACGGAGTAAACCGCATTTTCCAGCATCCATACCCGGTCTGCCGCCGCCAAAGCCAGCGCCCCGCCGCTGCCCCCTTCACCGATGAGGATGGACACGATGGGCACACACAGGGTGCTCATTTCCAGCAAATTCTCCGCAATGGCCTGCCCCTGTCCCCGTTCCTCGGCGCCGATGCCGCAGAAGGCCCCGGAGGTATCCACGAAGCAGATCACCGGCCGGCCGAATTTCTCCGCCTGCTTCATCAGGCGAAGGGCCTTCCGGTAGCCCTCCGGATTGGGGGCGCCGAAATTCCGGGCAGCCCGCTGCTTGGCGGTGTGGCCTTTTTCAATGGCAATCACCGTCACCGGCATGCCGTTGAGCCAGGCCAAGCCACCGACAACGGCAGGGTCATCGGCAAAGCGCCGGTCGCCGTGCATCTCCAGGAATCCCGGAAACAGATTGGTAATGTAGTCCAGACCCGTGGGTCTGGCGCTGTCCCGGGCCAGCTTGACCCGGCTGTAAGGAATCTGACTCACTGTCTTACCCTCCATTGTGCAGCCGCAGCAGCTCCGAGAGCAGCTGTCTTTGTCCTGCCCGGGGGACAATGCGGTCTACAAATCCATGTTCCAGGACAAACTCCGCCGTCTGGAATCCCTTGGGCAGGGACTTGCGGGTGGTCTGTTCGATGACCCGGGCACCGGCAAAGCCAACCGTGGCGCCGGGTTCAGCCAGGATGATGTCCGCCTCCATGGCGAAGCTGGCGGTGACGCCCCCAGTGGTGGGGTCGGTGAGCACCGCCACATACAGCAGCCCCGCATCACTGTGCCGTTTCACTGCGGCGCTGGTTTTTGCCATCTGCATCAGCGAAAGCAGCCCCTCCTGCATCCGGGCGCCGCCGGATACGGTAAAGCCGATCACCGGCAGCCGGTGCTCCGTGGCGTACTCAAACAGCCGCGTGATCTTTTCTCCCACAGCGCTTCCCATGGACCCCATCATGAAATAGGGCTCCATGGCGAACAGGCAGCAGTTCTGCCCTTCCAGAGCGGCTGTGCCGCAGATCACCGCTTCTTCCTCGCCGCTGGCGGTCCGGGCTGTCTCGATTTTTTCGGAATAGCCGGGAAAATCCAGAGGATTCCCTGCCTTTACACCCCGGAAAAGCTCCATGAAACTGCCCCTGTCACAAATCAGGGACAATCTCTGCCGGGCTTTCATCCGGAAATGATGGCCGCAGGCACACACCAGATTCTGCGCCCATAAACGGCTCAGCGGGATGGACTTGTGGCAGTTGGGGCAGGTCTTTTCCGGCTCCCCCGCGTCTTCATGGACAGGGGCGGCGGTACGGCCGCCCTCTTCCAGCTGGTTTTTCGGTTTCAGAAAATTGATAAAGGCCATAGTCTCACCTGTTGCCCATAAATGTCAGATCATACGCACCGGAAACAAACCGGTCGTCGGTTATAAAATTCAGCTGTTCTTCAATGTTGGTGGGAATGCCCCGGATCACCAGCTCGCACAATGCCGCCCGGAGCTTCCGCAAGGTCTCCTCCCGGGTCTTGGCATAAACAATCAGCTTGCCCAGCAGGGAATCATAATAAGGGGACACCTGGGTGTCTTCCAGCAGGCAGGTGTCAAAGCGCACCGAGGGACCGCCGGGGACATGGAGCATCTCCAGCGTGCCGCAGCTGGTGGCGTTGATCCGGCACTCGATGGCGGATCCGGTCATGGGAATGCTCTCCTGGGTAAAGTTCAAAGGAACTCCGGCGGCAATCCGGATCTGCCATTTCACCAGATCGATGCCGGTAAGCATCTCGGTGATGCAGTGCTCCACCTGCAGCCGGACATTCATCTCCATGAACCAGAAGTTGCCCTGCCGGTCCAGAAGAAATTCCAGGGTTCCCGCTCCCACATAGCCGATTTTCTTCACTGCGTCCACTGCCAGGGCAATCATGTTCCGCCGCTGCTCCGGAGACACTGCCGGAGAGGGAGTTTCCTCGATCAGCTTCTGGTTTCTGCGCTGCAAGGAGCAGTCCCGCTCCCCCAGGCAGACCACATTTCCCTGCTCATCCGCCAGCATCTGCAGTTCCACATGGCGGGCCGGGGATACATATTTTTCCAGGTAAACCGACCCGTCGCCAAAGGCGCTGAGGGCCTCGGAGGTGGCCTGATACCAGGCCTGCTCCAGCTCTTCCTCCGTGCGGATCAGCCGGATGCCCCGGCCGCCGCCGCCGGCGCAGGCCTTGAGCATCACAGGATAACCGATTCTCTGCGCCGCCGTCTTGGCCTCCTCCACGCCGGTCAAGGCCTTGGTGCCGGGGATGGGGGTCAGGCCGGTGGTCTGGATCAGTTCCTTCAGCACCGCTTTGTCGCTGAGCTTTTCCATATGCTCCGGGTCCGGGCCGATGAATGCCAGGCCGTTTTTCTGGCAAAGCCGGGCAAAATGGGCGTTTTCCGACAGGAATCCGTAGCCCGGGTGGATGGCCTGTGCCCCCGCCAGCACCGCGGCGCTGATGATCTGCTGCTCGTTGAGATAGCTCTCCGAGGCCTCCGGCCCGCCGATGCAGTAGCTCTGATCCGCCAAGGCCACGTGCAGAGCGTTCCGGTCCGCTTCGGAATAGACCGCCACCGTGGCCACGCCCATCTCCTTGCAGGCCCGGATAATCCGCACTGCAATTTCTCCCCGGTTGGCAATCAGAATTTTAGAGAACATAGGTTACACTCCTGTAATGGCAAAGGAAAATTCCGCAGACACACACAGCCGGTCTCCCACGCTGACGGTGCCTTCGGCAAAATAGAACGGGTGCTTGGCCCGCTTGATATGGCAGCGGGTTTCCGCCGTGTCCCCGGGACGAACCGGGGAGCGGAACTTCACGTTGTTCAGCCCGGTATACACCGGCAGCTTTCCCTCCGTCATAGCGTCCTTCATCAGCACGCAGGCGGACTGGGCCAACATTTCACACAGAATCACCCCGGGGACAATGGGATTTCCCGGGAAATGGCCCTGAAGGAAAAACTCATCCCCCCGGACATGGTAATGCCCTACTGCCCAGCCGTCCTGATTCTCCACATC
>DVKV01000049.1 GCA_018715835.1 Candidatus Faecousia intestinavium | reverse complement strand
GACGCCACCACGGTGCTGTCCCGGCACGTGGCGGAAATGGGCATCTACCCCGCCGTCAGCCCCCTGGAGTCCAACTCCCGGATTCTGGACCCGGCCATTGTGGGCCAGGAGCACTACGACGTGGCCCGGCGGGTCCAGGAATGCCTCCAGCGCTACACCGAGCTGAAGGACATCATCGCCATTCTGGGCATGGATGAGCTGTCCGAGGAGGATCAGAAGATCGTCTATCGGGCCAGAAAGATCCAGCAGTTCCTGTCCCAGCCCATGCACGTGGCCGAGCAGTTCACCGGCAAGCCCGGACGGTTCGTGCCCCTGAAGGACACCATCCGCAGCTTCCGCACCATTGTGGACGGGGAAGTGGACCATCTGCCGGAAGCAGCCTTCTCCATGGTAGGCGACATCGACGAGGCCATTGAAAAGGCGAAGGAGATGGAGCGCAATGGCATCTGAGACCTTTCCCTTTGAGATTCTCACCCCGGATCACCGATTCTTCTCCGGAGAGATTGAAGCCCTGACCTTTACCGCCGCCGACGAGGGCAAGTGGACCGTGCTCAAGGGCCACGCCCCCATGCTGGCGGTGCTCCGGCCGGGCAGTCTGTCCATTCTCCAGGACGGGAAATGGCGGGACGCCATTAACTCCGAAGGCTACATGGAAGTCGGGCCCCACAAGGTGGTGCTGTTCGTCCAGACCTGCGAATGGCCGGAGGATATCGACCGGAAACGGGCAGAGCGGGCCAAAGCCCGGGCGGAGGAAGAACTCCGTCAGAGTCACAGCCAGGCTCAGTTCCGCGCCAACCAGATCATGCTGGCCAGGGCCATGGCCCGGCTGCGCAACAGCCGCAACTCCGTGAACATCGACTGAAAAACCAAAATGCCCGGTTGCCGAGTTTTCGGCAGCCGGGCAATCTTTTTTGTCAATAGAGGAAGGCAGCGGACTTTCCCTGACAGATCCGGCAGGGGAGGTTGGGATGGGGCTGGGAGGGGAGCTTGCCCGCCTTCAGATCCAGGGCATCCTGAAGATTCCATTCAATGTACTCCGGCCCGATGGGGCAGGGGTGGTGACTGGGGAGAATGGTGCGGATGGAGGGAGCCAGGGAAAGCAGCTTTTTCTGGCTTTCGATGTACTGATCCAGATTCCGGTGAGGGCCGAACATGAAAATGGGGCCGTCTTTCTGCACCGAGTCACCGGAAATCAGCAGACCCTTCTCCCGGTCGAAGAAGGCAGCGCTGCCTCTGGTGTGACCGGGAATGGGAATGACCTCCAGCCGGTACTCCCCGCAGCAGAACACATCCCCCTGGTTCAGAGAATGGATGGAAACTCCCTGGGGAATCATGGGCCAGTCCGGCTCCATGGCGCAGCAGGCGCCGAAGGGGATCAAGCCTCCGGCGTGATCCGGGTCAGCGTGGGTCAGCAGCACCGTCACCGGCAGATCGGTAATGGTTTTTACCGTCTCGTAAACCTGGCTGTCAGCAAAGCCCGTGTCGATGAGCAGGGCGCTGTCCCCGCCCGCAATCAGAAAAGCCCGGACCCGTCCGTCGTCCAGAATGTGAAGTTGATGATCCAGTTTGGTTACCTGCATGGCGCTGCCTCCTTGTTTTTTCTTTTATGGTAGCATAGCCGGCGGGGTTTGTACAGTCCTCCGCCCCCTTTTCACTCTTCACTATTCACTATTCACTCTTCACTTAAAAAAATATCGCACCCATACGGGTGCGATATTTGAAATTGCATCATACTTTGGTTTTCCGATGGTAAATGTCAAAAACAAAGTGCCGGTCTAACCAGGCGCCCATGATTCCGATGACCTTTCCCATGGTCAGCGCCGCCAGCACCGTGCCGATGCCGATTCCCTTCAGATGGCCCAGAAACAGGAAGGTCATCCCCGCCGTTACCGTCAGGCAGATGGCGTCAAAGGAAATTTTGATCCGGGGGTAGGGAAGTCCGGTGATCTGGGCCAGCTCCCGGGGGAACAGGTCCGTGGGCACAATGGGCAGCCTGCACCGGTTGGACAAGGCAATGCCGAAGCACAGCAGCAAATAGCTGACGATGAAATATACCACGCACCAGCCCAGACTGGTGGGGAGCACGTCAATCCACCCTTCATGCACATCCAGCAGCTGGCTGAACACAAATCCCACCACAAAGCTGAACAGGTACGGCGCCACAAACCGCCGCCGCAGCACCATCAGGGTCAGAATCAACGCCCCCTGAAACAGGTAGGTCCAGGTTCCCAGGGAGAGGAAGGGGAACACCTCCGAAAAAGCATAGGGAACGCTGGAGATCGCGGAGATCCCCGAGCCGGAGTAGAGCATTAGCACCACGCCGAAGGAGTTGAGCGCCACCGCAATGGCCAGCGCCAGTTCTCCCCGGAACAGGGGACGGGTTTGTTCATTGTTATTCACAGAGTTTCCTCACAATCTGTTGATGAAATGGCGAAACAGACCGGGCACAGCCATCACCTCAAATATAAAATCCGTGCCGCTGTGGGGCACACCACTCTTTTTCACTTTTCACTTTTACTTCTTCACTTCATCAATGCCTTCAAGTCAGATTCTTTTTTGCTGTATTGATGGAAGCAATGAGCAAACGCTTGACCTCGGTGCAATGCTGCAAAACGGCATGGTCTTCATAGTATCCGCTTTCCAACAGCAGTTCCAGCCAGTATTCGCTTTCCGAACACTCTTTCAATGCAATCTGGAGCTTGGCCACAAAGTCTGCCTTCCCATGTGCATACATTGCCTCACGGATATTGGTACCGACACTGGTGCCGGAACGGATCAGCTGGTTTGTGAGAACGGTTTCCCGTTTTGACCTTTTGATTTCATTGCACACTCTGATGATTTCCAGAGCGAATGCCTTGGACTTTTCCTGAAGCGGACTGGGCATGACCGTCACCCCAAATATGAAATCCGTGCCGCTGTGCGGCACACCATTCTTTTTCACTTTTCACTTTTACTTCTTCACTTCCAAAAATCGACCCACAATTTTAGTGAAGAGTGAATAGTGAATAACGAATAAGTAAAAATCGACAAGCCCCGTTGGTGCTTGTCGATTTTTGGTGCCGGTGGCCGGGCCGATCATCAAAAAGGTGGCAGCCGGTCCAGCCCGGCTGCCCGACATTCCACCGGAATGTCGGATTCAAATGGGTTCGAGCCCGGCATCTTCAAAAAAGGACAGCGAACCCCAGGCGGGGTTCGCTGTCCTTTGGTGCCGGTGGCCGGGCTCGAACCGGCACGGTATCGCTACCGGTGGATTTTGAGTCCACTACGTCTACCAATTCCATCACACCGGCATGGGAATGTGGAACGCTATACAGTATAATACAATCCCCGGAAAAATGCAAGCATAACTTTTCCGGGACTTTGTCCGGAACCGGGGGAAATCCCGCTTCCGGACAGAATCCTTATTTTTCCAGAATCACCGGGCAGTTCCCTTCGTCCAGAGCCTTGCGGACGTGCTCCGCCGCCGCCTGGGGGGTCAGCTTGACCTGTTCGCCGGTTGCCATATTCTTCACCGAGCACATTCCCTCGGCGATCTCGTCCTCACCCAGCAGCACGGCGAAGGGCACCGCCAGCTTGTTGGCGTAGGCCATTTTCTGCTTGAATTTCTTCTGCTCGCCGTAAAGCTGCACCCGCAGTCCGGCCCCCCGGAGGGTCTCCGCCAGGGCAATGGCGGGAGCCGGGTTTTCCGTCATGGGCAGCACCAGAGCATCCGCCGGAGCGCTGGGCAGGTTCGGGTTCAGCAGGCCCTGCTCGTCCAGCACATAGAAAAGCCGGGTCAGGCCGATGGAAATGCCCACGCCGGGCAGCTGCTTTTCAATGTAGTAGCCCGCCAGATTGTCGTACCGGCCGCCGCTGCACACCGAGCCGATTTCCGGATGGTCCAGCAGGGTGGTCTCGTACACCGTGCCAGTGTAGTAGTCCAGACCCCGGGCGATGGTCAGATCCACGGCAAAGTTCTCCTCCGGCACCCCGAAGGCCGCCAGATTGGCACACACCGCCTTCAGCTCCGCCAGACCCTGATCAAACAGTTCATTGCTGCCGGCGTAGCCCTCCAGGGCGGACAGCACCTGATCGTTGGTACCCCGGATGGCGATGAACCGGAGAATTTCCTCCGCCTGATCCTCTGTCAGGCCGCAGTCCTCCAGCAAAATGGCCTTGACCTTCTCGGCGCCGATTTTGTCCAGCTTGTCCACGGTGCGCATAATGTCGCCGCTGCGCTCCGAAAGCCCCAGCCGGGCATAGAAGCCGTTGAGAATCTTCCGGTTGTTCACCCGGATCTGGAACCGGCTCAGTCCGAAGCCCCGGAACACCTTGTAGATAATGGCGGGAATCTCCGCCTCGTTGAGAATGTCCAGCTTGCCGTCGCCGATGATGTCGATGTCCGCCTGATAGAATTCCCGGAACCGGCCCCGCTGGGCCCGCTCGCCCCGGTAGACCTTGCTGATCTGGAAGCGCCGGAAGGGGAAGGCCAGATCGTTATAGTGCAAAGCCACATACTTGGCCAGAGGCACCGTCAGGTCAAAGCGCAGCGCCAGGTCGCTGTCGCCTTTGGTAAAGCGGTAGATCTGCTTTTCCGTCTCGCCGCCGCCTTTGGCCAACAGGATCTGAGCATCCTCGATCACCGGGGTGTCCAGGGGGGCAAAGCCATAGGAGGCGTAGGTGGTGCGCAGAATCTGGGTCATTTTCTCAAACTGAATCTGCTTGCCGGGCAGCAGTTCCATGAAGCCGGACAGAGTCCGGGGCTTGATAATCTCCATTGTCGTCTTCCTCTCTTGGGGATTTTTCACTTCAAACAGCCAAAAGTCCCCCCGACGGGGGGACCGGGCAGGTTAATAGCGGGTTTTGGTGTGGAGCATTTCTCTCCAGTCCAGATCGCCCCGGCGCAGGCCCATAATCAGCATTTCCGCCGAGGCCAGGTTGGTGGCGATGGGCACGTTGTGCTTGTCGCAGTAGCGGATGGTTTCGATCATCTGGCTGTCGTCCCAAGGATCGGTGGTATTGGGATCGGTGAACAGCAGCACCAGGTCAATTTCATTGTAGGCGATCCGGGCGTTGATCTGCTGATGTCCGCCCTGTTTATGGGAAAGGAGCAGCGTCAGGTTCAGTCCGGTGTTGTCAGCAATCAGCCGCCCGGTGGTGGCTGTGGCGAACAGGTTGTGCTTCATCAGGACGCTTTTGTAGGCGGTACAGAACTGCACCATCAACTCTTTCTTTTTATCGTGGGCCAAAAATGCGATGTTCAAAGCACTCACTCCTTCGTATATAAGACCTAATTATCTATTATCGCAGGGAGACCGGAACCGGATATCCCTCAATTCGTTTGGCAATGCGTCTCAAAGCCTTGGCCGCCGGACCCTTGGGGCCGTACTGCAGCAAAGGCTGACCGAAAGAAGCCGCCAGGGTCACCCTGGGGTCCTCCAGCACCACCCCGATCAGGGGCAGTCCCGCGGTGTCCATCACATCGTCAATGGTGGTGCCCACGGTGCGCAGCATCTTCCGGCTGACCCGGTTGACAATCAGCCGGGTATTGCCCTTGCCCATCAGCTCCAGCAGGTCGGCCACCCGAGCTGCATCCCGGACGGCGGCTGGGCCGGGGCCGGTGACCAGCAGGAACCGGTCCGCCGGCTGGGCGATTAAGTAAAATCCCGCGTCCACCCCGGCAGGGGCGTCCAGGAAAATATAGTCAAACTGTGTTCTTGCCTGGCGGAGCATCTGTGAAAAGGCAGTCTGAGAAATTTCCTGCACCGGCCGGTTCACCGGAGCGGTGAGGAATCGCAGGCTGGGGTACAGGGGATGGACGGCCGCCTGTTCCAGAGAATAGCCCCCTTCGCATACGTCCAGAAAGGACAGCGCACCGCTGTCCGTCATCCCCAGAGAGATATCCAGATTCCGCAGGCCCACGTCGCAGTCAACGCACAAAACCCGCTTTCCCTCCCGGGCCAGCGCCGTGGCAAGACCGGCGCAGACGGAGGTTTTGCCGGTTCCGCCCTTTCCGGAGAGAACCGCCAATACTTCACCCAACAGCCAATCCCCTCCAATTACCAGACTTCGGTTTCATTATACAGGGATTTCGCACAAAAAGCAAGAGGAATTTCGCCGATTTTGAAATGGTTTTCATCAGATTGAACAAAAAATTGGTTCTCGGGGAACCACGCCGGATTTTCCCGAAGCAGTGAAAAAATGGTTGCACCCTGCCGCAAGGTGCGCTATAATTATGGTGTAAAAATACGGGCAATGGCCCGCAATTGGAGGTATGATACCCATGTTTCAAGCCATGATCGAAACCCTGAAGGCAAATCCCCGGAAGATCGTGTTCACCGAGGGCCATGACGCCCGGATTCTGGAAGCCACTGACCGTCTGGTCAAGGGCGGTTTTCTGACCCCGATCCTCATCGGCAATGTAGAAGAAGTGAAGGCCAACGCCGCCAAGGGTGGCTTCAACATCGAGGGCGTGGAAATCATCGATCCGCTGACCTATGACGGCATGGACGCCATGGTGGAAAAGATGGTGGAGCTGCGCAAGGGCAAGATGTCCCCCGAGGAGTGCCGGGCCGCTCTGTCCAAGGGCAACTACTTCGGCACCATGCTGGTGAAGATGGGCTACGCCGACTCCCTGCTGGGCGGCGCTACTTACTCCACCGCTGACACCGTCCGTCCTGCACTGCAGCTGGTGAAGACCAAGAAGGGCGCTCATCTGGTGTCTTCCTGCTTCATCCTGGTCCGGGGCGAGGAAAAGCTGGCCATGGGCGACTGCGCCATCAACCTGAGCTATGAGGACTCCGTGGACAAGGAGGGCAATGTGACCCTGTCCGCCGCCCAGAAGCTGGCGGAAGTGGCCATCGAGACCGCCAAGACCGCCAAGGTCTTCGGCATTGATCCCAAGGTTGCCATGCTGAGCTTCTCCACCAACGGCTCCGGCAAGGGCGGCACCGTGAAGCTGAGCCATGACGCCACTGCCGTGGCCAAGGAAATGGCTCCCGACCTGGCCATCGACGGCGAGATGCAGTTCGACGCCGCTGTGGCTCCCGAGGTTGGTCAGCTGAAGTTCCCCGGCTCTCCTGTGGCCGGCTACGCCAACACCTTCATCTTCCCCACCATCGAGGCCGGCAACATCGGCTACAAGATTGCCCAGCGTCTGGGCGGCTTTGAGGCTTACGGCCCCATTCTGCAGGGTCTGGCTGCTCCCATCAACGACCTGTCCCGCGGCTGCAACGCGGACGAGGTCTACAAGATGGCCATCATCACCGCCGCCCTCGTCTAAGTCGGCAGGGCCGACGGCCAATTACGCTACGGACTGCGGCAATTGACGCAGATGGCCGCCCGGTAACGAGGTGCCTAAAAAAATGATCCCCCCGGCGTTGCCGGGGGGATGTTTTGCATCATACTGCGTTACCGAGTGGAAATCCAGGACTTCCGCCTGACTGCGTAACGCATTGTCACCGGCCACTGGCCGCCCGGTAACGAGGTACCGACTAAAACTGATCCCCCCGGCGTTGCCGGGGGGATTTTCATTGCACTATGTTTCGTTACCGAGCAGGAATCTAGGTTTTCCGCCTGACTGCGTAACGTATTAGCCGCCGACCTTGTCGGCCGTTACCGAGCGGAAATCTTGGTTTTCCGCCTGACTGGGTAACGCATTGGCCGTGGCCACTGGCCACTTAGACGCCGTAGACCAGCCAGATGTAGATGTAGGCGGGAATCACAGCGGAGAGGGTGAAGGGGATGCCGATCTTAAAGAAGTCGGAGTTGGCCACTTCGTAGCCCTCCCGGCGCAGAATCCCGATGGCGGTGATGTTGGCGGAGGCACCGATGGGGGTGATGTTGCCGCCCAGGGTAGCGCCGGAGAGCAGACCGAAGTACAGGGGAATGCCCACCAGAGTGGCGTCCACGCCCAGGCCCGGAGCCATCTGGGCCGCAATGCCGCCGATGACGGGAATCATGGTAGCAACATAGGGAATGTTGTCGATGAAGGCGGAGATCAGCACGGAAGCCCAGACGATAATGCTGAACATCAGGAACACGTTGCCGCCGCCCAGATCGGCCAGCAGGGCAGCCAGAGCGTCGATGACACCCATGTTGGAAATGCCGCCGATCATCAGGAACAGACCAACCAGCAGGCCCAGGGTCTCAAAGTCAATGGCCTTCAGGGGACCCACCACTGCGTCCAGATTCTTCTTCCGAGCGTAGTTATAGATCAGGCCTACCACCAACAGGGAGCAGCAGATAATACCGTTGATTTCTTCGGGCAGATTCCAGCTGTCGGGAGCGAAGGAGGCGCAGATCAGCAGGCCGATGGCGCCCAGCAGCAGAGCGGTGGGAACATAGTCGCTGACCTCGGTCATCTTGCCGGTCTTGGGAATCTTGCCCTTCTCCCTGCGGAAAATCCAGTAAAGAATAGCAGCGGACAGCAGGGCGCCCAGCTCCACGGCAAAGAACATGGAGGGCTTGCCGTAGTACCAGAAGAAGTCCATGAAGGACATATTCAGAGCGGAGCCCAGCATAATGGCGGTGGTGTCGCCCACCAGGGTGGCAGCGCCCTGGAGGTTGGAGGACACAGCAATGGCAATCAGCACGGGAATGGGGTTGGTCTTCAGCTTCTTGCAGATTTCCAGCGCCACGGGAGCCACCATCAGCACAGTGGCCACGTTGTCCACAAAGGCGGAGATCACACCGGCAAACAGGGACAGGCACACGGCGGCCCACTGCACGGTGGGAACCTTGGCCATGATCATGTCCGCCAGACGCTCGGGCATATGGCTGTCAATGAACAGCTGAACCAGACCCATGGTACCGCCGATCATCAGCAGCACGTTGAAGTCCAGGGAGGGGATAATGTCTCCCAGGGGCAGCATCCCGGTGATGATAAAGATCACGCCGGAAGTCAGGGCGATGTAGGGCCGGTACCGGCTGAAGGTGAGCATCAGCACGTAAGTAGCGGCAAAGAGTAGAATTGCAGGCAGCATTGGTCTTTTCCTTTCCTTTTTTGAATTACCGATTTATTATAAATGTTCATATTCCGTTCGTAAATAGCGCAGGCAGTTAAGAAACGTTAAAAGAATCGGGGGCACTGAGCAGTGCCCCCGATTCTCCGGGATTATTTGTCCGATGTGATTTTGTTCAGCAGGGTTACCACACCAATGATGACCCCGGTGACCACAAAGATACCCAGCATTCCGTAGCCCATAATGGGAAGGGAATTGAGAAGAAGATCAAAATGCAGCATAGTATTAACCTCCTACCAGAGCCAGAATCAGGCCGCCGGCAATAACCGAGGCGATCTGGCCGGATACGTTGACGCCGATGGAGTGCATCAGCAGGAAATTCTGATTGTCCTCCTCCAGGCCCAGCTTATGTACCACCCGGGCGGACATGGGGAAGGCGGAGATGCCAGCCGCACCGATCATGGGGTTGATCTTCTCCTTCAGGAACAGGTTCATGATCTTGGCGATCATCACGCCGCCGAAGGTATCCACAACGAAGGCCACCAGGCCCAGGCCCATAATCAGCAGGGTCTCAAACTTCAGGAACTCATCAGCGCTCATCCGGGAAGCAATGGTGATGCCCAACAGAATGGTAATCAGGTTGGCCAGCACATTCTGGGCGGTTTCCGACAGGGAGTTCAGCACGCCGCACTCCCGGATCAGGTTGCCGAACATCAGGAAACCGATCAGCACCACAGCGTCGGGAGCCACCAGACCCACAATCACCGTGACCACAATGGGGAAGAGGATCTTGGTCCGCTTGGACACCGGCTTGCCCTTGTACTGCATCCGGATTTTCCGCTCGGCCTTGGTGGTGCACAGCTTGATAATGGGAGGCTGCACCATGGGCACCAGGGCCATGTAGGAATAGGCGGCCACCATGATGGCGGCGGTGTAGTTGGAGTTGAGCATCTGGGAGACGAAAATCGAAGTGGGGCCGTCGGCAGCGCCGATGATGGCGATGGATGCCGCATCGTTCAGCTGGAAGCCGAACAGGGATGCCATGCACAGCGTAAAGAAGATGCCGAACTGAGCTGCCGCGCCGAAAATCATCAGCTTGGGATTGGTAAGCAGGGGCTGGAAATCGATCATGGCGCCGATGCCGATGAATAACAGCAGCGGAAACAGCTCATGCTGGTTAATGCCGATCTCAAACAGGTGGTCAATCACCGCCGCCGCGCCGGAATTGGGCAGGTTCACCAGAATGGCGCCGAAGCCCATGGGCAGCAGCAGGGTGGGTTCCATTTCCTTGCTGATGGCCAGGTAGATCAGCACACCGCCGATCACCCACATGACCATCTGCTGCCAGGAAATGGCATAAAAATTTTGAATCAAAACTTCCATAGGTTCCTCCGTATCTGTTTTTTGCCCCGTTATTATAGGGCAGCGCCGGTAAAGATTGAGCTAATTTTCTCCCGATTTCGGTTAAGACACGGTATATTTTTCATGGGCTTCCCCTCCTGTTCTTTCTTTCGCGGACAAGTATCTATATTTGGCGGACAGCAGGGTTTTCCCCCTGTTTTACCCGAAAAAACTTCCCCTTATCCGGAAAATCCCTTGACCATGGCACAAGGATATGGTAGAATTTAATATTAAGAACCTGGGCTGCAAAGGCCCGCTTTTTATCTTCTGAATTTCATAGGAGTGGCGATTATGCACACAGGAAGAAAAGCTCTGACTTACCTGGTCATCGTATTTGTGGCCCTTGTCTCTGCTTTGAATTATCAACTGTTCGTTTTTCCGAATCAGTTCGCCCCTGCCGGCCTGAACGGTATCTGCACCATGGTGCAGTACGTCACCGGGATCAGCGTCGGCTACCTGAGTCTTCTGATCAACCTTCCTCTGGCCCTCTGGTGCTACCATGAGGTGAGCAAGCCTCTGGCCCTGCGGAGCATGGTGTATGTGGTGGTGTTCTCCCTGGGACTGCTGGTACTGGACAAAATCGACCTGTCCGCCCTGGCCTATTCCACCGACAACGGCACCAGCAAAATTCTGGGACCCCTGGTGGCCGGTATCATTCAGGGTTATGTCTACTCCATTCTGGTCAAGGCCAGCGCTTATACCGGCGGTACGGATTTCATCTCCGCCATCGTCCACAAGCGCAGCCCCGAGAAGTCCTTCTTCAGTCTGAGTTTTGCCATCAACGCGTTCATCGCCGCGTGCAGCTACTTTGTGTACGATTTCCAGATGGAGCCGGTGATTCTGTGCATTCTCTATACCTTCATGTCCACCACTGTGGGAGAACGGCTGATGAAGTCCGGCCGGGAAGCCATCTCTTTTGAGATCATCACCGACTATCCCGAGGAAATCTCCCAGGAGCTGATCAACACCCTGCACCATTCGGCCACCCTGATTCCCGCCAAGGGAATGTATTCCCGCCGGGAAACCAGCGTGCTGCTGTGCGTGGTGAACAAGAACCAGGCCGCCGCCGTGGGCCGGATTGTCCGGCGTTATCCCCACACCTTCGCCATTGTGGACCCGGTGAGCCAGATTCTGGGCAACTTCAAGCATCTGAGCAACCAAGGCAAGGAAATCAAGGAGGTCCTGGACGCCGGCGACGGAGAGACCCTCCAGTCCTGATTTTCGTATACCATATAAATTATATATATATTTTAGGAGGAACAACCATGGCCTATTATTACCCGGAACCCAGCCATACCTTCAGCGAGTATCTTCTGATCCCCGGCTACACCTCGGAAGACTGCATTCCTGACCGTGTCAGCCTGAAGACCCCGCTGGTGAAGTACCGCAAGGGTGTGGAAGAACCTGCCATCAGCCTGAATGTGCCCCTGACCTCCGCCGTGATGCAGTCCGTCTCCAACGACACCCTGGCCATCGCCCTGGCGAAAGAGGGCGGCATCAGCTTTATCTTCGGTTCTCAGAGCATTGAGAATCAGGCTGCCATGGTGGCACGGGTAAAATCCTACAAGGCAGGCTTCGTCACCTCCGCCTCCAACCTGACCCCCGACGCCACTCTGGCGGATGTGCTGGCTCTGAAGAAGCAGAAGGGCTTCTCCACCATGGCCATCACCGACGACGGCACCGCCAATGGCAAGCTGCTGGGCATCGTCACCAGCCGGGACTACCGGGTTTCCCGGATGACCCCCGACGAGAGGGTCCGGGACTTCATGACCCCCCGGGAAAAGCTGATCACCGCTCCCGCCAAGACCACCCTGAAGGAAGCCAACGACATCATCTGGGCCCACAAGCTCAACAGCCTGCCCATTGTGGACGATAACGACCATCTGATGTACTTCGTTTTCCGGAAGGACTACTCCTCCCACAAGGAAAATCCTCTGGAATTGCTGGACTCCAAGAAGCGCTACCTGGTGGGTGCGGGCATCAACACCCGGGACTACGCCTCCCGCGTTCCCGCTCTGCTGGAAGCCGGTGCAGACGTGCTGGTGATCGACTCCTCCGAGGGCTACACCTGCTGGCAGAAGAAGACCATTGACTGGGTCCGGGAACACTACGGTGACAAGGTGAAAATCGGCGCCGGCAATGTGGTGGACAAGGACGGATTCCGGTTCCTGGCGGAAGCCGGTGCGGATTTCGTCAAGGTTGGCATCGGCGGCGGCTCCATCTGCATCACCCGGGAGACCAAGGGCATCGGCCGTGGTCAGGCCACCGCTCTGATCGAGGTTGCGGCGGCCCGGGATCAGTATTTCCGGGAGACCGGCATCTACGTGCCCATCTGCTCCGACGGCGGCATTGTCCACGACTATCACATGACCCTGGCCCTGGCCATGGGTGCGGACTTCCTGATGCTGGGCCGTTACTTCGCCCGGTTCGACGAAAGCCCCACCAACAAGGTGATGATCAACGGCGCTTACATGAAGGAGTACTGGGGCGAAGGCTCCAACCGGGCCCGGAACTGGCAGCGCTACGATCTGGGCGGTTCCACCAAGCTGAGCTTTGAGGAAGGCGTGGATTCCTACGTCACCTACGCCGGTTCCCTCCATGACAACGTGGAGGCCTCCCTGTACAAGGTCAAGTCCACCATGTGCAATGTGGGCGTGACCAATATCCCGGATCTCCAGCGGGATGCCAAGCTGACCCTGGTTTCCTCCGTGTCCATTGTGGAAGGCGGCGCTCACGACGTAACCCTGCGCTCCAATTCCTCTGTTAAATAATATATTTTCCCGGCAGAATCACTTCTGCCGGGGATTCTTTCTTTTCCCGTGACTATAAAGTAATACTACTTTACATACTTGAGCAGATTGTCCGGTCCTTCCAGATCTGAATCCGCTTCTTAAGAAATTTTTCGGATTTTCTCCCCTTGAATCTTAAACCGATTGTCCCGTATACTGAGGATCACGGATGGAGAAAGAGAGGAATTCTGATGATGGAGTGGATTTTCTGGGTATATGGAATCGGCATTTCGGTACTGCCGTTTCTGATTGTATTTTTGTGGAGCTTCCAGGGATGGAGCCGGTGCGACGGGAGCCGGATGGGCTACCGGGTGACCATGGTTTTCTTTGCGGTTTACCTTGGCTGCGTCTTCTTCCTCACATCGGCTGGTACCTTTTACGATGGGCTTTTTTATGGATGGACGCCCCGAATGGATCAGATCAATCTGATTCCCTTTTCCCAGGACATTGACCCGGTGGTTTACGGTCTGAACGTTCTGATGTTTCTGCCCTTCGGGTTGCTGGTGCCCCTTCTGTTTGAGCATCAGGGCGGATTTTTCCGTATATTTCTCAACAGCCTGGGGTTTACCCTGTTGATTGAGCTGAGCCAGCTGCTGAACAACCGGCGCACCGACGTGGATGATGTGATTCTCAATGTTCTGGGAGGCTGCCTTGGTTATCTGATCTTCTGGTACATCCGGCGGCTGCTCCGGGGAAGACTACGCCCGGTGTCCAAAACCGGATGGGGAGTGTGGACCGTTGTGCTTCTGATTTTCTTTCTCCGGTTTTTCCTGTTCAATGAATTCGGATTGGCAATGTTTTTATACGGCCTATAATCAAAAAACTCCACAGCCATTTGACAGGCTGTGGAGTTTTCTATGTATCAATTATTTGTTTTCCTGAAGGAACTTGTCAATGGAGGCAGCGCCCTTCTTGCCCGCGCCCATGGCCAGGATGACGGTTGCCGCGCCGGTGACGGCGTCGCCGCCGGCGAACACGCCCTGGCGGGTGGTCATCTCGTTCTCATCCACAATCAGGCAGCCCTTCCGGTTGGTGTCCAGGCCGGGGGTGGTGGAGCGGATCAGGGGGTTGGGGCTGGTGCCCAGGGACATAATCACGGTGTCCACGTCCAGCATGAACTCGGAGTCCGGCACGGCGATGGGACGGCGGCGTCCGGAGGCGTCGGGCTCGCCCAGCTCCATGCGGATGCACTTCATGCCGCAGACCCGGCCGGTTTCGTCGCCCACGATTTCCACAGGATTGCACAGGGTCTTGAACTCGATGCCCTCTTCCTTGGCGTGGTGCTGCTCTTCCAGACGGGCAGGCATTTCCGCCTCGCCCCGGCGGTAGACGATGTACACCTTTTCGGCGCCCAGACGCATGGCGCACCGGGCGGCGTCCATGGCCACGTTGCCGCCGCCCACCACGGCCACCGCCTTGGAGCGGATCACGGGGGTGTCGGCTTCCTCGGTGTAGGCCTTCATCAGGTTGGTCCGGGTCAGGTACTCGTTGGCGGACATGACGCCCTTCAAAGACTCACCGGGGATGTTCATGAACATGGGCAGGCCAGCGCCGGAACCAACGAACACGGCCTTGTAGCCCATTTCAAACAGCTCATCGATGGTCAGGACCCGGCCGATGACCATGTTGGTCATCACTTCCACGCCCTGAGCCTGGAGCTTGGTAATCTCATTGGCCACGATGGTCTTGGGCAGACGGAACTCGGGGATGCCGTAGACCAGCACGCCGCCGGCGGTGTGCAGGGCCTCGAACATGGAAACCTGGTAGCCCTTGCCTGCCAGATCGGAGGCGCAGGTCATACCGGCAGGGCCGGAACCCACCACGGCCACCTTGATGCCGTTGGAGGGGACAGGCTTGGGCATTTCATTCACGTTTTCCCGGTACCAGTCAGCCACAAACCGCTCCAGACGGCCGATGGCCACCGGCTCACCCTTGATGCCCCGGACACAGCGGGCTTCGCACTGGGTTTCCTGGGGGCAGACCCGACCGCTGAGGGCGGGCAGGGCATTGGTGGAGGTGATGATCTCATAAGCGGCCTTGAAGTCGCCCTCCTGAACCTTCTTGATAAACTCGGGAATCCGCACGTTCACCGGGCAGCCTTCCACGCACTTGGGATTCTTGCAGCTCAGGCACCGTCCGGCCTCTTCCACCGCCTGCTCGGCAGTGTAGCCCAGGGTTACTTCCTTAAAATTCCGGGCCCGGACCTTGGGGTCCTGCTCCGGCATGGGGACTTTTTTCAAAGACATATTCGCCATTTCGCAGTTCCTCCTGTTTATTTGATAAGAGCCTTGCCCATGGCTTCCATGCGGCAGGTATGGGTCTTGCTGACTTCCGCTTCCCGATCCCGGTAGGTGTTGTTCCGGCTCATCAGTTCAGCGAAATCCACTTTATGTCCATCGAACTCCGGGCCGTCCACACAGGCGAACTTGGTCTCGCCGCCTACCGTCACCCGGCAGCCGCCGCACATGCCGGTGCCGTCGATCATAATGGGGTTCAGGGACACGCTGGTGTGGATTCCGTAGGGCTCGGTGGTCTTGCAGACGAACTTCATCATGGGCACCGGGCCGATGGCCAGCACTTCGTCGAAGGTTTCGCCGGCTTCCAGCAGCTCCTGCAGGGGCTGGGTCACCAGGCCGTGACGGCCATAGCTGCCGTCGTCGGTCATCAGGATCATCCGGTCGGCAACTGCCTTGAATTCCTCTTCCAGAATCACAATGTCCTTGCTCCGGAAGCCCACGATCACGGTAACCTCGGCGCCGGCTTCCTTGAATCCGGCAGCAGAGGGCAGGGCAATGGCGCAGCCCACACCGCCGCCGACCACACAGACCTTTTTCTTACCTTCCACGGGGGTGGGCTTGCCCAGGGGGCCCACAAAGTCCCGGATATAGTCACCCTCGTTCAGCGCGCCCAGCGCGTTGGTGGAAAAGCCTACCTTCTGGAAAATGATGGTTACGGTACCGGCTTCCCGGTCATATCCCGCGATGGTCAGGGGCACCCGTTCGCCCATCTCATCCACACGGAAAATAATGAACTGACCGGCCTTGGCTTTCTTGGCGATGAAGGGAGCTTCCACTTCCATCAGCGTGACGGAGGGGTTCAGTTCCTTCTTGCGAACGATTTTATACATGGTCTGATCCGTCCTTTTCACATAGTTTCAAGCGGCGGGGGAGTCCTCCACGCGCGACATCTATTATAACGGAAATTGTTGGATTTGTCAAACTCTTATCGATATTTTTGGTATGATTTCACAGCTTTTCTTTATAAAAACCAGGGAAAGCATCTGCTTTCCCTGGTGAAATCATGATAGGGTTATTTTTTCTCGATGACCTCGATGCCGCCCAGATACTTGCGCAGCACTTCCGGCACCACAATGGAGCCGTCGGCTCTCTGGTTCTGCTCCACCATGGCCGGGAAAATCCGGGAGGTGGCCAGACCCGAACCGTTCAGGGTGTGCACGAATTCCGGCTTGCCGGTCTCCTCCCGACGGAAGCGGATGTTGCCCCGGCGGGCCTGATAATCCCGGGCGTTGGACACGGAGGAAACCTCCTTGTAGCCGTTCATGGAGGGGATCTGAATTTCAATGTCGTAGGTCCGGGCCATGGAAGCGGAGCAGTCGCCTGCCGCCAGCTTCACGGTGCGGAAGTGGAAGCCCAGGCCCTTCACCAGGTTCTCCGCCTTGGCAACCAGCTCTTCAAAGGCAGCGTCGGAGTCCTCGGGACGGGTGAACTGGAACATCTCCACCTTGTTGAACTGATGGCCCCGGACCATGCCCCGCTCGTCGGCCCGGTGGGAACCGGCCTCCCGGCGGAAGCAGGGGGTGTAGGCAAACAGCTTTTTCGGCAGCATGCTCTCCGGCAGGATTTCGTCCCGGTAGATGGAGCACAGAGCCGCCTCGGCAGTGGGCAGCATGTAGTGAATCCGGTCGTCGGTGGGGTTGGCGATCTTATAGACCTCGTCGGCAAACTTGGGGAACTGACCGGCGGTTTCGCCGCACTGGTACTCCAGCATATGAGGGGGCAGGATGAACTCGTAGCCGTCGGCGATGTGGCAGTCGATGAAGTAGTTCAGCAGCGCCCACTCCAGCCGGGCGCCCATGCCGGTATACATCCAGTTGCCGGTGCCCGCCAGCTTCACGCCCCGCTCGTAGTCGATCAGACCCAGTCCCAGGCACAGATCCACATGGTGCTTGGGTTCAAAGTCAAACTTGTGGGGCTCGCCGAAATAGCGCAGGGGTTCGTTGTTTTCCTTTCCGCCGGGCTTCAGGTCCGGGTCGGGCAGGTTGGGCAGGCTCAGCATGGCGGTGCGCAGCTCCGCCTGGCAGGCGTCCAGCTTCTCCGCATCTTCGGCCAGACCCTTCTTCAGCTCGGCCATTTCGGCGAAGATGGGGGAGACGTCCTTGCCCTGCTTCTTCAGCTGGGGGATTTCCTTGGAGACCTTGTTCTGCCGGGCCTTCCGGGCCTCGGTATCGGCGATCAGGGCGCGGCGCTGCTCATCCAGCTCCAAAATCCGGTCCACCGTGGCGTCGCAGTCCACTTCCTTGGCCCGGAGGCCCGCTTTCACAGCATCAGGATTTTCCTTGATTTTCTTGATATCCAGCATGGTTTTCTTACTCCTTCACTTTTCCAATTCTATATTTAATACACAGGATTTTCCGGGATAATCAGCAGACAAATCAGGTAGGCCAGCAGGCCGCTGGCGCCTACGAAGGTAAACAGCACCCACAGCAACCGGACCACCGTAGGATCCAGGCTCAGGTATTCTCCCAGTCCGCCGCAGACGCCGCCCAGCATTCGATTTGTCCGGGATCGGTAAAGCTTTCTTTCCATATTCATTTTCCCAGGGTCATCAGCGCATCCAGCAGCCGCTGCAGATCTTCCTCGCCGTAGAATTCCAGTTCAAACCGGCCCTTGCGCTTGCCGTTGACGATTTTCACCCCACGGCCCAGCTGCTTGGACAGGCTCTTTTCGCATTCGGCCACATAGTCCACGGCAAACACCGGTTCCTTTTTGGGGGCAGACTCCTTGTTCATGTTCTTGCACAAGGTTTCCGCCTGCCGGACGGACAGGGCCAGGGAGATGATCTTCTTTGCTGCTTCCTGCTGCTTTTTCTCGGTCTTCAGGGTAAGAATGGCCCGGGCATGGCCCGCAGACAGCTCCCCGTTTTTCAGTTTTTCCAGCACGGCAGGGGAGAGTCCCAGCAGCCGCAGGGCATTGGCCACGGCGGGACGGGATTTTCCCACCCGTCCGGCGGCTTCCTCCTGGGTCAGGCCGTATTCCTCAATCAGCGCCTGGTAGCCCAGGGCTTCTTCCACCGGGTTCAGGTCCTGGCGCTGCAGATTCTCAATCAGGGCCAGCTCCATGGCCTTCTTGTCGTCGGCCTCTACGATCACCACAGGGATTTCGCTGAGGTTTGCCAGCCTTGCCGCCCGCCAGCGCCGCTCGCCGGCGATGATCTGATAATAGCCGGTGGGCATCTGCCGCACAGTCAGGGGCTGGATCACCCCGTGGACACTGATGGAGTCCGCCAGGGCCTGCAATTCTTCTTCGTCAAAATCCCGCCGGGGCTGGTCGGGATTGGGCTCTACTTTATAAATAGGAAGAATCTGATAGGCGCTGCTCTCCACTGCTTCCTCGGAGAAATCTCCCAGCAGAGCGCCCAAACCTTTTCCAAGTCCTTTGTTGGATGCCAATCAAACCACCCTTCCTTCCAATTTCTTCTGAATTTCCAGGGCCATCTCCCGGTATGCCGCCGCGCCCCGGCTGCTCCGGTCGTAAGCGGACACGGGGATGCCATGGCTGGGGGCCTCCGCCAGGCGCACATTCCGGGGAATCACAGAGGCGAAGACCTTTCCCGGGAAGTGCCGGCGGACTTCCTGGGCCACCTGGGCGGAGAAGTTGGTGCGGCCGTCAAACATGGTCAGGGCCACCCCGAAAATCTCCAGCCGGGGGTTCAGCCGTTTTTTCACCATCCGCAAGGTGGACATGAGATCACTCAGTCCCTCCAGGGCGTAGTATTCGCACTGTACCGGCACCAAAATTCCGTCGGCGGCACACAGACCGTTCAGGGTCAGCAGCTCCAGAGACGGGGGACAGTCAATAAAAATCACATCGTACTGATCCCGGGCGGCATGCAGGGCCTTCTCCAGCTGCAGTTCCCGATGATCGGCGGAGATCAGCTCCACCGCTGCTCCTGCCAGATCGGCAGAGGAGGGGAGAACGTCGCCGTAATCGGTTTTCACCACCGCTTTTTCCACCGGAATGTTGTTGATGGTCACGTCGTACACGGAGTATTGAATTTTCCGTTTGTCCAGACCCATGCCCGAGGTGGCGTTGGCCTGGGGGTCAAAATCGCACAGCAGCACCTTCAATCCCAGATCATGGAGCGCCGCCGTCAGATTTACCGCCGTGGTGGTCTTGCCCACGCCGCCTTTCTGATTGACCACTGCAAGTATTTTTCCCATTTCTCTCTCCTCACCATACCGGATTGTTTCACGTGAAACAATCAATTAGGATTTGTGTCAGGGGCCGGACCGGTCACCGTTTCATCAGCGGTTGTGGGCGGCAGGGTGGAAATCACAGAGGTGTAATTCTGACCGGGCCGCAGCCGGTACCGGGAATAGACCCGGAAGGCATATGCCGCCATACCCAGACTCAAACCCACCAGCAGTGCCGTCAGGGCGCTGAGAATCCGAATCCGGCGTCTCAGAATCAGAATCTGTTCTTCCGGGGAGATGGACCGGCGGCGGGGGTTCTTTTTTCCGGTGACAGACTCCTTGCGAAGGGGAATCTGCACCACCGTATTGGGGTCCACCGGGTACCGGGACATTTCCTTCAGACAGTCCTGGCAGAAAACCTGGCCCTCCTCAATTTCCCGGCCGCAGCGCATACATACCGCCATAACCACACCTCCCAATTTCTGATTCACTTATTGTACAACACAATCCTGAATTCGTAAAGAGCAAAAATGCGGATTCCGGTGGAAAAAAAGCC
>DVKV01000006.1 GCA_018715835.1 Candidatus Faecousia intestinavium | reverse complement strand
TTCTATCTTGCTTCCTTTTTATGTGAATACTATAAAAAGTTGAAAAAAGTGAATTTTTGAGATTGATTTTATAGGACATTTGACATACAATAGGCAACGAACGGGCTGAGACACGCCGCCGGAAAACAATCTGGGAACGGAGGGATGGTTTTGCTGAATATTGTGTTGGTAGAACCGGAGATCCCCCAGAATTGCGGCAACATTGCCCGCACCTGCGCCGCCACCGGCTGCCGCCTGCATCTGATTCGTCCCCTGGGCTTTGACATTTCCGAAAAAGCCGTCCGCCGTGCCGGTTTGGATTACTGGCATCTGGTAGAAGTTCTGGATTATGAAAATCTGGAGGATTTCTTCGCCCGGAATCAAGTGAATCAGATGTGGTGTCTGTCCACCAAGGCGCCCAGAAGCTATACTCAGGCCGCATACCAGGATGGCTGCTACCTGTTCTTCGGCAAGGAGACCAAAGGTCTGCCGGAAGATTTCCTGCAGGCCCACTACGACAGCTGCGTCCGCATTCCCATGCGCAGCGACGCCCGGAGCCTGAATCTGAGCAATGCCGTAGCGGTCACCGTGTTTGAAGCTCTGCGTCAGCTGTCTTTTCCCGGTTTGCAGGACTACGGAAAAATGCGGGGCTGATTTCCCCCTTCCCCGGAAGTCCGGGAAACGGTCCCGACAATAAATGGAGGAGATACTATGAACTACAACAAGAAGTCGATTGAAGACGTTGAAGTAGCCGGCAAGCGTGTTCTGTGCCGCTGTGATTTCAATGTCCCTACCAAGGCCGGTGTTATCACCTCGGATAAGCGGATTGTGGCCGCCCTGCCCACCATTCAGTACCTGGTTTCCCACAAGGCCAAGGTCATCCTGTGCTCCCACATGGGCAAGCCCAAGGGCGAATGGAAGCCCGAGCTGAGCCTGAAGGTGGTTGCCAAGCGGCTCAGCGAGCTGCTGGGTCAGGAAGTCATCATGGCGGAAGACGTGGTGGGTGACGATGCCAAGGCCAAGGCCGCCGCTCTGCAGGACGGTCAGGTCATGCTGCTGGAGAACACCCGGTACATGAAGGGCGAGACCAAGAACGATCCCGAGCTGAGCAAGGAACTGGCTTCCATGGCCGATCTGTTTGTCAACGATGCCTTCGGTTCCGCTCACCGCGCTCACTCCTCCACCGCCGGTGTGGCCGACTACCTGCCCGCCGTCTGCGGCTACCTGGTCCAGAAGGAAGTTTCCATCATGGGCAAGGCTCTGGCCAACCCCGAGCGTCCCTTCGTGGCCATCCTGGGCGGTGCCAAGATCTCCGACAAGCTGAACGTCATCAACAACCTGCTGGAGAAGGTGGACACCCTGATCATCGGCGGCGGCATGGCTTACACCTTCCTGGCCGCCAAGGGCTACTCCGTCGGCAACTCCATGCTGGATGAGACCAAGATCGACTACTGCAAGGATATGATGGCCAAGGCTGAGGCCAAGGGCGTCAAGCTGCTGCTGCCGGTGGACACCGTGATTGCGGCTGCTTTCCCCTCCCCCATCGACGGCCCTGTGGATGTGAAGACCGTGGACGCCGACGCCATCCCCGACGGCATGGAAGGCCTGGATATCGGTGAGAAGACCCGCGCTCTGTTTGCCGAGGCTGCCAAGAACGCCAAGACCGTTGTCTGGAATGGCCCCATGGGCGTGTTCGAGAACCCCACCCTGGCTGCCGGCACCATCGCCGTTGCCCAGGCTCTGGCTGATTCCGATGCCATCACCATTGTCGGCGGCGGTGACAGCGCGGCTGCCTGCGAACAGCTGGGCTTTGCCGACAAGATCACCCACATCTCCACCGGCGGCGGCGCTTCCCTGGAGTTCCTGGAAGGCCTGGAGCTGCCCGGTATTGCCTGCCTGCAGGACAAGTAATCTTTTTTGCTGCGGGGGCAGATCTTCTGCCCCCGGCAGCATCCGGTTCCGCACCGGTCTGAACAGGCCGGTTTTTTCTCCGCCAAGCGGAGACCCGAATTTGTACATTCCATGGATTCCCTCGGGATTCCAATGTTTCAACCATATATAAGGAGAAAAGAAAATGAATCGTAAATACCGTAAGACCGTGATTGCCGGCAACTGGAAAATGAACAAGACTCCCTCCGAGACCAAGGAGTTCATGACGCAGCTGAAGTCCATCATGCCCAAGGGCCGCTGGTGCGACATCGCCCTGTGTGTTCCCGCCGTGTGCATCCCCACCGCTGTTCGGGCCATGCGGGAGACCCGTGTGGGCATCGGCGCCGAGAACTGCAACGCCAATCCTTCCGGTGCCTACACCGGTGAAATTGCCACCAACATGCTCACCGATGCCGGCTGCAAATATGTGATCATCGGTCACTCCGAGCGCCGTGCCATGGGCGAAACCGACGCGGATGTCAACGCCAAGGTTCTGGCCGCTCTGGAAGCCGGTCTGATTCCCATTATGTGCTGCGGCGAGAGCCTGGAGCAACGCAACAGCGGTGTCACCGCCGAGTGGATCACCATGCAGATCAAGCTGGGTCTGGCCGGTGTGCCCGAAGACAAGATCCGCAAGGTCATCATCGCCTACGAGCCCATCTGGGCCATTGGCACTGGTCTGACCGCTACCCCCGAGCAAGCCGAAGAAGTGTGCGAAATGATCCGCAGCGTGGTGCGCAAGCTCTACTCCTCCAAGAACGCCCGGGCTATCTCCATCCTGTACGGCGGCTCCATGAACGAGAAGAACGCTTTCGAACTGCTGGCTCAGCCCGACATCGACGGCGGTCTGATCGGCGGTGCCTCCCTGGTGCCCGAGAAGTTCGTGAAGATCATCGAGGCTGCCAACCAGCCCACCGTGTAATTTTGCTTTGTCCGGGAGCAGCCGTTTTGGCTGCTCCCTTTTGCTTGCGATTCGGAGGAAGATCCCTATGAAAACCCTGCTTCTGTCCGCCCAGGCCCCGGAAACGGCCTCCATTGCGGCGGATCTGATTCAAAAGGGGGAGCTGGTGGCCATCCCCACGGAAACGGTTTATGGTCTGGGGGCCAATGGCCTGGACGAAGAGGCCGTTGCCAAGATCTTTCAGGCCAAGGGCCGTCCCCAGGACAACCCCCTGATTCTCCACATCTGCGGCCCGGAGCAGATTGAGCTGCTCTGCCATCACATTCCCCAGAGCGCCTATGATCTGGCCGCTGCCTTCTGGCCCGGTCCTCTGACCCTGGTGCTTCCCGCCCGGGATGTGGTGCCCCGGCGCACCACCGGCGGACTGGATACCGTGGCGGTGCGGTGCCCGGACAATGCCGTCACCCGGGAGATTATCCGGCTTTCCGGGGTACCTATTGCCGCCCCCTCCGCCAACATCTCCGGCAAGCCCTCCACCACCACCGCCCAGCATGTGCTTCACGACCACGACGGCAAAATCGCTGCCATTGTGGACGGCGGCCCCTGCCGGGTAGGCGTGGAATCCACCATTGTGGACCTGACAGAGGAACGGCCCCGGCTGCTTCGGCCCGGCGGAATCGGTCCGGAACAGCTGCTGGCCGTGCTGGGGGATCTGGTGGTGGACAAGGCCGTCACCGCCCCCATTGACAAGGATGCCGTGGTCAAGGCCCCGGGCATGAAATACCGGCACTACGCCCCGGCGGAGCCGGTGGTGATCGTCTCCGGCAGCCGGGAAAAGGCGGCGCAGTACATTCACCGCCACTTTACCCCCGGAGACCGGGTGCTGTGCTTTGAAGAAGAGCTGCCCCTATATGCCGACTGCGCCCCCCTCTCCTACGGGAAAGAAGCCGATGTAAATACCCTGTCCGCCGGACTGTTTGCCGCCCTGCGGGAGTTGGACGACCCAAAAATTCACCAGGTGTTCGCCCGGTGTCCCGTTGGCGGCGGCGTGGCCTACGCCGTCCAGAATCGGCTGCGCAAGGCTGCGGCGTTCCACATTGTGGATGCGGAGGCGCAAGAATGATTCTGGGTATTACCGGCGGCACCGGCTGTGGAAAAACCACCCTGCTCCGGTGTATCGCCCAGGCGGGCGGTGTGATTCTGGACTGCGACGAAATCTACCATGATCTGCTCCGGGCTGATCCGGAACTGCTGCAGGCCATCGAGGGGCGTTTCCCAGGAACAGTGAAAAACGGTGTGCTGCTGCGAAAAGTGTTGGGGGAGCGGGTCTTTTCCGATGAAAACGCCCTGGCAGACCTGAACCGGATTACCCACAGCGCGGTAAAAGCGGAAGTATTGCGCCGGCTGGAATCCTGCCCAACCCTGGCGGCGATTGACGCCATTGCCCTGTTTGAAGGCGGTCTGGCGCCGCTGTGCAACATCACCGTGGCCGTCACTGCCCCCACGGAAGACCGGGTCCGGCGGCTGATGGTCCGGGACGGCATTTCCGAAGAATATGCCCGGAAGCGGATTGCCGCCCAGCACGATCCCAGATGGTTCCGGGAGCGCTGCGACTGGGTGCTGGACAACGACAGCACTCTGGAGGCATTTCAGGAGAAGTGCCTTGCTTTTTTGCGCCAACTCGGTATAATAGACTCTGGAGCCAAGCTCCCTTGATTTGCATAAGTAAAGGAGATTGCGAATATGACTGCCGATGAACTCCGGGAATCTTTGCTGATGAATCCCAAAAACGGGCTGACTCTGCTGTCCGCCCAGGAGCGGGAAGAAATGGAGCGCTACTGCCTGCGCTACCGGGAATTTATTGATGCCTGCAAAACCGAGCGGGAAGCTACTGCCTGGGCCGTGAAGAAGGCGGAGGCTCTGGGTTACAAGCCTTTCCAGCCCGGCATGGCGATTCAGCCCGGTGATAAAATTTACTACAACAACCGGGACAAGGCCATCGCACTGGCCGTGGTAGGAAGCAAATCCCTGGCCGAGGGCGTGAATATCTGCGCCGCCCATGTGGATTCCCCCCGGATGGATCTGAAACCAAATCCCCTGTATGAAGATGGAGAAATTGCCTACTTCAAGACCCACTACTACGGCGGAATCAAGAAGTACCAGTGGCCCACCATTCCTCTGGCCCTCCACGGCGTGGTGTATCGGAAGGACGGCACCGTTCTCACCATCACCATCGGTGAAGACGACAACGACCCTGTCCTGATGGTCTCCGACCTGCTGATTCACCTGTCCGGTGATCAGATGCAGAAGACCCTGGCCAAGGGCATTACCGGCGAGCAGCTGAACGTCATCCTGGGCACCGAGCCTCTGGACGGAGAAGGAAGCGATCTGGTCAAGCTGAACATCATGAAGCTGCTCAACGAGAAGTATGGCCTGATCGAGTCTGACTTCCAGTCTGCTGAACTGACCATGGTGCCCGCCGGCCGCTGCCGGGAAGTGGGCCTGGACCGGAGCCTGCTGGCTGCCTATGGTCACGATGACCGGGTGTGCGCCTATGCAGAACTGGACGCCCTGTTCGCCGTGGAAACCCCTGACAAGACTGCCGTGTGCATCCTGGCGGATAAGGAGGAGATCGGCTCCGTGGGCATCTCCGGTATGCAGAGCCAGTTCTTCGAGCGTTTCATCGATGGTCTGTGTGCTGCCCAGGGCGTGAAGCTGGCTGATTGCTTTGCCAATTCCTTCTGCCTGTCCGCCGATGTATCCAACGCCTATGACCCCAACTTCCCCGAGGTCAGCGACAAGCGGAACAACTCCTGCCTGAATTACGGTGTTGCAATCTGCAAATACACCGGTTCCCGGGGCAAGAGCGGCGCCTCCGACGCTTCCGCCGAGGCCATGGGCCATGTGCGCACCACCCTGAACAATGCCGGCGTGATCTGGCAACTGGCAACCCTGGGCAAGGTGGACCAGGGCGGCGGCGGTACCGTGGCTGCCTATATGGCCAACCGGAACATCGTTACGGTGGATGCCGGTGTGCCGGTGCTGAGCATGCACGCTCCCATTGAGCTGGTGGCCAAGCTGGACTGCTACGAGACCATGCTGGCCTGCAAGGCTATCTATCTGGCATAAAATTCTTCCGGCTCCCGGGTTTACGGGAGCCGGAAATTTTCTGTTTGACATTTTCTTCCCAATGGGCTATAATACCCTCAACTTCATAGGACAGTTCGTGACCATCCTGTCGGTAAACAAAACTAGGGATTTTCCGGATGGGCGCAGTATGCGCCCATTTTTTTGTGGTCGCATTCTGCCCAAAACAGATTTAAGGAGCAATGTGACCATGACCAAGAATGTCCGTTATCTGACCCACGCCGCCATCATTGCGGTGCTTTACGCTGTTCTGACCCACCTGCAGAACATTCTGGTACCCGGCAGCGCCACCTGGATGATCCAGATGCGCATGTCCGAAGCGCTGTGCGTGCTGGCCTTCTTCACCCCCGCTGCGGTACCGGGCCTGACCCTGGGTTGTCTGGTGTTCAACATCACCTACGCCGCCGCCCTGCCCCTGGACTTTGTGGTGGGCTCCGCTGCCACCCTCATCGCCGCCCAGGCCATGTGGATGACCCGGAACGTGACCATCCACGGCTATCCTCTGCTGGGAATGCTGATGCCCGCCGTCACCAATGCCGTTCTGGTGGGCTGGGAACTGTCCGTTTACATCGGCGGAGGCTTCCCCCTGAACGCCTTCTATGTGGCACTGGGAGAGATGGCCGTGCTGCTGGTACTGGGCAGTATCGTCTATTACGCCATGAAGAAGCGTCATCTGGATCAGGTGCTGTTTACCGCCTGAGAATTCGCCGGGAACCAATTGGTTCCCGGCTTGTTTTTTGGGGTAAACTGTGGTAGTGTATACCGTGCAAAAAGCAAAGGATGTGACCAACATGATCGATTTTCAGCGGCTGCAATTAAATCAGAAAGAGCAGTATCAGCAGATTCTCTTTTCCGTCCCCAACCGGGGCTGCGAATATTCCTTCGCCAATCTCTATCTGTGGGGCCACCAGCAGGTGGCGTTTCTCCACGGATGTGTGGCATTTTTCTCCCACTTCTTTGGCCGCAGCGTCTACCCCTATCCCATCGGAAATGGTGACCGCCGGGCCGTGCTGGAAGAAATTTTGCAGGATTCCCGGCAGCGGGGCATTCCCTGCCGGATTACCGGCATTCTTCCGGCAGATTGGGAGGAGCTGGACCGGTGGTTCCCGGGACAGTTTCTGCTCCGTACCGATCGGGACAGCTTTGACTATGTGTACGCCATCGACGATCTGGCGGATCTGAAAGGCCGGAAATTCCAGAAAAAGCGGAACCACGTCAACCGTTTCCGCGCCGAACATCCCGAGTACAAAACCGAGCCCCTGACCCCCTGCAACATGGCCGTGGCTCAGCACATGGTCAACGACTGGTACCTGAAGCGGATGCAGGAAGACCCCCATGGCAATTATCTGCTGGAGAACATTGCCATGACCCGGGCTTTCCAGAGTTACCCCGCCCTGGGTCTGGAGGGTCTGCTGCTCACCGAGTGCGGCCAGGTTCTGGCCATCACCTTCGGCTCCCGGTTGTCAAACGACACCTTCGACATTCATTTTGAAAAAGCCCGGGAGGAAATCGACGGTGCTTACAGCGTGATCAACTGTGAATTTGCCCGGTATCTCCGGCTGAAATACCCGGATGTAGCCTTCCTGAACCGGGAAGACGACCTGGGTCTGGAGGGCCTGCGCAAGGCCAAGCTGTCCTACAATCCGGCAGGCATGGTGGAAAAGTCCTGGGCATACCTCCGGGAGGACCTGGAGCATGACTGACCAGCTGAAAAAACTCTGGGCGGAGTGCTTTTCTGATCCCCCGGAAGCCATTCACAGCTTCTTTGCTGCCGCCTATTCCCCGGAACGCTGCCGGTATCTGGAGCGGAACGGACAGATTGCAGCTGCCCTTCATTGGCTGGACGGCACCTATCAGGGGCAGAAAGTGGCCTACCTCTATGCTGTCGCCACTGCCCCAGCCTTCCGGGGTCAGGGTCTCTGCCGGGAGCTGATGGGGAAAACCCATCAGGAGCTGGCCCAGGCGGGCTATGCTTCTGCCCTGCTTTCCCCTGCGGGGGAGGGATTACGCCGGATGTACGCCGGCATGGGCTACCGGGACTGCTGCTTCCGCCGGGAATTCTCCTGTGCAGCCGGAGCAGCGGTAACGGTGCGGGAATTGTCTGAGATTGAGTATGCCACCCTGCGGCGGCAGATGCTTCCCAAGGACGGTTTGATTCAGGAAGGGGCGTTTCTGCGCTACCTGGCGACCTACGCCCGGTTTTACGCCGGAGAAGACTTTCTTCTGGCCGCCTCCGTCCAGGATGGGGCGGTTCTGGGCTGGGAATTGCTGGGAAATACTTTCGCCGCACCGGGAATTGTCTCCGCACTGAAAGCCGGCCGGGGGCATTTCCGGACGCCGGGCCGGTACGTGCCGGTGGGCATGATTCTGCCCCTGGCAGAAAACGCCGGGATTCCCGGCTATTTGGGATTTCCTCTGGACTGAAAAAGCCGTTTCCCGAACCGGGAAACGACTTTTTTACAGGATAATCCATCCCAACAGATAAATCACAACCAGATGCACAGGATAGTAGAGGTAGAACACCATCCCCAGAGAATGCCTTCCCTTCTGCCCGGTATAGCACAGCAGCAGCGGCAGGGCGCCCAGGGCGCACCATTGTATTCCGCCCAGATCCAGAGCCAACAGCACCAGGCCCACCCCCATCAGCAGGACTTTCTGGTTCCGATCTTTGCCCCAATAAACCAGGACCGGCAGCAGTGCACCGAAAAAGCCGTAATCCACGGCAAAATCCGTCCCCGGCAGCAGCACCGGGAGAATCTCACAGACAAATCCTGCCCCCCAGACAGCCAGCACAAACAGCCCCCGGCTGATCCAGGTGTTGCTTCGCCGCATTGCGTCAAGACAGAAAATCATCCCGATGGACAGGCAGAAAGTCACCAGAATGCACTGGTACAGCGACCCCATGGCCAGGAAATACACGCCCTGGCAGATTGCCGCCAAGAAGGCAATGCGGGCAAAATACCCCTTCCGGCTGTGGGTGTAGCGGCAGCCCTCGGCAATCATGTAGGCATAGATGGGCAAAGACAGCCTTCCCAGAATCCGCAGCCACTGTACCTGGGGCAGAAGATACAGCCCGATATGATCCAGCGTCATAGTCAGCATGGCGATCAGCTTCAGCTGGTTGCCGGACAGGCCAAAGCTCCGGCGCGTTTCCATGGGCATTCCCCCTTTCGCCCCATCTTAGCACCCCCTCCCCCGACTTGTCAACGTCGGCGGCAAAAGTTCCATTTCAGAAACAGGAGAACCCTTTATGAAAACCCTTTATCTCATTGGCGGTACCATGGGCGTGGGTAAAACCACCGTGTGCCGGGAACTGAAAAATCAACTGCACCGCAGCGTCTTTCTGGACGGCGACTGGTGCTGGGACATGAACCCCTTTGTGGTCACCGAGGAGACCAAGGCCATGGTTCTGGACAATATCACCGCTCTGCTGGGGAATTTTCTCCGGTGCTCGGCTTACGACCATGTGATTTTCTCCTGGGTCATGCACCAGCAGTCCATTGTGGACACCATCCTGGGAAGTCTGGATCTGACCAATGTGAAGGTGGTTTCCGTTTCCCTGGTCTGCAGCCGGGAGGCTTTGCTTCAGCGGCTGTACCGGGACGTGGAAGCGGGGATCCGGCAGCCGGATATTTTGCTGAGAAGTCCTCAGCGGCTTAGCCTGTACGATTCCATGAACACGGAGAAAATCGACACTACCCACGCCACTGTGGCGCAAGCCGTCCAGGAAATTCTGCGTCTGGCCCAAAATCAAACATAAAAAAGAAGTGACCCTTGACTGCGGCTGTACGCTCATCAGTCAAGGGTCACTTCTGTGAACTCTTGATATCTAACATCCTTGATTAACCTCGCTTTCTGCAGAATCCTGTGTCGCCTCTCTGACAAAAATTGAATCACTTCCGGATAATAGGGTTTCTTTAAGCAATGAAGGAAAAGATACAAAAAGAAGCGGACACGGGTTTGGCCATCCGGCCAGGACAACCGGAGACAAGCTTCCC
>DVKV01000048.1 GCA_018715835.1 Candidatus Faecousia intestinavium | reverse complement strand
TTGTGGATTATTTTCGGAGAATTTCAAAAGAATCCGCCGGATTTCCATATCTGTTCCGGAAGACCGATTTCCACCAAGCTTAGCCGGATCTTTGCCCCGGAAAAAAGATTCCGGGAAAAAGGGGATGTGTTTTTGGGGGAAACCTGCTATAATAGAGCCGCCGGGAGGACTCAGCTTCTCCCGATCAGCCGCTTGATGAACTGCTTGATGTAGTGCAGCTGGAAATACTGCTCCGGGAAGATGGGCCGGCTCCTGTCCAGATAGGCTTTGAAGTAGGGGTAGTTGTCCTCGTAAGCCTCATACAGGGAGTCGGCAATCTCCGGATACCAGGGCTCCATGTGCCAGCGGTAGCAATAGTTGTCCCGGTAGGAGGCCATGTACTGCCTGAAGCAGCGATTCCTGTATTTTTCCGAGGCAAACGCCGGGTCCGGGGGCAGCATTCCCCGGTCCCGGGTGAAGTCCTCCAGCCAGTGGTTGTAGCCCACAATCAGGGGCCCAACCGTGTCCACCGTGTACAGGTGGTAGTTGGCGTCGATGCTGGTCACGTTCAGCTCCCGCATTTGGTTGATGCCCACTTGATGGTCGTCGTTGATGACAAACCGCTCGATGATGGTCAGGTTCTGTCCGTTTCGGCCGAAGAGCATGTTGTGGTGGCCGGAGCCGGAGATAGTGGCCACTTCCTTTGCGCCCCGGATGTAGTAGATCATCTGGTCCAGGCTCAGGATTTCCGGCGGGGTCACCAGATAGCCGTTGCGCTGGAAGTAGTTGTCCAGGCAATCGGTGCCGAAGTCAAAGTGATTTCCCTTGGCGAACTGGCTGCGGGTGAAGAAAATCTTCTCCGGCTGGGGCCACTGGGGGTCCACGGTGATGTTCCGGGCCACGGCGTCAAAGATTTCCAGAAATTTGGGGGAGTACCAGCTCATGCACTGGAAAGCGATTTCCGGCACAATTACCTCCCGGTAGGTGGTGGGGACGCTGATCAGCTCCAGCTTGTCCCAGATGTTCAGCAGCTGGAAAAACCGCCGGTAGTTGCCTTTGATCTCCCGGGATTCCCCTTCGTCCAGGAAGAAAACATATTTGTCCACCGTATCGTCGGACTTCAACGCATACCACAGCCGGGCCACGGCTTCCACCAGGAAGTGGCCCCAGTGGTTCACCAGATATCCGCAGTACACCACTTTTTCGTCCCGGTACACCGGGTTTTCCACGGGATAGTCCCGCATAATCCGGTTTTCAATGCCGGACAGGGGGACATAGTTCCCCTCCTTGTCCACCACACCGCCCCGACCGAACAGAACTCCCTCGTTGGGGATTTCCCGCAGGGGCAAAATGGTGGCGTGGTCTCCCCGCCAGATCTGCAGGTCTTCTCTGCAGGGGAACGGGGTGTTATACATTCTTCTCAGCCACTGGGCTTTTTTGGGCCTGAGATAGCGATCCTCCAAATGGTACATAAAAGTACCTCCTGTTTCCGGTTTTCCGAAGCAGCAGTCTTCGGATTTACTTCCCCCAATATACCATAGCTGCCGGCATTTTTCCACCGTTTTTCCCGCTGGGATGGGGAATTTGCCGGTCCGATGCCCCTGATCCGGGGAGAAAGCGAGGTGAACAGCCGGGTGAATCCGGCTCAATACCATGAAATTTCCCAAGAAAACCCTGCCGGATGGCATATTTACCATTGTGACCCTGCTGGTGACCTTCTGCACCATTCTGTTTCTGCAGAACCTGTTTGATACCCGAACCCTGACGCCCATGATTTTTGTGCTGGGGGTGTTTCTGGTGTCCTGGCGGACCCAGGGCTATTTCTGGGGCATCGCCGCGTCGCTGATCAGCGTGCTGGCGGTGAACTACGCCTTTACCTACCCCTATTGGGCCTTCGACCTGATTTCCCCGGAGTGCATCGCGTCGGCGGTGGTGATGCTGATTGTGGCCACCATGACCGGAGCCCTGACCACCCGGCTGAAAAAACAGGAGAAGGTGAAGGCGGAGGCGGAGACCGAGCGGATGCGGGGCAATCTGCTCCGGGCGGTGTCCCACGACCTGCGCACCCCCCTGACCGCCATCTACGGCGCCTGTTCCGCCATGATGGAGAATTACGACACTTTCCCCCGGGAAAAGCACCTGAAAATGCTGGCGGGGGTGTCCGCCGACGCCCAGTGGCTGGTGCGGATGGTGGAAAATCTGCTGTCCATCACCCGGATTGACGCCGGAGATGTGGAACTGAAAAAACAGGACACGGTGCTGGAGGAACTGGTGGATGCCCTGCTGGTAAAATTCCATAAGCACTACCCCGGCCAGAAGGTCCAGGTTTCCCTGCCGGAGGAATTCCTGCTGATTCCCATGGACGCCATTCTTATTGAGCAGGTGCTGATGAACCTGCTGGAAAATGCGGTGTTCCACGCCAAGGGGATGAAAAACCTGTGGCTCCGGGTGGAGCGAAATCAGCATCTGGTGATCTTCCGGGTGGAGGACGACGGGGAGGGGATCCCCGAGGACCAGCTGCCCCGGCTGTTCACCACCCACCTGGGGGGCGATACCCCCTCCGACAGCAGCCGCAGCAGCATGGGCATCGGCTTGTCTGTCTGCAGCACCATTGTCAAGGCCCATGGTTCCCGGATCTACGCCCAGAACCGCCCGGAGGGCGGCGCCTGTTTCTATTTTGCATTGGAATTGGAGGATACCAGCGATGTCGAACAACAAGTATAAAATTCTCGTAGTGGAGGATGACCCCAACATCACCAGCTTTATTCAGGCGGTGCTGGAGGCCAATGACTTTCAGGTGCTGACGGCCTCCCTGTGCCGCCAGGGAATCCTGATGTGCGCTTCCCACACCCCGGATCTGGTGATGCTGGATCTGGGCCTGCCGGACATGGACGGAGAGGAGTTTATCCGTCAGGTCCGCAGCAGCAGTCTGGTGCCCATTGTGGTGCTGTCCGCCCGGACGGAGGAATCGGACAAGGTCTCCGCCCTGGACCTGGGGGCCAACGACTACATCACCAAGCCCTTCGGCACCGCGGAGCTGCTGGCCCGGGTCCGGGCGGCCCTGCGGGTGACCCGGCACAATCTCCAGGCCACGGCCCCGGGAAGCGTGTTCCGGGTGGACGACCTGGTGATTGACTATGACCGGCGGCAGGTGACGGTGGGAGGCAATCCCGTCCACCTGACCCAGACGGAGTACAACATTCTCTCCCTGCTCAGCCAGCACACGGGAAAGGTGATGACCTATTCCGCCATCATCCGGATGATCTGGGGGAGCATGGACGACGGCAGCATCAAAAAGCTCCAGGTGAACATGGCCAACATCCGCAAGAAGCTGGGCTGCCGTCCGGGGGACAACCGGTACGTCATCAACGAGCTGGGTGTGGGCTACCGGATGCTGGACGAATAATCCCAGATTGATTGAACAAAAACCCCGGAAACCGTATGGTTTCCGGGGTTTTTCTGTTAAGCAACCGGGTCGTAGGAGAAGTCCAGAACCTCTCCGGTGCTGTCGTTTTCCACGATTTCCACATTGGCCAGCTTGGTCAGGGCCTCATGCTGGGAGGCGGGGGTTTTCTTCAGCTCCCACAGGCTGTCCATTTCATCGGATTGCGCCACCGCCGGGTCCACGGCGTAGAAGGAGATCTGATAGGTGGTATCGCTGCTCAGGAAGTGCTTGTAGGCGGCGTCGATGATGGCCACCGCCGGGTCATCGGCGGCGTCCCGCCGGTTTTCCAGGATGATGTCGTACATTTCCTGATTCTTTTCCACCCGCTCCGCGGTGGTGTACCCGGTGGTGATGGAGGTGGTCTGGTAGTGGTAGGACAGGTATCCCACCACGCAGCCGCAGCCGAAGATGAACAGGGCAGTCAGCAGGGCCACCTGCTTTTTCTGGAATTGCAGACTCTTTTCGGCGTTGTAGGTCAGCTTCATCCGGTAGGTAATGGGCTGCATAAAGGCCAGGAAAATGGTCAGCACCACCGACTCAATGGGGAACATGAACAGATTCTTCAGAATCCGGGGAATGGTGAGCACATAGCTCTGACTCCCCAGAACCACCTGATAGTACAGCATCATAATGGGGGTCTGGAGCAGAATGTTCACGAACAGGCAGATGCAGAACCGGCTGAGGATCACCCGAGTGGGGGTGACCTTGGTCCGGTACAGGAACAGGGCGAAGATCAGGGAACCGGCAATTTCCGTCAGCACGAAGGGCGGAAAATAGGGATCACCCTGGAGCATCACGCCCAGCACGTCGGAAATGATGGCGGACAGGGAAGCTACCACCGGGCCGTAGACCATGGCCCCCAGAGCGTTGGCCAGAAAGGCGGTGTTGATGTCCAGGTTAGGTGCGATGGGTATGGAAATGAGTTTCAGGGCCACCCGCAGGGCAATCATCAGGGCGGCGAACACCAGCATTTTGGTGTCCTTCAGCTCTGCGGCGGCGTCCCGCCAGTAGGCGGCAGAGAGCGGGGTTTTGTACAGGGTTGTGGACTTTTGCAAGGTTGACATAAAATTCTCCTCCTTTTTGCCGGCGTTGTTGGGCAGCAGCACCCCGGAAGGACGGAAACAAAAAACCTCCCCGGCGGCGCAAGGCCGCTGGGGAGAAATCATACAAAGTTTCCGGACTACCCTGGTGGGAATGGGCTGCAACTTTCAGGCGGCGTACCGCCTCTAGCCGAACCAATCGCCCGACCGAGTATCGTTGCTACATAAAGGAGGTCAGTCCATTATGGCGCAGCGGGTGCGGATACCCTATCGCGGATCATGGATCCTTCGTCTGCCACACAACTCCCCATCTTGACAGCACTTCACGCAGGGTTTCCTACTCTGTTCGAGACCCACTATAGCGCAAGTTGAGGAGAAAGTAAAGAGGATTTTCCTATATTTCGGAAAAATTTCCCATATTTTTATTTGGGTATGGTAATGGTCAGCACGATCTGGCTGTCGGTCTCCCGGCGCTCGGAAATGGCGGGAATTCCACTGAGCTGAATCTTCTGCAGATTCTGGGTCAGGCTGTTGAGAAACGCCCCTACATTGGCTTTCTGCTGCCGGGGAGCGGACTGACTGAGCAGGGAGTCGATGTACTTTTCCGCCCGGGCCACACTCATGCCCTGCCGGAGCATTTCGGCAATGGCGGAGAGCTTCTCCTCTTCGCTGCCCAGCCGGAGCAAGGCCCGGGCGTGACGCTCCGTCAGGTCTCCGGCCCGGAGGGCGTCCAGCACGGCGTCGCTGTGCTTGAGCAGCCGGAGCTTGTTGGCGATGGCGCTCTGGCTTTTGCCCAGCAGCCGGGCGGCCTGCTCCTGGCTCATGCTCCACTCCCGGATCAGCCGGGCAATGCCCTGAGCCTCCTCGATATAGTCCAGATCCTGCCGCTGCAGATTTTCCACCAGGGCTGCCATCCCGGACTCCTTGTCGTCCATGCGCATGATGATACAGGGAATATCCGTCACCCCCGCCAGTTCCGCTGCCCGCAGCCGCCGCTCTCCGGAGATCAGCTCATAGCTGGTGCCGCACCGGCGGACGGACAGGGGCTGTAAAATTCCATGCTGCCGGATAGAGTCGGACAGCTCGTCCAGGGCCTCGGGTTTGAAGACCTTCCGGGGCTGGGCCGGGTTTGGGCGGATGGAGCAGGCGGGAAGGAAGACCACCCGACCGGTTTCCATATAGGTTTTCAGCTTCTGGCATTGCATTGCCCGTCCTCCTCTGTAAATGGTAAGCCCATTGTAGTCCCCGGCCCGGCGGGAAAACCAGCGAAAATGGCCCTGGCTCCCGGGAAACTTCCCGACAGCTTATCCGAACCCCCGGGAGATTTCCCGGCAATCTCTGAAACAAAACTTAAGAATTGCCTGGATTGACAGAAACTGTATCCCATGGTATACTAACCGTACTAGGACAGCTAGTACAGTTTAGACCCAAAGGAGGGATACCATGATACATCTGGATTACCGGGATTCCCGACCCATCTATACCCAGATCATTGACGGCTTCCGGGAGCAGATCGCCACCGGGGTTCTGCAGCCCGGGGAGAAGCTTCCCAGCGTCCGGGAGCTGGCCGCCGCCCTGACCATCAATCCCAATACCATCCAGCGGTCCTACCGCCAGCTGGAAGTGGAGGGCTGGATCGCCACGGTGCCCGGAAAGGGCTGCTTTGTCTGCGGCAGTGAACAGACCCAGCAGCGGGAGCGGGAACGGTGGTACTCCGCATTCGACGAATCCGCAGCGGCGCTGATGGCCCTGGGGGTCCTGCGGCAGACGCTGGTTCAGCGGCTAGAGGAAGGAGGAAGCAGCAATGCTTGAAATGAAAAATGTGGTAAAAACCTTCGGTCATGTAACGGCCCTGGACAATCTGAGCCTGACGGTGCCGAAGGGTGCAGTATACGGCCTGGTAGGCCCCAACGGCGCGGGCAAATCCACCGCCATCCGGCATCTGACCGGCATCTACCGGCCGGACAAGGGAGAGGTGACCCTGGAAGGAATGCCGGTTTTTGAAAATCCCGCCGCCAAGGGGCGGATTGGATACATCCCCGACGATGTGTTCTACTATCCCGGGGCCACGCTGGAGGAGATGCGGAAATTCTACAAGGGGATTTACCCCAAGTTTGACGATGATCTGTTTGCCCGGCTCCATGAGATTTTCCAGCTGCCTTCCAACACCCCCATCCGCCGCTATTCCAAGGGCATGCAGAAGCAGGCGGCGTTTCATCTGACCATGTGCATCCATCCGGAGGTGCTGATTCTGGACGAGCCGGTGGACGGCCTGGACCCGGTGATGCGCCGGCAGGTGATGAGCGTGATTCTGGCGGATGTGGCGGAGCACGGCACCACGGTGCTGATTTCCTCCCATAACCTGCGGGAGCTGGAGGACGTGTGCGACCATGTGGGCATCATGGACAAGGGCAGGATGCTGCTGGAGCGGAGTCTGGCGGATATGCAGGGCAACACCCACAAGCTGCAAATCGTGGGAGACACCCCGGAAGGGTTGGAGATTCTCCACGAATCCGCCTCCGGGCGGCTGAAGACCCTGATTGTCCGGGGCCAGGCCTGGGAGATCAGCACCAAGGCCGCGGCTGCCAAGCCTGCCTATTATGACCTGCTGCCATTGTCGTTGGAAGAAATCTTCATCTATGAATTGGGAGGTGTGAACTATGCAGTTCAAGACATCCTGCTGTAACAAAACCCTGCTGAAAAAGGACCTGACCCGGTTTGCTCCCTTGTGGGGACTGTATACCCTGGGACTGCTGATGATCCTGTTTCTGACCTGGGATGACAAGTCCATTCCCTTCAACAACGTTTTCGAATTCGAGAACTTGTTCTCCAACATGGCCCTGTGCAACGGGGTGTATGCCCTGATCACAGCAGCCATGCTCTTCGGCGACCTGTACAACACCCGGATGTGCTACGGCACCCACGCCCTGCCCATGACCCGGGGCTGCTGGTTCGGCACCCATATTCTGTCCGGGCTGGTGTTCAGCCTGATTCCCACCGCTCTCATGGCGGCAGCATCCATTCCCCTGCTGAACGCCGTGGAACTGGAACAGGGCTGGCAGCTGGGACTCTATCTGTTCCTGGACATGAACCTGCAATATCTGACTTTCTTCGGCATTGGGGTGTTCGCCGCCATGTGCGCCGGAAACCGGTTTGGACTGACGGCCATTTACGGAATGCTGATGGTTGGCTCCGTCCTGCTGTATCTGCCGGCGGATGCTCTGCTGGCACCCATGCTGTTTGGCGTGACGGTAAACTCCAGTCCTTATGAGAGGCTCAGTCCCTTCTATTCGCTGATGTCAAGCAACCTGATTGTGATTGATGACCGGTCTGAGGTGCTGGCAGATGGCACATTATGGTGTCATGGCTCCTTTACATTAGGGTATGGATGGCCTACTGTGTTCCTGCTGGCTGGGCTGGGCGTGGTATTTCTGGTTCTTGCCTATCTGCTCTACCGCAGACGGAATCTGGAATCCGCCGGGGATTTCCTGGCGGTACCTAAACTGCGCCCGCTGATTGGCGGCTGTCTGGCTGTTATGGGCGCATCTGCGGCGCTGGCAGTTCTGGAACTGTTCGGATACTATGGCAGCTATGACCTGACGGAGCAGCTGGGATTTGCCTTCGTGGGTCTGACGATTGGCTGGTTTGCCGGACAGATGTTCCTGGAGCGGACCACCCGGGTGTTCGGGCCAAAGAAATGGGCGGGACTGCTGGTAATGCTGGCCTTGGCAGCCGGTGTCATGGGCCTGACCAAGCTGGACCCCCTGGGCATCGACGATTGGGTGCCGGAGGTGTCCGAAATCAGGGGAGCAAGAATAAACGGCAGTTATTATGTGGACACGCCGGAGGAGCTTGCCCAGGTTATCCAGGTGCAGGAATTTGCTTTGGAAGAACATTTGACGGAAGAAGATGTGGAACCCTATCTGGCAACAGATGATGTAAGCTTGCCAAAATATGCAAGAATTCAAATTGTCTATACCAAAAACAATGGCATGGGGGCAATCCGGGAGTATTATGTTGCCTCCGACAGCCAGGCGGGCGACTTGCTGCGGAGCCTGACGTCCAAAGTGTCCTTCGTATTCGGCCGTGATGAAATTACCTCTCCACAGAAGCTGATGGCTTGCGTGGGAAAACCGGATAACATTTCGGTATCTGGTTATAAATTGCCGGAAGAACTGCTGACGGAGGAGACGGTGCGCAGTCTGTTTGAAGCCGTCATCGCCGACTGCGAAGAGGGAACCCTTTCCCCCATTTCTGTGCTGCATCCCACCAAGGTATACCAGACGGAGAACGGGGACAATCTGTACCTGGATTATATGTGGCTGGAAGTAGCCTTGCCCACGGGAAAAGAAGGGAGATACCTTTCTTACAATCTCCGCTTGTTCCCCGACAGTGAGAATGTGCTGGCCTGGGCGGAGAGCGTGGGAATCACCTGGGATGTGATTGCCCAGACTGCCTACGGTTAAGTATCTCCCAAAGGAAAACCGATCAACAACAAATTGCCCCGCCTGATGCTTCAGGCGGGGCTTGTGCGTGTTCAGATTATCCCAGCTCCCGGACCAGCATGGGGGTGAGCAGGGGCTTGTGATACCGGGACACAAACCGCTGGCACTTCACCAGGAAGGCGTAGTACACGTTGTACCCGCAGCCTGCCATGGTCTCCACGTTGGCCATGCCCTTGGCCAGAATCACGTCCGATTCGGCAAGAGCCTGCCGGGCTTCCTCCCCCAGCCGGTCCAGCTGGGTGCCGGGAATGTTGTTGCCGTTGTCGATGACCCGGAAGGGAATGCCCACCGCTTCGGCATCTAGGCGGGTGGCGTCGTTGATGGCGATGTCTCCCCGGACGCAGAAGGTGATTTCCAGCTGAGGATGGGCCTTGGCGATTTCCTCGGCAAACAGCCGGTCAAAGCCAATTTCTCCGGCGTTGTCCGTCAGGTACAGCAGCTTTTTTCCTTCCCCCAGCTGGCGGCGGAAGGTGCGGTAAACTTCCTGATCCAGCTCCATGTTCAGGGCCTGGTTCAGCATATCCGACAGCTTGTCAAAACTGACCTGACCCCGCAGGGCGGAAAAGTCCAGGTAGTTTCCCAGAATGGCAAACTGCAGTCCCGCCAGCACCGGGTCTTCCGCCCGGGCAATCCGGGAGCGGATGTCCTCCATCCGCTCCAGCACGAACCGGTTGGACTCCGCCTTTTCCTGCCGGAACCGGTCCAGGGGCAGGCCATAGTGCCGGTGAAGCAGCTCCGCTACCTGGGGATTGAACCAGGGGGAGCTGACGTCTGCCGGGGCCTCCAGGTACATCCGCATCAGATCCCGGGCGAAAGCCATGGTCTGTTCCTCAGTGCCCAGGGGCCGGACCAGCTGGATGTTCCGCTCCATGTGGCACAGCAGGCACTGGGAATCGATGGAAAGGCTCATACCTTCAGCTTCAGAACCAGCTTCTTGAAGGCGTGGGGCTCATCCAGATGGACGCCGGGCTTGTGAGCGTCTTCGGGGAAGACCACATAGCAGTAGCCCTGACCGATGCGCATATAGTCCATGGGACCGTCATAGCGGCCAATGTCCTTCTCCACGTTGAACTCTCCGCTGAGGGTCATGGATTCCAGGGGCGCCCAGCCCACGGTCTCCTCGCCTTCCACAATGTACTGCACATCCAGGTACTGGCGGTGGGCCTCACTGAGCTTGCTGTCGAAAGCGCCGGTGGTGCCCTCCTGCACCAGAATCCGGTTGCCGCCGGACAGCTGGATGGTGCCGGGAACCCACTCGGTCATGGCGGCTACTGCGTTCATGGCCTCCTCCAGGCCGGGGATAATGGGGGCGTAACGGCCCAGATCCTTAAAGGGACATACGATCATTGAAAATCCTTCCTTTCTGAATTAAAAAAACGGAAATTTCCGTTGGTTCACAGAGTCAGCAAATCGGAAATGCGGTCAATTTTGGCACCATACCCCGCCGGGGTGCCGAAGCCGTAGCTGGCCCAGATGAAGGGAATGCCCGCTTCCAGGGTGGCTTCGTAGTCCCCCTGGGTGTCGCCGATGTAGGCACAGGAGCGAATATTGTGCCGCTGCATCAGGGCGCGGATGGTTTTGCCCTTGCTGGTGCCGGTGTCTCCAAAGCACAGGCAGGCGGTGATGCAGCTTCCCAGGCCCAGCTTGCGAATGCACAGCTCCGGGTAGCCCCGCTGGCTGTTGCTGACGATGAACAGCCGGTGGTTTTCTGCCAGCCGGGTCAGGGTTTCTTTCACCCCGGGGTAGCCGATGGCGCAGGGATTTTCCTGCAGGTACCGGTTTTCCCGGGCCATGCACCGCTCCATCAGGGCGTAGCGCTCCGGCAGGGGAATCTCGGCGAAGAGAACGTCGGCAATCTCCGTCATCACCTTGCCGAACAGGGCCTTGAGCTGCTGCGCATTCACAAACAGATGCTCCAGTCCCTCATCCTTCAATTGCAGGTTATATCCTTCCGCAACCAGCGCCCGGGAATCCCACAGGGTGCCGTCAATGTCAAAAATCAGACTTTCGTAGTTCATGCGCCCTCCAGATGCCGGCGGATCCGGCCCTCAATCATGTCCAGGGCCACCAGGTTCTGGCCGCCCTCGGGAACCACCAGGTCGGCGTACTTCTTGCTGGGCTCCACATACTTTTCGTGCATGGGCTTGACGGTCTGCAGGTACTGGTTCAGTACGCTTTCCAGCGTCCGGCCCCGCTTGGTCACGTCCCGCTTGATCCGGCGGCACAGCCGCACATCTGCATCGGTGTCCACAAAAATCCGAATGTCCATCAGATCCCGCAGTTCCTTGTTCTCAAAAATCAGGATGCCTTCCACAATGATGACCTTTTTCGGTACAATCCGGATGGTCTTGTCCGACCGGTTGTGGAGGGTGAAGTCGTACACCGGGCAGTCAATGGGCTGGCCCTGGCGCAGCTGATCCAGATGCCGGGCCATGAGATCCGTCTCCAGGGCGTCGGGCTCGTCATAGTTCAGCAGGCACCGCTGCTCGTAGGTCAGCTCGTCATGGCGTTTGTAGTAATTGTCGTGGCTGAGAATGGTCACCACATCGGCAAACTGGGAAATCAGATTGTTCATCAGGGTGGTTTTGCCGCTGCCGGTGCCTCCGGCAATGCCAATAACCAGAATGTCGTTTTCCATGGTCTTCCTCCCGTCTGTATTACAGCGCCAGCAGGTGGCGGCACAGTTCCAGAATTTCCGGCGACCGGCGGCTGTTTTCCAGCACCACGGTTCCCGGGGCAGCCCCTTCCCGGAGCAGATTGGCGGCAGCCAGCCGCCGATGGGTTTCCCGGGCGGTGCCTTCCCCGCCGTCCAGCAGGGCTACCTCCGGCCCCAGCACCCGGGCAATTACCGGGGCGGCGAAGGGATAGTGGGTGCAGCCCAGCACCAGGGCGTCCAGCCTGCCCCGATAGGGGCCGAGAATGGACTGCAGCAGGGCCTCCATCTCCGGAGAGTCCGCCTTTCCCGCTTCCACCAGCTCCACCACCCCCGGAGCGGGGATCTTCGCCACGGCGCAGTTTTCGTCAAAGCGGTGAAGCAGGGTGTCAAATTTTTCTTCCCGGAGGGTGACCGCCGTGGCCATGACCCCAACCCGGCCCCCGGGGAAGTGGTCGGCGGCCACCTTCAGCGCCGGCTCAATGCCGATGACCAGGGGATACCGCTGCCGCAGCTGGGTCACCGCTGCGGCGGTGGCGGTGTTGCATGCCACCACCAGGGCCTTGATGCGGTGTTCATTCACCAGCTTTTCCGCCGCCGCCAGGGTCAGCCGACGGACCTCTTCGGTGCTGCGGCAGCCGTAAGGGGCATTGGCGGAGTCGCCGAAGTAGACATAATTTTCCTGGGGCATCAGCCGCCGCAGATGCCGCAGCACGCTGATCCCGCCCACACCGGAGTCAAAAACCCCGATGGCATCGTCCTTGGAATTCATGGTTTCACCCGATCCTGAGAAGGGAAAAGCCCTTCTGATTCTTGCCCCTTATTTTATCAAATTTTGCCGCTTTGCGCAATCCTTCCAGCGCAGGTTTCCGAAAAATTCCCCGTATGGAGCGGCCTTGACATTTTTTTCGCCCCTTGCTATGATGGTGGCAAAGAAATAACAGGAGGAATCCCAATGGAATATCGGATGGAACACGATTCTATGGGTCAGGTCCGGGTACCGGCTGACAAATACTGGGGGGCCCAGACCCAGCGCTCGGTGGAGAACTTTCCCATCGGTGTGGGCCTGGAGACCATGCCCCGGGAGATCATTCACGCCTTCGGCATCCTGAAAAAGGCGGCCGCCCTGGCCAACCACACCCTGCGCCCGGAACGGATGACACAGGAAAAACAAGATGCCATCAGTAAAGCCTGTGACGAAGTGATTTCCGGCGCCCTTGGGGAGCACTTTCCCCTGGTGGTGTGGCAGACCGGCTCCGGCACCCAGTCCAACATGAACGCCAACGAGGTCATTGCCAACCGGGGCAATGAAATCGCCGGGAAAAAGCTGCTCCATCCCAATGACGACATCAATATGTCCCAGTCCTCCAACGATACCTTCCCCACCGCCATGCACATCGCCGCAGTCTGCGCTGTGGAGGACCGGGTGATTCCCGCCATCGACGTGCTCACCGCCGCCTTTGCCCGGCTGGAACAGGAGAACGAAGGGGTGGTGAAATCCGGCCGTACCCACCTCCAGGACGCTACCCCCATCGCCTTCTCCCAGGAGATTTCCGGCTGGCGCACCAGCCTGGAGCGGGACCGGGAGCTGCTGAAGCTGGCCATGGAGCCGCTGAAGGAGCTGGCCCTGGGCGGCACCGCCGTGGGCACGGGGCTGAACGCCCCCAAGGGCTTTGACACCGCCGTGGCGGCGGAGGTTTCCAGGCTGACGGGAAAGAATTTCCGCACCGCTCCCAACAAGTTCCACGCCCTGACTTCCAAGGACGAACTGGTCTTTGCCCACGGGGCATTGAAGGCCCTGGCCTGCGACCTGATGAAGATTGCCAACGATATCCGCTGGCTTGCTTCCGGCCCCCGGCTGGGCCTGGGGGAGATCACCATTCCGGAAAACGAGCCCGGTTCCTCCATTATGCCCGGAAAGGTCAACCCCACCCAGTGCGAGGCGGTGACCATGGTGGCGGTGCAGGTGATGGGCAACGACACGGCGGTGAGCATGGCGGCCAGCCAGGGCAATTTCCAGCTCAATGTGTTCATGCCGGTACTGATTTACAACTTCCTCCAGTCCGCCCGGCTGCTGGCGGAGAGCATGGTGTCCTTCCATGACCACTGCGTGACGGGCATCCGGGCCAACCGGGAGAAGATGGCGGGGAATCTGCACAACTCCCTGATGCTGGTCACCGCCCTGAACCCCTACATCGGCTATGAAAACGCGGCGAAAACGGCGAAAAAAGCCTACGCCGAGAACATTTCCCTGAAAGAAGCCTGCGTGGCTCTGGGATTTCTCACGGCGGAGCGTTTCGACGAAGTGTTCCACTCGGAGCAGATGATTTAAGCATGACAATGCCCCAAAGTTCCAAGAGAACTTTGGGGCAATCTTGCAGGAAAAAGGAAAACCCGGAAGCGGCGAACCGCTACTGGGTATTCAGCGTGTCAAAAAGTCTTACAGAGTTTGCCGTCTGTGACGGCTAAAGTCAAAAAAGTTTTCTGCCGGGGCGCACCCCAGGGTGGCCTCTCTTGCCCCTGCGGGGCAATTCACCTTCTGTACCTGGCAGAAAACACTTCTCAGGCTGCAAGTGTGGAATTTG
>DVKV01000047.1 GCA_018715835.1 Candidatus Faecousia intestinavium | reverse complement strand
GGTATGGCTTGACAATTATCTTTCCATCTTGTCAGATGAAGATTTTTGGCGCTCCCTGCTGACGAATATCAAATGGACCGCGATTTCCCTGAGCTGCCAGCTGATTATCGGCTTTACTGCGGCTCTTGCTCTGGAACGCATCAAACACGCAAACGGACTGTATCGCACACTGCTGATTGTTCCCTGGGCGTTTCCCTCCATTGTCATTGCACTGTCCTGGAAGTGGATTCTGAACGGTGTTTCCGGATTCCTGCCCCATTTGCTGGTTAAGCTGGGAATCTGCGATACGATTCCCCAATTCCTGAGCAGCGGCGATCTGGCATTCTGGACTCTGATTTTTATCAATACCTGGTTCGGCGCTCCGCTGATTATGGTCAACGTGCTGTCTGCGCTGCAAACCATCCCCAAGGACCAGTATGAAGCCGCACAGATTGACGGCGCCAGTTCCTGGGATTCCTTCATTCACATTACGGTGCCCCATATCAAAACCGTGGTGGGCTTGCTGGTTGTTCTGCGTACCATCTGGGTATTCAACAGTTTTGATATGATCTACCTGATTACAGGCGGCGGACCCGGCGGCACAACCCAGACGGTTCCCATCTACGCCTATAACATTGCCTGGGGCCTGAAGCAGCTGGGCAAGTCTTCCGCAGTGACCATTCTGCTGCTGATATTCCTGCTTGCAATATGTGCCATCTACTTCCGGATTCTGGATAAATGGGAAAGGGAGGATGCGTAATGGAAAGAAAAAAACGGATTCTCCGAAGAGGCTGGTTCAGCGGCTGTGTCAGCTATCTCTACCTGACGATTCTGGCCGTGATAGCGGTATTCCCTTTGGCCTGGGTGCTGCTCTCTTCTGTGAAGAGCAAGAGCGATCTGGCATCGGACCCCCTGGCGCTGATCCCCAAGGTGTTCACCGCAGAGAACTACCGCATTGTCTTTGAGCAGATGAACTTCGGCAACAATGTGCTCAACAGTATCTTCATCGCAGGGGGCACAACCCTGATTGCCATTGCCATCTCCTGTCTGGGGGCTTACGGCATCGTCCGCTACTGCCCCAGAATCGGAAAGGCCATTACCCGGGTCCTGATTACCACCTATATGTTCCCGCCGATTCTGCTGGCGGTGCCCTACTCCATCATCATGGGAAAGATGGGCCTGATGAACAACCGGTTTGGCCTGATGGTGGTGTATCTTTCGTTCTCGGTTCCTTATGCGATCTGGCTGCTGGTGGGCTTTTTCAAGACCGTGCCGCTGGAAATTGAGGAAGCGGCGAAAGTGGATGGCGCCGGGAAGCTGCAGACGTTTCAGAAAGTCGTGCTGCCCATTGTGGCGCCGGGAATTGTAGCCGTGGCTATCTATACGTTTATCAACGCCTGGAATGAATTCCTCTACTCCTTGATCCTGATGAACAGCAGCAGCAAAATGACGGTTGCTGTAGCGCTGAAATCCCTGGAAGGCCAGGAAGTTCTGGATTGGGGCGTTATGATGGCCGCCTCCGCCGTGGTGGTGATTCCCTCGGTGATATTCTTTATGCTGATCCAGAAAAAAATAGCGGGAGGCCTGGCGCAAGGCTCGATCAAATAACAAAAGGAGTAATACTTATGAATACGATTGGTTATGCAATTGTCGGCACCGGATATTTCGGGGCGGAACTGGGACGCATCCTTCAGAAAGTGGAGGGGGCCAAGCTGGTGGCAATTCTGGACCCTGACAATGCCCCTGCCGTGGCAAAAGAACTGGGCTGCGATGTGGAAACGGATCTGGACACCCTCTGCGCCCGGGAGGATGTGAGCGCGGTCATTGTGGCAACTCCCAACTATCTGCACAAGGACCCGGTGATTGCGGCTGCAAAACACGGCAAACATGTGTTCTGTGAAAAGCCTATTGCCCTGAACTATGCCGACTGCGACGAAATGGTAAGAACTGCGGAAGAGAACCATGTGATTTTCATGGCAGGCCATGTGATGAACTTCTTCCGGGGCGTGCGCCATGCCAAGCGGCTGATCAACGAAGGTAAAATCGGAAAGGTGCTGTACTGCCACTCCGCCAGAAACGGTTGGGAGCAGAAACAGGAGTCCGTCAGCTGGAAGAAAATCCGTGCCAAGTCCGGCGGCCACCTGTACCACCACATCCATGAACTGGACTGCATCCAGTTCCTCATGGGCCCGGCCACAGAGGTGACCATGACCGGCGGCAATGTGGCCCATGCCGGAAAGGGATTCGGCGATGAGGACGATATGCTGTTCCTGAACCTGGAGTTCGGAAATAACACCTACGCCATCTGCGAGTATGGCTCTGCATTCCGGTGGAGTGAACATTACCTGCTCATTCAGGGAACAGAGGGCGCCATCCGGCTGGATATGAAGGACGCAGGAATGACCGTCAGAACACCTGCCGGTGATGAGCATTATCTGCTCCATCGCACCAAGGAAGAAGACGATGACCGGACGCTGACCTACAACACCAAGATGGAAATGGACGGAGCGGTCCTTTACGGAAAGCCCGGAAAGAAGCCGCCTCTGTGGCTGCACGGCATTATGGAAGATGAGATGAACTTCTTCAACGATCTGATGCACGGGGCTGATGCCACGGAAGAATTCCGGGATTTGCTGAACGGCAAAGCCGCCCGGGCGGCCATCGCCACCGCTGATGCGGCCACCCGCTCCCTGCGGGAAAACCGGAAGGTTCTCGTTTCGGAAGTAATCTGACAAATAGAAAAAGGAACAGGGGGCGCTGCCTTTGGCAGCGTCCCCTGAATCTATGGACGATGATACCCGGGGCGGGTAGCCCCGGACGGAGGACATAATCCGCTCCTTCTTCCCCTGGGGCAGCGGATGAACAGGATGCTTTTTCACCTGCACCATGGAATGATCAGATTCCATGGTGTTTTCCTTTTGCAAAACAGCTGCGGCACCGCCCGAGCGGTGCCGCAGTGGAAAATGCGCTGAATTCGGGCGAAGTTCCCATTCCCCGGCTGGGGGAGTATGGAACCATCAGAGGATGTCGGGATTCCGGGCCAGGATTTTCTTGACCAGTTCCAGACCGATGCCGTCTTCCCGGTCGATGGAAACCAGCTGGCGGACCAGGGCAGTCTCCTCTTCCGGGGAGAAGTTGGTAAAGGGACGTCTGGACCAACCGGCATTGACGCCGCCGGCACGGAGCCAGGCCTTCATGCAGGCCATCATGCTGCCGCTGCGGATACCGGCGAAAATGACATGGACGGCCTTGGCCTGCAGGGCGGTGGCGGTGGGGATATCCGAGTTTTTCACGGCCTCCCAGATTCTCATGTACAGATCCGGAATCACATTGTAGAACGAGCCGATGATGCCGTCCACCCCCAGGCTGATGTTGGAGCTGCCCAGTTCGTCACAGCCGCCGTAAACCTGGAACCCGGGCTTGCAGCCTTCCTTCACCTGGGTCACCTCGTACAGGGCGGTGCCGGTGTACTTGACACCCTTGACGTTGTCAATTTCCGACAGCCGGATTATCTGTTCCACCGTCATCATCCCTGCCAGGGGAATGTTGTACACAACCAGGGGCAGGCTGGTGGATTCCGCCAGGTCCTGATAGTAGCGGAAAATCTGCTCGTTGTTGTATTTGAAGTAGAAGGGAGGCACGCTGGAAATTCCCGCAGCGCCCACCTTTTCCGCATGGCGGGCCAGCTCAATGGAGGCCTTGGTGGACATGGCGCCCACATGGACGACCACGGGAACCTTGCCTGCCACCTGATCCATCACCACTTCCACCTGACGCATCCGCTCTTCGGAGTTCATCAGGAACGCTTCACCGGTGGAACCGGTGAGATACAGTCCGCCGATGGGGAAGGACAGCAGATGGTTCATCAGCTCCCGGGTGCCCTGCTCGTCAAAATTTTCCTGCTGGTCAAACACCGACAATACTGCCGGAATGACACCTTTGAAATCCTGGATACCACAGCCCATTTTAATCATCCTTTCTGAATGCCTTTTGCTTCAAGTTCTTGTTTTACTTTATGGCAGGAGACGAAGTGACTCACGCCGTTGATTTGATATTCCTCCAGCACCGGACGCTGGGTTTTGCAGATTTCGCAGCATTCCGGACATCTGGGATGGAAGGTACAGCCGGAGGGCGGATTCGAGGGGGAGGGAACGTCGCCCTGGAGGGGGATGCGTTTCTTTTTCTTGGTCACATCCGCCACCGGAATGGCACTGAGCAGGGCCTTGGTGTAGGGGTGGAGGGTGTTGGCGAACAGTTCTTCCGAGGTGGTCAGTTCCACCACCCGGCCCAGGTACATGACTGCAATCCGGTCCGCCAGATATTCCACCACAGACAGGTCGTGGGTGATGAAAATATAGGTCAGGCCGTAAGACTCCTTCAGCTGGTTCAGCAGCTTCAGAACCTGGGCCTGGATGGAAACGTCCAGGGCGGAAACCGCTTCATCGCAGATAATCAGCTCCGGATTCACCGACAGGGCCCGGGCGATGCCGATTCTCTGCCGCTGGCCCCCGGAAAACTCGTTGGGATAGCGGTGCATATAATCCCGGGGCAGGTTTACCGCTTCCAGCAGATCCCCGATTTTCTTGATCCGGTCTTCCTTCTTGTGCATGCCGAACTTGATCAGGGGATCTTCCAGAGAACCGAAGATGGTAAAGGCCGGATTCAGGGAGGAGTAGGGGTCCTGGAACACGATCTGGATTTTCTGCCGGGCATTGTCCAGCTCTTTCCGGGGCAGCTTCCGCAGATCCTTGAACCCGTCTTCAAAACGATACTCCATGGTGCCTTCCGTCACCGGAACCAGCTGGAGGATGGACTTGCCCAGGGTGGTTTTTCCGCAGCCCGATTCTCCCACCAGGCCCAGCGTTTCCCCCTTGTAGACGTCCAGGCTGATGTCGTCCACGGCTTTCACATAGCCAACGGTGCGCTTCAGCAGTCCTTTTTTGATGGGGAAGTAGGTTTTGGCACCTCTGACCTTTAACAAAATTTCCTTTTCCTTATTTTCCACTGGTCATTACCTCCTTGTAATTAAAGCAGCGAGTATAATGACTTTCACTTACCCACTCCTCGGGAGGCATTTCCTCCTCACAGCGCTGGCAGGCATAGTCACAGCGGGGACAGAACTGGCAGCCCTTGGGACGGTTGAAGGGGTCCGGGGTAGAGCCGCGGATGGGTTCCAGCTGCTGATTTTTGCCTTTTCCAAGCACAGGAATGGACTGCAGCAGGGCTTTGGTGTAGGGGTGAGCGGGATTGGTGAAAATCTGCTCCACCGGGCCGTACTCCACAATGTTGCCCATGTACATGACCGCCACTTCATCTGCCATCTCCGCCACAACGCCCATGTTGTGGGTGATCATCATAATGGCGGTGTTGTGCTCCTTTTTCAGGTTGTTCATCAGATCAAAGATCTGAGCGCTGATGGTCACATCCAGTGCGGTGGTAGGCTCGTCTGCCAGCAGAATTTTGGGGTTGCAGGACATGCCCATGGCGATCATGGAGCGCTGACGCATACCGCCGGAGAACTGGTGGGGGTATTCCCCGTACCGGATTTCCGGAGAGGGGATGCCCATGTCTGCCAGATCCTCAATGGCGGCCATTTTGTACTCCGCGTTGGTCATATCCTTCTTGTGCTCCCGGAGCATCTCCTCAATCTGGTAGCCCACGGTGAACACCGGATTCAGGGCGGTCATGGGGTCCTGGAAAATAATGGCGATGTCCTCGCCCCGGAGCTTGCGCATCTGCTTGCCGTTCTTTTCCAGCTGGTCCAGACGGATTTCGGTGCCGTCTTCCTTGTAGTAGGTGATGGAACCGCTTTCAATCCGGCTCAGATCCGGCAGCAGGCGCAGAATGGAGTTGGCGGTGACGGACTTGCCGCAGCCCGATTCTCCCACCACGCACAGGGTTCTGCCCCGCCGGATGTCAAAACTGATACCCCGCAGGACCTTATTGCATCTCTGGTTGGTGTAAAAGTAAACGTGCAGATCTTTTACACTCAGAACCACATCTTTATCCTTTTCAGCCATGTCGCTCACCTCTTAACCAATCTGGGTAGGATCAGACGCGTCCCGCAGACCATCGCCGACAAAGTTGATCGCCAGTACGAACAGAATCAGCATAATGGAGCAGGGCAGCCACATCCACCAATACTGCAGCCAGTCAAACCGGATGGTACCGCCGTTGGTGATTACGTTGATAATATTGCCCCAGGTGGCGATTTCCATGGGAACGCCGTATCCCAGCACCGACAGGGCAGCCTCCTGCAGAATGAACATGGCGGTGGACAGGGTGATGTTGACCACCACCGGGCCCAAGGTGTTGGGCAGCAGATGCTTGAAGGCGATCTTCAAATCGGAAATGCCGAATGCCCGCAGGGCCTGGACAAACTCCTGCTGCTTCAGGGACAGCACCTTACTTCTGGCCATACGGTACATGCCGGGCCAGCCGGTGAGTATGAAAATGATAATCAGATTTTCCATGCTCTGTCCCACCAGAGCCACCATGATGATAATCAGCACCATCTGGGGAATGGACTGGAAGATATCGGAAATCTTAATCAGCACATTGTCCATCAGGCCGCCCTTGTAGCCCACATACAGACCCAGGGTGACGCCCAGCAGGGCTGCGCCCAGGGCGCTGCCCAGGCCCACGATGATGGAGATCCGGCCGCCGTAGAGAATTCGGGCCCAGATATCCCGGCCCATCTGGTCGGTGCCCAGAATGTGTTCCATGGAAGGCGGGGAAATTTTTGCCCGGAGGTCAAAGGCGGTGGCTGAGTATTCGGTAAAGAGCGGGGCGCCGAAGCACAGCACGCAGATTACCAGGAACAAGATGGCGCCGCATACGGCCAATTTGTTGGAGGTCAGTTTCCGCAGGGTACGGTTGGTGTGTTTCTTTCCCAACAAGCCCCGCTCTTCAGCAGCCTTGATCTTATCCAACTTCCGGTCAAGGGCTGTTTTTTTCATAGTTGTATTTGTCATGACAGCTTCACCCTCGGGTCGAGTACCGCAGTGAGGATATCCACCAGCAGCGAGGAGATCAGCACCATCAGTACCATAAACAATCCAACCGACATAATAATGGGGGTATTCTGGGTTTTTATGGCGTCCGTAAACCACACACCCACGCCCGGCCACTGGAAGATATTCTCAATGACAATGGCGCCGCTGATCAGGGTTGGCAGCCGGAAGCCGATCAGAACCATAACCGGCGTACAGGCCACCCGGAAACCGTGGAACAGATTCACTCTCCACTCCGGCAGGCCTTTGGCACGGGCGGTTTTGACATAGTCGCAGTTCATGGAATCCAGCATACTGGATCGGGAATATCGCATGACGCCGGCTGTCTGGGATATTCCCAGGGCAAAGGCCGGCAGGAACAGGTGGTGCAGCTCACTGAGCAGGGTGCCGTCTCCCCGCTGCCCCACCGGGAACCAGTTCAGGTTCAGGCTGAACAGAATAATGCAGAAGATACCGAACAGGAACTGGGGGATGGCAACGCCGATCATGCCGGCGACGGTCAGCACATTGTCCGCGATTTTTCCTTTTTTCAGGGCGGAAATCATACCCAGAAGGATGCCCAGGAAGGTGGAGATAATCAGGGAAGCCAGGGACAGCTCGATGGTGGCGGGGAGCTTCTGCATCATCAGGGTAGCCACCGGCATATTGTTCTGCAGGGAATAGCCCAGATTGCCGGTGCATACGTCTTTCAGCCAGCTCAGATAGCGCACGATCATGGGACCGTCCAGCCCCTTTGCCGCCCGGAAGGCCGCAATCTCCTCTGCGGTCATTTCCGCCAGCTGGTCCATGGGAATCAGAAAATCAATCACATCGCCGGGCATGGCTTCGATGCCGGCGTAGATCAGGAACGTGATGATCAGCAGCATCGGAATCATGCTTAATATTTTTCTTACAGTAAAATTTACCATGGGAAATCCCCTTTCAGAAGGTCGGGTTTGCCGCTGCGGATGGGTTCGATCAGGAAATCTCCAATAGCACTATGGGGGCCAGCGATACTGGCCCCCATGAATGCGCACGGGATTTACTCGGCAGTTCTTTCGAACATGTTCAGGAAAATGTATCTGGGGAAGGTAACGTTGACAGCTTCCACGTTGTAGCCATCCAAGTCCTCCAGCTGTTGTACCTGGGCGGAGTCCTTGCAGAAGGCGTAGTCGATGTTTCCTGCCTGGGCATTGGTGATCAGGTTGGTGTCGCCGGCGTCGTTGGACGGATACATATAGATCCGCTCAATGTTGCCGGTGCCGGTGAGGAAGTAGTCTTCGTTTCTGACCAGGGTGGTGTACTCACCCAGTTTGACGGTCTCCACCTTGAACGGGCCGGTGCCGATGGGGTTCTGCCAGAAGATGTCTGCAGCGAAGTTCTCGGGGGTCACGTTCTCCAGGCAATGCTTGGGCAGGATGGGCCACTGGGAGAATACCGTCAGGGCGTTGGGCTGAGGATTGTTGAACTCGAAGACAACAGTGTTTCCATCCACGGTGATGCCCTTCAGATCGTTGATCACGTCGGTCATCACGGAGTTGGCGCCGGGAACCGTGGGATAGTACTCGAAGGTCCACTTCACATCCTCAGCGGTGAAGGGCTCGCCGTCATGCCACACCACGCCTTCGCGGATGGTGAAGGTGAAGACGGTGCCGTCTTCGGAGACTTCATAGCTCTCAGCCAGCAGGCCGTCGGTGGGGTTCAGGGAGGCGTCGGCATTCAGCAGACGGTCGAACACCAGTTCCTGATGCCAGAACAGGGCGGGGTTGGTGGCGGGGTGCTCCAGGAAGTTGATGGCGCCGGTGTTGGTGTACATGGTGTTGTCGTCACGGTCAATGGTCCAGTCCAGAATGTTCTTCTGGTAGAAGAACTGGTCATTGCCGGTGGCGTTGTCCGCCATGTCCAGCTTGTCGGAGGTGATAACCCAGGAGGGGATGTAGAACAGGGGGATCACGGGAACCTGCTCGTTTTCGTAGACCTGGATGGCATCGTAGGCGGCCTTCTGATCTTCGGTGGTGACGGCAACCTTGGCGGTGTCAATCAGGGCGTCCAGCTCGTCGTTCCACAGAACGGTGGAGTTGTTGGGGGCGGTGGAGTGATGCCGGTTGTAAATCTCACCCATGGTCAGGGCGTTGGTGCCGGCGAAGCAGATATCCCAGTCAACTGCGGAGGTCACGCCGTCCGGGGAGGGGGTCCACAGCAGGGCGGTCAGGTTGTCGGTGAGCAGATTGAACTCCATCTTCACGCCAACTTCGGCCCAGTAGCCCTGAATGGCGGTGATGGTGTCCAGCAGGTTTGCGGTGTAGTAAACCGCCTGCAGGGTGTAGCTTCCGTCCCAGCCGGCCTCATCCAGCAGCTGCTTGGCCAGTTCGGGGTCGTAGGTGTACTCTGTCAGGCCGTCAGCCCGCCAGTAGCCTTCCGGAACCAGGGAGGACTTGGCAGCGATTACGGTGTTGTCCCACAGGCCTTCCACGATGGCGTCGATGTCGATGGCATACCACAGAGCCTGACGGACGCGGACATCCTGAAGGGGATTGGGGTAGGCAGTGCCGCCTACGCCGGTGCCGGTGTTGGCTGCGGGTTCGCCGGAACCGCCGGCTGCAGTGGTCGAAGTGGTCTCACTGCCGGCTCCGCAGGCGCACAGTGCCAGGAGCATACAGGCGGCGAGAACCAGTGCAAGTATCTTTTTCATCATTAACGTCCTCCTTTAAGTTGTATCTTCGTCGGCGGATGCCGCTGAACCATGGATGTAAAAACTTAATAAAATTTTTACTGATTCGCAACAGTTCATGTATATAATAACCAAACCC
>DVKV01000046.1 GCA_018715835.1 Candidatus Faecousia intestinavium | reverse complement strand
GGATATAAATCTAAAATTAATTTTCAACTGCGAATAAAATATGAAAAGTATGAAAAATCAAATTGACTTTTCCGGGTTTCTGTGGTAGATTAGGTGAGGAAATTTTGTGATGGAGGGTGCGTATTATGGAACACATCAAGACCATTCAGACCCGCAACCTGTGCGACAGCGCCAAGAAGGGCGGCTGCGGCGAGTGCCAGACTTCCTGCCAGTCCGCTTGCAAGACCAGCTGCGGCATTGCCAACCAGAAGTGCGAGAACAAGGAAAGCAAGTAACAACCGATTGTGAAAATGCCGCCGGTTTCGGCGGCATTTTTTCCGATAAAAGGAGAGAAACCATGATTCATCAATACAAGCTGGCCGGATACAACATCGTGCTGGATGTCTGCTCCGGCTCCGTCCACGTGGTGGACGATGCGGCCTATGAAATCATCGGCTGCTACGAAGGCCGCTCCCGCCAGGAGGTTTTGGCCCAGGTGCAGCCCCGATTTCCCCAGCTGAGCCGGGAAGAGCTGGACGAGTGCTATGATCAGGTGGCCCAGCTGGAGCAGGCGGGGAAGCTCTTTACCCCCGACACTTTCGCCCCCATGGCCGGAGAGCTGAAACAGAAAACCGCCGGGGTGGTGAAGGCCCTGTGCCTTCATGTGGCCCATACCTGCAATCTAAACTGTTCTTACTGTTTTGCCAGCCAGGGCAAATACCACGGGGAACGGGCAGTGATGTCTTTCGAGGTGGGCAAGCGGGCGCTGGATTTCCTGGTGGAAAATTCCGGCACCCGGAAAAACCTGGAGGTGGACTTCTTCGGCGGAGAACCGCTGATGAACTTCCAGGTGGTGAAGGATCTGGTAGCCTATGCCCGGAGCATCGAGAAGGAGAAGGGGAAGAATTTCCGTTTTACCCTGACCACCAACGGCGTCCAGATCGACCAGGATGTGATCGATTTCGTCAACCGGGAGTGCAGCAACGTGGTGCTGAGCCTGGACGGCCGGAAGGAAGTACACGACCGGTTCCGAGTGGACTACGCCGGCAATGGCAGCTGGGAGAAAATCGTGCCCAAGTTCCAGGAATTGGTAAAGGCCCGGGGCGGGAAGGACTACTATATGCGCGGTACCTTCACCCATGCCAACCCGGATTTCCTGAAGGACATCCAGCAGATGCTGGATCTGGGCTTTACCGAGCTGAGCATGGAGCCGGTGGTCTGCGCCAAGGGGGACCCCTCGGAGCTGACCCAGGAGGATCTGCCCATTGTGCTGGAACAGTACGAAAAACTGGCCCAGCTGATGCTGGAGCGGGACAAAGAGGGAAGACCCTTTACCTTCTACCATTACATGATCGACCTGACCGGTGGCCCCTGTATTTACAAGCGGATTTCCGGCTGCGGCAGCGGCACGGAGTACATGGCGGTGACTCCCTGGGGCGACCTGTACCCCTGCCACCAGTTCGTCGGCGAGGAGGCCTTCAAGCTGGGCAACATCTGGGAGGGCGTCACCAACCGGGAGGCACAGCAGCAATTTGCCGACTGCAACGTCTACGCTCACCCGGAATGCCGGGACTGCTGGGCACGGCTGTACTGCTCCGGGGGCTGTGCGGCCAACGCCTACCACGCCACCGGCTCGGTAACCGGCGTATACGAATACGGCTGCACCCTGTTCCGCAAGCGAATGGAGTGTGCCATCGCCGTGGCGGTGGCCCGGGCATTGCGGGACTGATGGACACGCCCATCTGTGACTTTGTGGCGGACTATGTCCGCAGCGGCAGGGTGCGCCTGCATATGCCGGGCCACAAAGGCAAGCCCTTTCTGGGCATGGAGCCTTGGGATATCACGGAAATTCCCGGAGCGGACAGCCTGTATGAAGCGGAGGGAATCATCCGCAGAAGCCAGGAAAACGCCTCCGTCCTGTTTGGCTGCCCCACCTATTATTCTGCGGAAGGGTCGTCTCAGTGCATCCGGGCCATGGTGTTTCTGGCTGCCCAGTATGCCGGAAGCCGGGGACGCAGGCCTCTGATTCTGGCTGCCCGGAACGCCCACAAGACCTTTCTTACCGCTGTGGCGGTGCTGAATGTGCCGGTGCGGTGGCTCTACCCTGAGCGGGAGGAAGCATATCTGGCTTGTCCGGTGACCCCGGAAGATCTGGAGCGGGAGCTGACAAATGGGGAGCTGCCCATAGCGGTGTACCTGACCAGCCCGGACTATCTGGGCAACCAGGCGAACATTGCTGCTCTGGCGGCGGTTTGCCGGAAGCATGATGTGCTCTTGCTGGTGGATAATGCCCACGGGGCCTACCTGCGCTTCCTGCCGGAGTCGGCCCATCCCATGGACCTGGGGGCGGACCTGTGCTGTGACTCTGCCCACAAGACGCTCCCGGTGGTCACCGGCGGGGCGTACCTGCACATTTCTCCGCAGGTACCAAAGGAAATGGAAGAAAATGCCCTTCGGGCCTTGGCCCTGTTTGGCTCCACCAGTCCCTCCTACCTGATTTTACAGTCCCTGGATCGGGCCAATGCCTACCTGGACGGAGACTACCGCCAACGTCTGGCGGCGTTCCTGCCCCGGGTGGACCAGCTGAAGGAGAAGCTACGGGGTCTGGGATATGAACTGGTGGGGACGGAACCGCTGAAAATTACCCTTGCCCCCAAATCCCGGGGATGGCGGGGGACGGAATTGGGAGCGGAACTGGCCCGCCGGGGCTTGGTGTGCGAGTTTGCCGACCCGGATTTTCTGGTGTTGATGCTGACCCCGGAGCTCCCGGAGAAAACCCTGGAAGCAGTGGCGGCAGCCCTGGAAGAAATTCCCGCTCGTACGCCCATTGGAGAACGCCCGCCCCGGGTGATTCCCGGAGAACCTGCCATGACCCCGGCGGAGGCAATTCGTTCGCCCTGGGAAACCCTGCCGATCGAGAACTGCCTGGGCAGGATTCTGGCATCTCCCAGTGTGGGCTGTCCCCCGGCGGTACCCATCGGGGTGTGCGGGGAACGGCTGGGCCGGCAGGCGCTGGATTGCTTTGCCTACTACGGCATCCGGGAATGCACCGTGGTGGCGGAAACAAAGAAATAGAAAATGGAACGAACCTAGAAAGGTTCGTTCCATTTTTTTATGCGAATTGACTGGCGTACAGCCGGTAATACATTCCCTTCTGGGCCAGAAGGGTTTCGTGGGTGCCCTGTTCCACCACGTTTCCGTGGTCAACCACCAGAATCCGGTCGGCGTTCTGGATGGTGGACAGCCGGTGGGCAATGACGAAGCAGGTTTTGCCCCGCATCAGATTGCGCATGGCCTCCTGCACCTGCTGCTCGGTGTTGGTGTCTACGTTGCTGGTGGCCTCGTCCAGAATCAGCATGCTGGTGTCATAGAGCATGGCCCGGGCGATGGTCAGCAGCTGCTTCTGACCCTTGCTGATGTTGCCTCCATCTTCGGTGATGACGGTGTTGTAGCCCTTGGGCAGGCGCATGATGTAGTTGTGAATCCTGGCGGCCTTGGCGGCGGCCACCACCTCGTCCATGGTGGCACCTTCCTTGCCGTAGGCGATGTTCTCGTAGATAGTGCCCTGGAACAGCCAGGTGTCCTGAAGCACCATGGCGTAGCTTCGGCGCAGACTGTCCCGGGTGACGGTGCGGATTTCGTGGCCGTCCACATAGCACCCGCCGCCGTTCACGTCGTAAAAGCGCATCAGCAGGTTGATGATGGTGGTTTTGCCTGCGCCGGTGGCGCCTACAATGGCGATGGTCTGCCCGGCTTTGGCTTCCAGGGACAGATCCTTCAGCACAATTTTCCCCGGCAGATAACCGAAGGAAACATGGCGCATCTCCACATCCCCCCGGACGTTTTCCAGCACGGCGGCATCGGGGGCGTCGGGAAGCTCCTCCTGCTCATCCAGCATCCGGAACACCCGCTCCGAGGCGGACAGGGCGGAGTAAATCTCGTTGACGATGTTGGCCGCTTCGTTGATGGGACCGGAAAATTTCCGGGAGTAAAGCACAAAGCTGGAGATCTTGCCCAGATCTACCATTCCTTCCAGGTACAGCAGGGCCCCGAACAAGCCGATCAGCGCCAGACCCAGGTTGTTGATGAAGTTTACCGTAGGGCCGGTGGTGGAGCCCAGGGCATCGGCCCGGAAGTAGGCGTCGGCGGCCTCGTGGTTGATCCGGGAGAAGTCCTCACAGACCCCGTCTTCATGGGCGTAGGCGGCAATGGTTTTCTGGCCGCTGAACATCTCCTCCACGTAGCCGTTCAGTTCGCCGTAGGCGGCGCTGCGGCGGGAGTACAGGGGGCGGGTGCGCTTGCCGATGGAGCGGGTGTAGGCAAAGGCCAAGGGAATGGTAATCAGCATGCACAGCATCAAGATAGGGGAGATGACGCACATCATGGCAAACGAACCCAGAACCGTGACCACGCTGGTCATAATCTGCACCACGTCGGTGGACAGGCTGGTACAAATCACATCCACGTCGTAGCTCACCCGGCTGATGATGTCGCCGGCCTGATTCCGGTCAAAGTAGCCCACCGGCAGGGTCATCATCTTGTTGAAGATATCGCCCCGCATATTCTGGGCTACCTGACGGCTGACGGCCATCATGCCCAGATTCACCAGCAGGGTCAGCAGGCTGCTCAGAACATAGACGACGATCATCCGCACCACATAATATCCCACCACGGAAAAGTCCACCAGTCCCGCCCCCGCGTCCGCGGCGGAGATGGCCTCTCCGGCAAATTTCGGCCCCAGCAGATTGCAGATGTTTCCCGCCACGGCCAGGGCGCACAGCCCGATGATCGGCCAGCGGAGGGGCTTCATATACAAAAGCAGACGGCTCAGGGCCTTTTTGGTATCCTTGGGGCGTTCTTTTTTTCCGCCCCGATCTCCGGAACCCGGCATATGATCTCCTCCTTCAGCACAGAGCGCCCATCTGGGTCTCGTAGATGGCCCGGTATTCCGGGCAGGTTTCCAGCAGCTCCTGGTGAGAGCCGTATCCGATGCACGCTCCGTTGTCCATCACCAGAATGTTGGTCATGGACATAACGGAACTGACCCGCTGGGCGATGAGAATGGTGGCGCTGTCTCTGTGATGCTCCAGGATGGCTTTTCGCAGCAGGGAGTCGGTTTTGTAGTCCAGGGCGCTGGAAGCGTCATCCAGAATCAGAATTTCCGGATTTCCCGCCAGGGCCCGGCTGATGAAGATTCGCTGCTTCTGGCCGCCGGAAAGGTTGGCTCCTTTGATCTGGGCCATATGGTCCAGTCCATCATCCAGCCGGTCAATGAATTCCGCTGCCATGGCGTCTACAATGGCGCTGCGGATTTGTTCTTCCGTCATCTCCCGGCCAAAGGCGATGTTGTTCCGCAGGCTGTCCTGGAATACCACATCATTCTGGAACACCACCCCGAATTTGCTGTGCAGGGCTTCCTTAGGGTAGGTGCGCACATCCCGGCCGTCAATACGGATGCTGCCGCTGTCCGGGTCGTAGAAACGCATCAGCAGGTTAATGATGGTGGTTTTCCCGCAGCCGGTGGGGCCGATGATGCCCAGAGACTGGCCCCGGTTCAGCTGGAAGGAGATATCCTTCAGGCACAGTTCCGGGCTGCCCCCGGAGAAATCACCGCCTGTTTCGGAATGGGTGTGGTAACTGAAATTCACGTGGGAGAAGGTGATGAAGGCCTCTTCGCTTTCCCTGGAAGGCTCTTCCGGCAGAATCAGCAGATCCTCCGGGGCATCCAGCACCTGACCAATCCGGTCTGCGGAGGCGGTGGCCTTGCTGACCATCATGAACATCCGGTTGATGGCCATGATGCTCTGCAGAATCATATTGAAGTAGGTCAGAAATGCCAGAATCACGCCGGGCTTCATGACACCGCTGTTGACCCGGACGGCGCCTACATATACAACCAATGTCAGACCGATGTTCAGGCACAGCTGCATGAAGGGGCCGGGGAAGGCCATGAGCGTGCTGGTTTTCACATCACTTTTGGTCATGGCCTGGTTGTAGCCCAGGAACCGACGCTTTTCGTATTCGGTTTTGGACAGGGCCTTCACCACCCGGATGCCGGTGATGTTTTCCCGCATGGCCCGGACCACATCATCCAGCCGCCGCTGCACCTCATTATACAGGGGAATTCCCTTCTTGGAGATGGTGATGACCACGCCCAGCAGAATGGGCACCAGGCAGCAAAGGATGCCGCTGAGCACCGGATCCATGGTCATGGTGACCACAATGCCGCCGGCCAGGATAATGGGGGCCCGGACACATAAGGTCTGCAGAGTGCGCACAAAGTTCTGCACGTTGTAGCTGTCGCTGGTCATCCGGCTGGTCAGGCTGGGCAGACCGAAGGTGTCGAACTGATTGCCGCTGAGGTGGATGGTTTTGTGGAACAGGTCCCGGCGCAGATCATAAGACACTTTGTGGGCGTTGTCCACAGACATCTGATTGGCGTGAAGGTTCAGCTGCCAGGTAACCACGGCGCATAAAATCATGGCCGCACCCCACAGGCAGATGGCGGCAATGCTCCCCTGGGGCACCACGTTGTCAATCAGATGCTCCAGAATGTACGGAAGCATCAGCTCGGAAAAGGCGGACATGAGCTTCAACGCCATGACAAACAGAATCCAGGTCCAGTAAACCCGGATGTAACGCAGAATCAATTTCATTCCAGCGCCTCCTTTTGGGGTGCGTTCTTCCGGACCTCCTGCTCCGACCAGCTGGCGTCCAGTTTGGTGAGAAGTTCCAGCAAAGTCTGCCGTTCCTCCCAGGACAGCACCTGCAGATATCCCACGTTCCGGCTCAGCTCCCGGGCTTCCATCTGCTCCAGCTGTTCCCGGCCCGCTTCGGTGAGACGCAATATCACCTGCCGCCGGTCCTGAGGACAGCAGGTGCGCTGAATCAGGTCCTGATCTTCCATTTTTTTCAGCAGCTCGCTGAGGGTGCTCTGCTGGATGGCCATGTGGTCCAGCAGCTGCCGCTGGGTCATTTCCTCATGACGGCGCAGCACCCGCAATACCCGCAGCTGGCTGACTTTTCCCCCTTCTGAGTGCTTGTGCAGGAACCGGAAGCACCGCCACAGGGTGTAAACCAGATCCCGCACCTGTTCTTCCTGCGTCATATGGACAGCCCTCCAAAGCAAGATGGTTTTTTCTGGAAATATTATAGACCCGGCAAAAAGAAAAGTCAATCGGCACCGATAGATTTTGAAGATCAGAATCGGGGGAAACGAATTGTTCACATAGAATTCATAAATTTGGAACGCTGGGGGAACTCCC
>DVKV01000045.1 GCA_018715835.1 Candidatus Faecousia intestinavium | reverse complement strand
GCTGTCATCTTTTCCTACCCGGTGGCAGGTTGTTCATTTTCGGGAATTATAGCATATAAAGGGGGAAAATGCAACCCTTTTTGCCTTTTGCGATGGTATTCCGGGAAAAAACGAAGCGAGATGCGTCATTTCCAGATCTTCGGTTCATTGTAAAGACCCCCATGCGGTATCACGATGCCGCATGGGGGCCACATAAGGAAGAAGTGGGGCGAGGCCGACTCGAACGGCCTTCAGTTGGCAAAAGAGGGCTATCCCAAACCACAAAATCCAACGCGCGAGCTGCCGCCCGCTTGCTTCCCGGCTATAAAGTCCGATCAGACGGCGGGGAAGACGGTGGGAACGTAGATCATGTACAGAATCACATACAGCACGAGGATAGGCAAGCCGGACTTCAGATACTCCTTCAGGGTGAAGCCCTGGCCGAAAACCATGGCCTGGGTAGCGGAGGCGGTGGGCATCAGCACGGAGCAGGTGGCGCCCATTTCTACGGCAATCATAGCCGCCCGGGCATCAAAGCCGCAGGCCACAGCCACCACAGCGCCCAGAATCCGGAATACGTTCAGGGTGCTGGAGTTGTTCATGAACTGGGTAGCAATGCAGGAGCCCAGCAGCAGGATGAAGGCGATCAGGTAGGGGTTGGTCATGCCGCCCAGCATATTGTTCATGAATTCGGAGATGACCTCGTTGGCGCCGGAGGCGCTGATGCCGGAGGCCAGCGCGATGGTGCCGGCGTAGATGCCGATGACCTTCAGGTTGATGGCCTTCATGGCCTCTTTTTCGTTCAGAATGCCGGTGAAAACCATCAGCAGCGCAGCCACCGCAGCGGCGGTGGAAGCCTCAATGAAGTCCACATAGGAGCTGGCAATCATGGCCACGATGGCGGCGACGAAGATTACATAGGTCAGGGTTTCCTGAGCGGGAGTCAGAGCGGCCTTTTTGGCTTCCTTGCCGGCAGCGCCGGAGAAGGCGTTCAGATCCACATTGTCAAAGTTGGCGGGAGCGAACTTGTAGCCCAGGAAGAACACGAACAACGTGATCAGGAAGACCACAGGCAGACGGGCGGACATGAAGGTCAGCACGGTGAAGGTGGGCTCGCCGCCCAGGGAGGCCACCATCTCATTGCTGACGCTGTAGGCGGTCAGACCGATTCCCACGGGCAGCACGGCGGCCCAGATGCTGGACAGGTCCACGCAGGGTTTCAGCAGCCGCTTGGGAGAGATGCCGGCCTTCTGGGCAACGTTGTAACACACGGGCATCATGGTGGCCATGGTGGAGGAGGTGTTGCTGAACACGGTCAGCAGGATGGTCAGAATGCCGCAGCCGATGACGGCCCGGCGCTCGCTGCTGCCCTCGGGGACGATGACCTTGGCCAGCTTGGGCAGAAGGGAGGTCTTGGCCAAACCGGCGGACAGGACGAACATGCTGGCGAACAGAATGGCGGTGGAGCTGCTGAATCCAGCCCATGCTTCCTTGGTGGACAGAATACCGGTCAGCTCCAGTGCGACGATGACGCCGATGGCAACAGCAGGGTAGGACAGCTTGCCGGAAATGAAGCCCACCAGCATCAGCACGGCGATGGCAAATACGATCATTACAGAGGTGGTCATGTTTTTCTCTCTCCTTCTTACGCTTCGTCATCCAGAATGGATGTACGGATGGAATACCACTTATAGGGTTCCGGGTTGAAGGCCCGGGCGGGGCTGCCGTGTGACTGGAGAATCTGGTTGACCTGCTCAAAATAGGCGTTCAGGTCCTCTCCGGTGGCCCGGGCGTTGTTGTGGTGCAGGGGCATGCACAGCTGGGCGCCCATCTGCTCAATCATCCCGGCGTAGGTTTCCGGGGAATAGCTGCGGATGCGGTGGCGGAGCATCAGGTTGGGCTTTTCCGCTGCCATATGCTGCAGATGTTCCTCGTAGTCCCGGCCGGCGCTGAAATCAATGCGGAAGTTGTTGGGAGTTTCGATCAGGAAGTTCAGGTTGTGGATGGAACCCAGAGGACCGGTCAGGTTGGGACAGGGGACACCGAAGCCTTCGGAGCCGCCGAAGTCGTTGACCTGCTGGCTGGGCCGTTTGAACTTACCCTCCCGGAAGGCCCGGTTGTCGTGGGCGCCGGGGTATACCTTCAGGGTGAAGTCATCGAAATAGTAGGTGTTGCCGGGGTACAGGGGATAGATGGCGGCGTAGGGGATGTCGTAGGTCCTGGCAAGCTCCATGGCGCAGTCTCCAGGCACCAGAACCCTGCCATAGAACTTATTCCACAGCTGCCCAACCAGGTTGGAGTGGTCGCCGTGAATGTGGTTGAGCAGAATGTAATCCGCCCCGGTGAACTGCTCCACATCAAAGCCGGTCTGGGCGTACACATCTTTCTCCATCTGCTGATTTTTGGTAAACTCTGTCATGCCGTCGTAGTGGCTGGCATCCCAGTAGAACGGATCAGTGACAATGACCTTGCCGTTGGGAAGCACCATCTCATAGCACTGTACGGAAATCCAGCGGATTTTCAGGGCTGTGGAGTGGGCGTTGTGTTTGTAGTCCAATGTGGAATTCTCCTTTCTGTCTTCCTGCCGGGAAACGCTTGCGCGTCCTGTATTCATCCGGCTGGGGGGCTGCAGCAGCTGTTTTCCGGAAATCCCCCTTGGAATGACATCACTATATCACTTGCATGAAAATGAATCAAATTCATATAAATCATTGTATCATAGCAAAAAGCAAAGGAAAAAGCAGCTTCCACAAACAAGAAGCTGCCTTTTTGTACATGTCTGCTAAAAAGTGGTAAAGCGCTATGCTGGGGACTCCGGATAGCGGTAAAAATCCTGAATCAGCTGCATCAGGGCCTGCTGGGCCTCGGTATAGTAGACATCCCGGTGGCAGAGGATGCAGCTTTTCTGCTTGGGCAGGTCCGTTCCGTCCAGGGAGAAGTAACGGATGCCGCTGCCTGGGTAAAGAGGGACGGAAGTGAACATGGAAACCCCAACTTCTGAGCGGACAGCACCCATGACGGTGCGCAGGTCCTGGGTTTCCATCACCACCCGGGGGTGGACGCCCAGCTGATTCCAGTAGTGGGTCACCAGCCGGTAGCTGAAGGAGGTGGACAGGGGGAGTACAAAATCCTGATCCTTCCAGTATTCCGTGGACAGCACGGGAAAGCGGTGGCCCTCCCGGGGAACAGCCAGGTCCTTCAGCGGGCTGCAGGCGGGTGCTACCAGCACCAGCTCGTCTTCTCCGATGGTGACGGATCGGAAGGTATTCAGGTTTTCCGTGTAGTTGAGCACTGCAAAATCCAGCTCATTATTCTGCATGCTGCGCAGCAGTTCATGATTGCTCCGGGAGTAGACAATCAGCCGGATTCGGGGGTACATCTGGCGGAAAGCGGGTATCACCTGCTGGGTGATGAAAATGGAGCGTCCGGCGGTGGTGCCCAGGCGGATGCTGCCGCTTTGCATGGTGGCCAGATCCGCCAGTTCCTGGCGCATCTGATGTTCCAGCTCCAGAATACTCCGGGACCGTGCCACATAAATTTCGCCGGCGGAAGTCAGAATGAATCTTTTTCCCACCCGGTGAAACAGCGGCAGTCCCAGTTCCTTTTCCACCCGCTGCAGGAATTTGGACAGGGTCGGCTGGGAAAGAAACAGGGCCTCCGATGCCTTAGAAATGCTGCCGTATTGGGCAATTGCTGTAATGTATTCAAAATCTCGGACGTTTGCCATCTGTCTTCCCCTCCGGTGCAAGATTTTCTGCTATTATAGCACAGGAAACGAACCGCTTTCAAGAGAACCAGCGAAACAGGATGGGGAGGGCTTGAGAAGCAGAAGAGGGAAAGATTGGGGAATTGACATTTTAAGAGAATAAACTATAATGAGGGTGGATTCTGGATGGGAGGCTTTTTCGTGTATCCTCTGGTATTTCAAAGTGACTTCGGTCTGGTGGATGGAGCGGTCAGCGCCATGTACGGCGTGGCATACAGTGTGTGTTCTGACCTGAAAATCCACGACCTGACCCATGATATTACCCCTTACAACATCTGGGAGGCCAGCTACCGGCTGATTCAGACCATCCGCTACTGGCCGGAACATACGGTCTTCGTCTCTGTGGTGGACCCGGGGGTGGGCACCGACCGGCGGAGCATTGTGGCGCGGACCAAGTCCGGGCAGTACATTGTCACTCCGGACAACGGAACCCTGACCCATGTGCTCCGGCTGGAAGGGGTGGAAGCTGCCCGGGAGATTGACGAGACGGTGAACCGGCTGCCCCGCTCCGGGGAGAGCTACACCTTCTACGGCCGGGACGTGTACGCCTTCACCGGCGCCCGGCTGGCGGCCGGCATTATCGATTTTGAGGGCATCGGCCCGGAGATCCCGGTGGAGAGCCTGGTGCGGCTGCCCATTGTAGAGCCCAGACTGGAAAACGGCGCCGTCTGCGGAACCATCGACGTGCTGGATGTGCGCTTCGGCAGCCTGTGGACCAACATTCCCCGGGAACTGTTCCTGCAGACCGGCGTCCACTACGGTGACCGGGTGAGCATCACCATCGAAAACGATACCCGCTGCGTCTATCGCAACATCATCCTCTATGCCAAGAGCTTTGCCGACGTGTATGTAGGCGAGGCCCTGGCCTACATCAACAGCCTGGACTGCGTGGCGGTGGCCATCAATCAGGGTTCCTTCGCCCGGGCATACAACATCGGCACCGGCAACTCCTGGCGCATCCGGATTGAACCCTTCCGGGGATTTCGTTAACCCCTGTTCCCGGGTTCCCCGGGGATGGAAAAATAAATGGAGGTAGAAAAGTATGAAGAAGTTTTCTGTGAAAACCATCGTTGCCATCGGCATCGGCGCGGCGCTGTTCTTTGTCCTGGGCCGGTTCGTTGCCATTCCCAGCCCGGTGCCCAACACCAGCATTTCCGTGCAGTACGGCTTGCTGGCTTTCCTGTCTGTGGTCTACGGACCCATCGCCGGCGCTCTGGTGGGCTTCATCGGCCACACCCTGATCGACTTCAGCTACGGCTGGGGCGTGTGGTGGAGCTGGGTTATCGCTTCCGCCGTGTTCGGCCTGCTGGTGGGCCTTGGCGCCAAGCTGCTGAAGATGAAAGAGACAGAAATGGGCCTGATGGGTCTGCTGAAGTTCAACATCGTCCAGATTGTGAGCCATGTGATCTGCTGGGGCGGTGTGGCTCCTGTGCTGGATATCCTGATGTACAACGAGCCGCTGGACAAGCTCTTTGCCCAGGGCCTGGTGGCAGGCACTTCCAATGCGGTCACCACCGCCATTGTGGGCAGCCTGCTGTGCATTGCCTACGCCGCCACCAAGACCAAGGCCGGCAGCCTGACCAAGGAGTAAACTTGTACATGGAAGAGGCAGGCAATTCGCCTGCCTTTCCTGTTTTAGGAGGAGATCCGGTTGGAAAACCAAGGGATTATCAAATTTGACCATTTCGGCTTTCAGTACACCGCCCAGGCGGAGCCCACCCTGTACGACATCAACCTGACCATCCGCAAAGGGGAAAAGGTGCTGATTGCCGGGCCTTCCGGCTGCGGCAAGTCCACCTTGGCCCACTGCATCAACGGCCTGGTGCCCAATTCCTACCCCGGGAAGATCACCGGCAGCCTGACGGTGGCGGGGCAGGACGCCGGAAAGCTGGGCCTGTTCGGCCTGTCCAAAATTGTGGGCACGGTGCTGCAGGATTCCGACGGCCAGTTCATCGGCCTGACCGTGGCGGAGGACATTGCCTTCGCCCTGGAAAACGACTGCGTCCCCACGGAGCAGATGCACCGGCAGGTGGAGCAGGTGGCGGAGCTGGTGGATGTGAAGCAGGTGCTTCACCACGCCCCCCACGAGATTTCCGGCGGTCAGAAGCAGCGGGTGAGTCTGGGAGGTGTGATGGTCAGCCAGGTGGATGTGCTGCTGTTTGACGAACCCCTGGCCAACCTGGACCCGGCCACCGGCAAGCAGGCCATTGTGCTCATTGACGAGATTCAGAAGCGCACCGGCTGTGCGGTGATCATCATTGAGCACCGGGTGGAGGACGTACTCTACCGCCCGGTGGATCGGGTGGTGCTCATGGGGGACGGCAGAATCCGATACGACGGAGACCCGGATGCCCTGCTGTGTTCTTCCCTGCTGCAGGAAAGCGGCATCCGGGAGCCCCTGTATGTTACCGCACTGAAATACGCCGGGGTGACGCTGATGCCGGATATGCGCCCGTCTTACCTTCCGGAGCTGAACCTGTCCCCGGAGCAGAGAGAGCAGGTCCTCACCTGGTTTTCCCGGCAGCCTCCGGCCCCGGCAGAACCGGAGCGGGAGGTGCTGCTCCGGGCCCGGGACGTGGACTTTACCTACGAAGGGGGCCATCATGCCCTGCGGGGCATCACCGGGGACATTCACCGGGGGGAGATGCTCAGCATTGTGGGCACCAACGGTGCGGGAAAATCCACCTTCTCCAAGGTGATCTGCGGCTTTGAGATTCCCCAGGGGGGCAGCCTGACCTTTGCCGGGGAGGATTTGTCCGCCCTGTCCATCAAGGAGCGGGCGGATCACATCGGCTATGTGATGCAGAACCCCAACCAGATGATCTCCAAGACTCAGATCTTTGACGAGGTGGCCCTGGGTCTGCGCAACCGGGGCATTGCCGAGGAGGAAATCCGCCCCCGGGTGGAGGAAACCCTAAAAATCTGCGGGCTGTACCCCTTCCGGAACTGGCCGGTGTCTGCCTTGAGCTATGGCCAGAAAAAGCGGGTGACCATCGCCTCCATTCTTGTGCTGAAGCCGGAGATGATTGTGCTGGACGAACCTACCGCCGGACAGGATCTGCGGCACTATACCGAGATCATGGATTTTCTCCGGGAGCTGAACCGCCAGGGGGTCACCGTGGTGCTGATTACCCACGATATGCACCTGATGCTGGAATACACTCCCCGGGCCATGGTATTCCACGCCGGGAAGGTGATCGCAGACAAATCCGCAGCGGAGGTGCTCAACGACCCGGAAATTGTGGCGGCGGCCCATCTGAAGGAAACGTCTTTGTATCATCTTTGCGCCCTGTGCGGAATTGATCAGCCGGAGGAATTTACCCGGCGGTTCATCGCCCGGGACCGGGAGGTGCGGCTATGATCAACCTGTTCAATTACATCGACCGGCCCTCTCCCATCCACCGGCTCACCGGGGCCTGCAAGCTGGTGTGCCTGATCGCCTGGAGTCTGGCGGCCATGACCAGCTTTTATACCCCGCTGCTGATTGCCATGACGGCGGCGTCTCTGGCGCTGTTCCGGGTTGCCCGGCTGAAAGTGAAGGACATTTCTTTCATGCTGGGAATCATGTCCGTCTACATTCTGCTGAACAATCTGCTGATTTTCCTGTTCAGCCCGGAGCACGGGGTGGGCATCTACGGCAGCCGGACGGTGCTGTTTTCCCTGTTCGGACCCTACGTGGTCACGGCAGAGCAGCTGTTCTACCACCTGAACGTGATCCTCAAGAACGCCTGCACCATTCCCATTGTGCTGCTGTTCGTGTGCACCACCAATCCCTCGGAGTTCGCCGCCTCTTTGAACCGGATCGGGGTGAGCTACCGGGTCAGCTATGCCGTGGCCCTGGCCTTGCGCTACATCCCGGACATCCAGCGGGAGTACCGGGACATCTCCCTGGCTCAGCAGGCCCGGGGCGTGGAAATGAGCAAGAAGGTGAGTCTGGTAAAGCGGCTGAAAGCCGCCAGCGCCATTCTGATTCCCCTGATTCTTTCGTCCATGGAACGGATCGAGACCATTTCCAACGCCATGGAGCTGCGAGGATTCGGCAAGGGACCCCGGCGGACCTGGTATTCCGGGCGGAAATTTTCCACCGGGGATATCCTCTGCATGGCAGGATGCCTGGCGCTGATGGCGGTGTCCCTGCTGATTACCTGGCAAAACGGTCGGTATTTCAATCCCTTTGTGAAATAATTACCGGGGAGTATCCCGCAATTTTAATAAGACCCAGCAGCCCCCAGCCGGATTCCGGCTGGGGGCTGCTGTTTGGAGAAATGGAAAAGAAGTCAGACTTCCTGGTCAATCTGGGACTTACGGAACAGACAGACCTCCACCAGATTGGTGTGCTGGGGATTTGCCTTTGCCAGGGGCGTAGCACGGTGGGTCATGGTAAGCACGTTGATGCTGCCCCGGGTGTCCACGCCCTGCTGATCCGGGGTGTACCAACCGCCTTCGCTCATGGCAACACATCCGGGAACAATACGGCGGGTTACTTTCGCCGGGATGCGGACCCGGCCCCGGCGGTTGAAGATTTCCACCAGATCTCCGTCCCGGATTCCCCGGGCATCGGCGTCGTCCGGATGAATCCAGATCCGGGGAGACTCCAGCTCATCCAGCTGAGGGTTGTTGTCGTGGATGGAGTGACAGCGCCGGTTGGTGTGAAATCCGATCAGAAGCAGAGGGAACTGGGCCCGGAGCGGGTCCTGGGCGCCCTCTTCGCAGGGGGTATACCGGGGAATCCCAGGCAGGTCCGGCTGATGGCGCTGGAAAAGACGGGAAGAATAGATCTCAATTTTCCCGGAGGGGGTTGAGAAGGGAACACCCTGATGGATCTGGGGATAGAACGCAATCTGGTAGGGGGTGTTGGGGTAAACAAAGCAGCCGGCCCGGCGGAACGTATCGTAGTCGGGCAGATCCGGTTCAATTCGGCGGTGGGATTCATACAAGACCCGCAGCCATTGCCCCGCAGTCCGCCCCTGACACAGATCATCAGCCACACCCAGCAGGGCGGCAGCCTCTTTCAGCCATTCATATTCAAAACGGCTGCCGAACAGCGGTGCCACAGCGGCCTGATTATACAGCAGATAGTCCGAGGCGTTCCAGGGCGGAACCACATTTTCCGTCTCGAAAAAGGATGTTCCGGGCAGCAGAAGGTCTGCATACCGGGCGCCGGGGGTCATAAACAGCTCCGAAACAACAATATGGCGGATTCCGTCTTCCTGGGTGAGCAGACGGACCGTCTCGTTGATGTTGGAGTGCTGATTGATCAGCATGCCGCTGGCCAGATTGAAAATCAGCTTGATTCCGCAGCGAAGCTTGTCCACACCCTGAAGACCGTCTGCGCCGGAGAACGATTGCCAGTCTCCTGCCGCTTTGAACCAGAGAAAAGAGGGAATTTTTCCCGGATAGGGATTGGGCCGCAGGGAATAGTTGGGAACTGCGTGGCCATGCTTGTTGGGATATCCGCCGCTGCCGCCCCCGGGTTTTCCGGTATTCCCCGTCAGGCAGGCCAGCATGGCAAAGCTCCGGCAGTTCTGTTCCCCGTTCAGCGTCCGCTGGGGACCCAGACCAGGCATGAGACAGGCGGGTTTGGTGGTGGCGTAGGCAATGGCAAGATCCCGGATCACCGGGGCCGGAACGCCGGTGATGGCCTGGGCCCACTGGGCATCCTTGACAACGCCGTCCTGCTCGCCGAACAGGTAGGCACGGTAACAGTCCTTGGGATCGGCCCCTTCCGGCATGTGTGCTTCGTCGAACCCAATGCAGAACTGATCCATGAAGGGCTGATCCTGCAGTCCCCGGCTCCAGATCTCATAGGCCATGGCGTCTGCCAGAGCACCGTCGGTAGACGGGCGGATGCCGATCCACTGATCGGCGTATTGCAGGGCAGTTTCACTCTGCCTGGGGTCAATGACCACAATGCGGGTCCCGGAAGCCTTGGCTTTGGCCAGATTGGGCAGAAACGCATCGCCCCAGATGGTGTTGGATGGGTTCTGGCCCCAGAGAATCAGCAGTTTGGTTTTCCACATTTCCTCTTCGGAGCTGCCGCACACATCCGTGCCGTAGACATAGGGCAGGGCGTGCTCCGCACAGGACGCGCTGTAGTAGTTGTAATAGTTCAGATATCCCCCGGTCAGGGCCAGCAGATCCTTGGCGAACCGGTCACCCCGGACCAGCGCCCCTACCCCAGAGGCGGGCATGACATAGCGGGATTCCGGACCGAATTCTGCCATGGTGGAGGAGACGGCCTGTGCCACATACCGGGCGGCTTCTTCCCGGCTGATCCGGCGGAAACGCCCTTCTCCCCGCTTGCCAATCCGCAGCATGGGGTAGCGAAGGCGCCGGGGGGACAGGAAGGTCTGCCGGTATTGGTGCCCCCGGGCGCACCCCACAAATTCCTTTCCGGGAAAGTTCTTGTCAGGTCCGATGGAGAGCACGCATCCTTCCTGCACCTGGGCCACCATTTTGCATTTGCGCCCGCAGTCGCAGAAACTGGTGTGGGTGGTCTGATGGGGCGGCTCCAGGGGAATGGGATCTCCCGGCTCCCAGCAATAGCTGTCAAATTTGCGCCAGTCCGGCTCCCCATAGGGCCAGGGACGTTGGGAAAGACCCTGGCTCAGCTGGTCCAGAACCCAGTGGAAACCGGCGGGAACCGGCTGGCTGGCGCAGGACGTCTGCATGGCGTGGATGGTATCCGCCAGAAATTCCGTGGAGAAGGACGCAAAGGCATCCTCCCGGCTGCGCCCCTTGATGGTACACACATACAGGTATTCTGCAAACCGGCACATCTGCCCGATATAATCCGGAGGATTCCCCTGGATATCCACTGCGTGATATCCCATTTTCTTGTAAAATGCGATTACGTCCCGGGTGGTGGCATCCAGGAGCGCAGCGCCGGGCTGCTTGCACACGGAGGCCCACAGGGGGATATACAGATCGGCGTTGGTGCCGTACAGGCAGTCCTGGTATTCCTGGACAGAGAGACAAACGGGGATCCCCCATTCCCGGCACAGCTTGACCCACTTGTGATAGTCTTCAAAGAATACCCGCAGCACATGCCAACGGGTGTAGCATTGCCAGAGCGAACAGTTCATCGTCAGATTCCTCCTTGGGCAAGCAGTTTCTGTATTGCGGACATGGAACTGAGATCTCCAATCAGTGCGGCTCCCACCAGCCGGTCTCCTTCATAGACCAGACGACTGTAGGCCCGGTTTTTCCGTGGATTGACAAGAATCGACTGATCTGCGGCGCTTCGTGTGGTGACCACCCGGAGTGATTCCGACGGAGAAATGGCCAGATTTCCGGCAGCGAACAGGGAGGCTTCCGGTGCATAAAACATCACAGGGAAGGACTGGGGGTGAAAGCTGGCCTGCTTCCCGCAGATTTCCATGGCAGCCACCCGTCCTTGCTCCATGGCGGGCTTCCAAAGGGCGGAACATTGACCGTTATACTGGGCGCAGTCTCCGCAGGCATACACATCCGGGGCGCTGGTGCGCATGTCCTGACGGACCACCACGCCTCTGTCCACGTCCAGCCCTGCTTCTCTGGCGATCTGGATATTGGATCGCACGCCGCAGGAGACGATTACCAGCTGACAGGGGAACTGACGGCCATCTGCCAGGGCAACGCCGGTAACCTCCGTGTCTCCTGTGATACACCGGACATTCACGCCGGTTTCCACCCGGCAGTTATCCAGCCGCTTTCGGTATTCTTCTGCGGTTTCCGGGTCCAGAACCCGGGGCATCAGGTAGGGCAGTGCTTCCAAAATGGTGGTCTCCACCCCATAGGAGGCCAGCATCTGCCCGGCCTCCAGACCGATGACACCGCCGCCGATGACAACCGCCTGCCGGACATCGGGGAGCCGGCGCTTGATCGTACGCATGTGGGCCAGCGTGCGGATGGGGGAGACGCCCTCCAGAGTGCTGCCGGGGATGGGCGGGACAAAGGCATCGCTGCCCAGGGCATAGATGCATCGCCCATAGCCGATGGTGCCGGCGCTGGTCCGGACCAGATGCTCCTGGGGGCACAGCGCGGTTACTTCGGCGGACACAAAGACCACAGACTGGGCCTCCAGCCAGGAAGAATCCAGACAATCCAGATCCGGGGAACCGATTCTTTCAAAACAGGCCTTGGTCAGCAGGGGCCGAAGACAGCCGGGCTCCCGGGAAATCATGACGATGGACATCTCCGGGTCATACCGGCGCAGCGTTTCCGCCGCTGTCTGGGCTGCAATTCCGCTGCCCAGAATGACAACATCTGCTCTGGCGGGAATCATGGCTGCTCCTCCTTTCGCACCACGGGGAAAACCCGAATGGACGGGTGGGTGGCACCTCCGTCCGGAAGATACCGGGAGTCGGGGATGCGGCCCCCCTGGGCCTCCAGGTCATCCAGTGAACCAAAGCGGAGCGCTTTGGTGGGACAGGCGGCGGTGCAGGCAGGGGGCTGACCCTGTTCCCGGCGGGACAGGCAGGAATCGCACTTCACGGCTTTCCCGTTCATGGGGTTGATGGTCACTGCTCCATAGGGACAGGCCCACAGACAGGCGCTGCATCCAATGCACCGCTGGTCGTCGTGGAGCACCACGCCCCGGTCCGGGTCGCGGTACATGGCGCCGTTCTGGCAGGCAGCGACGCAGGCCGGCTCCTGGCAGTGGCTGCAGCCGGCGGAGAAGAATCCGGTATAGCCGGCAGAATCCCCGGATTCCAGGGTAAGAACCCGGCGCAGATAGATCCCCGGGCTCAGGTGATTGGCCTCCCGGCAGGCAAACTGACAGGATTGGCATCCGGTACAGAGGGCGGGGTAAAAGAAAAATCCGTATTGTTTCATAAGGCGTTGTTTTGACGGTGGTCAACGGCGGCTGCCTGACCCAGATGTGAATGGTGTACAGAGCCGGAGCGGCGGGGATGCCGTTCCGCCCAAAGGTAGGCGCTTAATGCTGCCAGAATGAGAACGGAGCCCACCATCATGTTGGAAGTGATGCGCTCTACCCGCCCGGCGGCGTCCACCAGAACAGCAGCGCCCAGCATGGCAACCACCGGCTGAATCAGATTCAGAAAGGATACTTTGATGGGGGTGGTACGGGCTTGTCCGGCATTGTAGAGGACAAAGGCCACCGCGCTTCCCAGAATTCCGGTGAAGAACAGAATGCCAATGGACGCGGGGCACCACTGAATTCCACCGGGGGCGGCCATCCACACCGGAATGCTGGACAGGGCACAGAAGCACACTTGGAGCACCCCCAGCAGCTGCGGATCATCGGAGGCGGCGAACCGTTTCAGACACAGAATGCTGACGGAGCGGAACAGAGCCGAGATCACACTGAGCCAGATTCCCGTGCCGATTCCATTGCGGGACACGTCGGCGAAAACCCACAGCCCCCCCAGCAGCCACGCAATGGTGATCAGCAGGGTTCGGTTGGGCAATTTGCGGGAGAGCAGGCACTGCATCAGCGGTACGAATACAAAGGACAGCTGACTGACGAACACAGAATTGGCAGCGCTGGTATAATGCAGCGCCAGGGTGGAGGTTTGCATGGGGATCATTTCCAGGACACCCAAAATACAGCCGTGAAGGAGCAGTTTCTTGCTCAAGCTGCCCTTCAATTTCCTGCCATAGAGTATCAGAAGAGGCACGGATGCCACAAGAAAGCGGGCCATGATGTAGGTTGCCGAGGACATATACACCAGTGCGTGCTTCATCATGACGGTGGTAAAGCCCCAGTAGACCATCACCCCGCTGACCAGGAGAAGTCCGGAGGTTTCGCTTTTTTTCATATTTCACACTTCCGATTTGAGATTTTTCAGGGGAAAAGCAGGGATATCCTGATCTTCCGGGCTGCAAAATGGCTGTAGTTGACAAAAAATGGTTTTTTTGTTATGGTGAGGGAAAAGAGTGGGGGGCGGACAATGAACGAAATGAATTTCAGCTGGATTATCCTGGCGGGGGGCGAGAGCCGCAGAATGGGACAGTCCAAACAGACGCTGCCCTGGAAAGATGGCACGCTGCTGGATACCGCCGTGGAAAAGGCCAAGCAGGCGGGAGCCGGGGAAGTGCTGATCTCCGCCAATCGGGCGTATCCCCCTTACCGGTGCGTCATGGATCGGGTACCGGGCGCCGGCCCTCTGGGCGGCATTCATGCGTGTCTGCTGCAGGCCAGCAGCCCTTTGTGCCTGGTTGTGCCGGTGGATGTGCCCCTGTTCCCCGGGGAACTGGCGGCGCAGATGATCCGCTATGCCCGGGACAGCGGCCGGCTGTACCTGCCGCTTTGCTGGAATGGAACCCTGGAGCCTTTGATCGGTGTCTTTCACCGGGACACGGCCCCGATCATCGAGGGGATGCTGACCAGACAGGAAAACAAGGTGCGCAGCCTGACCCGGTATGTTTCCTGGGAGCCGTTCTCACAGGAAGGGGATCCTGTGCTGATGGAAAACTGCAACACCCCCGAAACTTACCGGCAGCTGTATGCGCGCTTCGGAATGGCCTGAATGTTCACGGGCAGGGAGAATTTTCCGCGTCTGCCCGTGGATTCTTTTTGCCTCTGGAAAACCGACCTTACAATACGCAATCGTGCAAATAGAATAAAAAGAATAGGGGAAATATTGATTTTATCGTAAATTTTTGCTATACTGTATCCAACGGACGGGGGAGGGTCCTCACGGAAGGCGGAAAAAACGCCAGCGGGAGTTCCCTTTCCCGACAGGAATTGGGGGGGACAATCATGGCGACACTGAAAGAACTTTCGGAACGGACCGGCTATTCCTCTGCAACCATATCCAGAATCTTAAGCGGGGATCCTACTTTGTCTGTGACGGAACAGACCCGCCGGATTGTGCTGGAGGAGGCCGGGCGCATCAACTACATTGCCACCCGCAGCAAGCGGGGGCGGATGCCCAAGAAGGCCGTCCGGGTGGCGGTGGCGGAAATGCTGACGCCGGTTCAGCAGCTGGACGATCCCTATTTCCTTTATCTGAGCAACTTTGTCCGCCAGGGCTGTCTGGACAGGAAGTATACCTTCATCCCCCTGGAGCACAGGGGCGACGGCTTCGTCGCCAATCAGACGGACAACTTAACCGGGGTAATTGCCATCGGAAAATTTACGCCGCCTCAGATCGACTATCTGGCGTCATTGTCATTCAATGTGGTGTTTGTGGATTCCTCACCCCGGGAGAGCCGGTTTGACTCTGTGGTTCTGGGGTACGAGCTGGGAATTTCCCTGGCCCTGGAGCATCTGTTCAACCTGGGCCACCGCCGCATTGGCTATGTGGGACCGTACTATGATGACGTTCTGCGGCTGCCGGAACCCCGACGGAAATTTTTTGACCAGATTATGCAGAACCGGGGACTGTGGGAGCCTGACTTGGTTTTGGAGTGCAGCATGGATGCAGGGGCCACGAAGAAGGCGTTTGACCAGTTTTTGCACTCTGGCGCACAGATGCCCACAGCGTTCCTGTGCGGCAATGAGGAAAACGCCATTGGAACCCTGGCCGCACTGCGGGAGGCGGGCCTTTCGGTGCCGGATGACATTTCCGTTGTGTCGTTTAACGATACCCCAAAATCAGCACTGATTGAACCGGCGCTGACCTCTGTGTCCGCCCATGTGGAGGAGATGGGAAAGGTGGCGCTGCGGATGCTGACGGAGCGGGCACGCATCGGGGGAGCCGAGCCGATCCGGCGGATTCCTCTGAAGGTGATTGTGCCGCCCTCCATTACGGTGCGCAAAAGCACCGGCCCCGTAAAAAAATAACTGCACATGATGTCAAGGCCACCGGCACCGCTGGTGGCCTTGACATTTTGTATTTTTACAGATCTTTCTTCAGATGCAGCTGGAATACCTGATCCGGATAGGGCAGAGCGGGGGCCTTCACGGTAACAGTGGCCGTGCTGTCTTTGCCGGTGGGAACGGACTTGACCCAGAAGGCAATCCTGCCGCCGGCGGGGGCCAGGAATTTGGGGCCGATCAGTTCGATGTCGCCTTGGGTCTCGATCTGAAGAACGCCGTTGTAGAACGTGCAGACGTGACCAATCTGATCCACAAAGCTGACTTCAAACCGGGCGGTATCCACCTCGGAAGAGGAGATCTCCTGGTCATCCTGCACCACGGTAAACCCGTCCAGGTGGGGATCCCGGAGGAAGGCGTATTCCGCTACCGGCTTTTGATTCAGGTAGCCTACAATCTTGCCGTCCTGCCAGACATCGTTCCACTGGGCTTCCACATCCACATCCACCTCAATGGGGGGATGGGGCAGGCCAAAGAATTTGTCGCTGGGGAAGAACAATCCCAGGCTCTTGCCGTACATGAACACCTCGATATAGTCGCAGTTGGTCATCACCAGGAAGGGCATAATGCCGTACAGCGCCTTTTCACCCCGGGAGAATCCGGAGGCGGGCTGCAGAATGACTTCTTCGGAGGGATCCTTCTGGGAGCGATAGACGTAGGCGGCGTATTTGGGAATGCGGAACATGTCAAAGATGCCGTGGTAGCAGATCTTGTCCCCTGCGCCGTAGTCGCCGTGGGTGTTGTAGTCGAACGCGCACCAGCCGATGGCACCCATGGAGTCCGGCTTGATCAGGTTCCGGCCCAGGATCTCCGCATGACGGCGGGCGTGCTCATCCCGGAGAGATTCATTGTCAAACTGCTTGGTGGGGTAGGTGTGTCCCATGTATTCCGATACCAGGTAGGGTACCTTGTAGGGAAGACCGGTGACCTGCTGCTGATTCAGGAGGAAGTGCTTCAGACCCGGCCGCTCCGCATGGCAGAAATCGTTCATGGTGTAGACGTCTTCCAGCAGGTGGCTGTTTTTGTAGCAGCGGACACCGCCGGTAGAGCGGCTGGGGTCCAGCTGATGTGCCAGTTCGTTGGTGCGCAGGTACAAATCATCATCGTCCAGGGACTCGTTGATGCGCACACCCCAGATGAAGATACCCGGGTGGTTGAAATCGGTGACAATCATGGAGCGGACATCCTGCAGCACAACCTGCTTGAAGGATTCGTCGCCGATGTGCTGCCAGCCGGGGATCTCCTCGAATACCAGCATACCGATTTCATCGCACCGATCCAGGAAATACTGCGACTGCATATAGTGAGAAGTCCGCACGGTGTTCATTCCGTACTGCTTCAGCAGATCTGCGTCTGCCCGCTGTGCCCGCCGGCCGATGGAATAGCCGATGTAGGGGTAAGACTGGTGCCGGTCCATACCCACCACCACAATGCGCCGGCCGTTGACAAACAGTCCGTCTGCCCGGCATTCCACACTGCGGAAGCCAATGTCGTCTTCAATGGTGTCCAGGGTGGCGTCTCCCTGCTTCAGGCAGACCCGCACCACATACATATTGGGGTCGTCGGGGTCCCAGCGGCGGATGTTGTCCACATCGTTGGGATCCAGCTGGACGCTGGAGCGGCCCTCCGGGATGGCCACCTCCTGCTGGAACTGGGTCAGGGGCGTTCCGTCCCGGGAAACCACCTGGCAGCAGATGGTGCCGGTGAAGGCGCTGCCGCTGTTGTCCACATAAAATTCCGGATAGACCTGTGCGCTGTGGGCTCCGGTCATGTGATAGCGGAACAGCACATCGGACAGGAAGGCGGTCTCCAGCAGGTACAGATTCACGTCCCGGTACACACCGCCGAATGTCAGATAATCGATAACGCAGCCGAAAGGCGGGATGTCATCCCGCTCCCGGGAATCCACCATCAGATAGAGGTGGTTGTTCCCGGGGTGGACGAAGGAGGATATTTCAAAACGGGATCTGGAGTAGCCGCCCTTGTGGGAGCCAACCAGAGCGCCGTTGACATACAGATCAAAATATGTCATGACACCGTCAAACTCTACCACGATCCGCTTTCCGGCGTCCTCCTGGGACAGGGTGAAATGCTTGGCGTAGGTGGAAAGCATCTGGGTATCGTTGTGGCTGAAACAGTTGTAGGTCAGGGTTTTTACCTGATGCGGCAGGTGAATGGCCTCCATGCCTGCAAGATCACCGGCTGCGGCTCTGTCGGCGCTGAAGCCCTCACAGAAATGCCAGTTCAGATTCCATTGGATTTTTCCCTTCATAAATAGACGCCCTTTCTGTTTGATGAAATGATAGTAAATTCAAACCGGTTCGATCCGGGGGAAGAAGGTAAAATCATCCCGGGGATAGAATCGGGAAGGCCCGTGGGTATAGGGTATTTTTGCGGTGTTCTGGTAGGCGTTGCCTGGAGTCATTACCAGTACCGAGCATGGATTCTGCTCGGCAAAATCCGGGAACAGATATCCCAGCTTCACCGCGATGATCCGGTAGTCGTCGTAGCGCAGCCCGGTGTCATTGATGCGCTTTCGGGTGGTAACGCTGTAGCGCTGGTCGCAGATCAGAACGTCTACGCCGCCGCAGCGTACCACTGCGATCCGCAGCGGTGTCGGCAGCTCTTCCGCCTGGAAGGTGTGCTTCCAGACCAGAGTTCCACTCACCGGAATCCGGGTGCTCCCGGCAGGGTCGATGGTTCCGCCCAGAGAAAAACGGACGCTGTCGCCCAGCGGGTGGGCAAAGCACAGCTCCACTGCCGGACGGTCTGCGATTCCGGCCGCCAGAGCGCGTTCCAGACCGCCCTGAATCATGCAGCCGGCCAGAAGTGCGTTGTCACCGGCACAGCCTGCGGTAACGTTGTCACCGGTATCCGACAGGAAAATCACCGGCGCGGTACTCTCCCGGCAGAAGGGGACGGCATCCTCCGGCTCCTTGGGAATGGCCTGCCCATAGTCAAAGTCGGTCCGGTGGGCCCAGATCTGGCCTGCAAGATCCAGAACCTGCTGCACCATGGACGGGTCCATGGTGTCGTCAGAGAGGGTAATGGCCATCTGGTTCCGGTCACAGTCCGACCAGGCAAACCCGCAGAAGAGGGACAGATCCAGCACATCCCATTGCTTCTGTATTTTCTCAAGCTCCTCCAGGAAGTGACAGGTGGGCCATTGCCCTGTAATGACCAGTTCGCCGGGCATGACCATGGGAATGGAAATGTACCGGCAATGGGGCAGCCGCTTTTCTTCCAGACAGCGGATCAGGGCACGGACGGCACGGCAGCCCGTTTCATAAATATCGGTATGTGGTGCGGTGCGGTATCCGGTTATGTAATTCATCTGCCGCACCAGATCCAGGCACATGTTTGCATGGAAGTCAAAGGATCCGAAAATGGGCATGGCGTCTCCATAGCGCTGGCGCAGCCGGCTGACCAGACAGGCCTCTGCGCTGCCGATTCCCTCCACACTCATAGCACCGTGCATGGACAGCCAGATTCCGTCGATATCATCCGTGCAGTAGGACAGAAAATCTTCCAGGAATCGTTGGAATTCCCGGGCATTCATCGGTCCCGACGGAATGATGCTGGCGTATACAGCGGGGACCACAGTATGGCCGGCCTGCTCCAGCAGTTTCGCCGGAGAGGTGTGCAGATACTCCATCAGGGCCTGCCCACGGTATTGGTTGAAAGAATCATAGGTTTCCTCCTGCACGCAGAAGGTGTTGGTTTCCTGGAGAATTCCGCCTACCAGAATTTTGGCCATGGTATTACCTCCTGATTTCGGAACGATTTACAGATCTTCCACATATTCCTGAGAGAACCGGAAACGGGTGAACGCTTCCGGGCGGTGATTGTCGTCGGAGCCCACCGGATCCCAGGACCAGCCTACACTGATATGCCCTCCGTTCAGGGGGAGGTTATTATAGCGGCCCAAAAACAGACTCCAGACGTCGCCGTCTTTGGGGGGCAGGGAACGGCCGCCGGCCAGATCCCGCATACCTTCCCAGGGGAACGCGATTTCAGCGTACCAGCCTTTGGAAGGACGGGAGGGGTCGTTGAGGAATCCCTCCACAGAAACTGCCGAACGCATCCCCGGCATATCCCAGTTCAGAAACGCCCAGCGGGTTCCCCGGGGGTGATCGCCGTTCCAGAAGTAGGTGCCCTGCCGGTCGTGGTTGCCGCCGAAGACCCGGGCATTATTTTTGACCACGTCAAACTCCGGACGGGAACTCCAGCCCCCGGACTGGTAGGCATCTGTCCAGATGTAGAAAACCTCATAGACGGTGTTGCGGGCACTGATCTGAAATTCATAGTAGGTATCCTCGCCTGCGATGAACACTTCCAGATCGTTTTCAAACCAAAGGTAACCGTCCCGCTGGGTGATGGTAGCCGTGGGGTAGGGCTCTTCCGCCCAGAAACCCACGTACAGGCAGCGGTCATCCCACAGCACAGCTGCACGGCTGTCATAAAGGGCGGGAGTGCCGCCAATGACATCCACAAACCGGTGAGACCAGGGGGCTTTTTTCCAGGCGTCTTCCTCCAGACGTCCATCAATGCACAACGGTGTCTGGGTTCGGTAGCAAATGTTTTCCATAGACGCTTCCTTTCTGTGTTGAGGAGAAGAAATAGTAAATGCACTGACTAATTTTTACTTTTTTTACTTATTACAAAGAGAGCATAGCACCAATTGCTTTCTATGGCAACTG
>DVKV01000044.1 GCA_018715835.1 Candidatus Faecousia intestinavium | reverse complement strand
ATTCAAAATTCCCAAATTCCGCCACGTCTTGCAGACCGAATTCAGGCAAAAAAACGGGGGCATTTTTGGTTCTTCCAGCCATCTTCCATTTTTTGTCGAAATGTGTTAGAATAAAATATTATGGAGTCTGTTCCACGGTCCTGCGCGATGGGAGGGTTTTGCCATGAAGCTGAGCATGTGGATGATCGCCAACCAACTGATTTCCCTGGACCCGGTGCTGGAAATTTCTCCCAAGGCCCCGGCGGTGCTGAACAGCGCCCGGCTGGCCTACGCCACCAACTGCGTCTACATTTTCCAGGAAGGACGGTATGTGGTATGCAACGGGGAGGGGGATCTGATCAAGATTCCCGATATGGAAATCAACCGGGTGTTTGAACTGGTACAGAGCATTTTCGACACCTATGAGGACTGGACGGAAAACCTGCAGCGCTACCTGCAGTGGATGGATTATCAGAAGTTCATGGACGAGGCCTGCAAGCTGTTCAAAAATCCCATGGTGCTGCTGGACGCCAACAACAAAATGCTGGGCATGACCCGGCGGTACGGCCGGGACAGCATTGACCGGGAGTGGGCCTACCTGTGGGATTACGGCTTTTCCTCCCTGAACGCCATTGCATTCATGGCCCAAAAACACAAGGAGTATCCCTTTGCCATCCACGGCCAGCTGTCCTACCAGTGGGGCAGCAATGAAATGCTGAATTACGCCGGGATGAGCAACTGCCTGTATTTCAACAACATCTGCTGCGGCCGGGTGAATCTGCTGGCCAAGGAGCGGGACCTGAATCCCGGAGACAGCCAGCTGCTGGCCTACATCTCCACCCTGCTGGAGCCATACCTGGGGCAGATGTACTACGCCAACGCCGCCCGCAGCGCCAACAGCGTCTTTCTCAACCTGATTTCCGGAAAGCCCTATGACTCGGAGAAACTCCGGCGGCAGATGGGCTACCTGAACTGGCAGATGGAGGATTCCTACCAGCTGGCGGTGATTCAGCTGCCGGAATCCACTGCGAAAAATCCCTGTCTGGATGCGGTGACCCAGCTGATCGGCGCCCAGCTGCCCGGGGTGGCCGTGCTGCGTCAGGACCCCAATGTGCTGATCCTGGCCAACTACGATCTGGAAAACACGCCGTCGTGTCAGCGGTTTTTCCACAGCCTGCTGGAGAACAACCCGGTGGTGCTGGCCTTCAGCCTGCCGGTTTCGGGATTGATGCACATTCCCATGCTCTACCGCCAGGCAGAGTACGCCCTGAACCGCCGGGCCCAGATCCGGCAGACCGCCTCCATGTGCAGCTTTCAGGACTACGCCGTGGACTATATGATTCTCTCGGAAGACCCCCTGGATGGAAAGGTCTTCGCCTGTATGCCCCAGGTGCTTCGGCTGTGGATGCTCAAGCGGCTGAAAGGAGACGTGCTGTTCGACACCCTGGTGCAGTATCTGGATCACGAGCGCTCCATCGCCCGGACCTCTCAGGCCATGTTCCTCCACAAGAACACCGGCGCCTATCGGATCAAGAAGCTGGAGGGCTTGCTGGGAGATCACCTGGATGACCCCAAGGTCCGCCGGTACTGTCAGATCTCCCTGATGGTGCTGGAACTGTTTGAACGCACCGCCGGACCGGACGCCCTGCCCGGGGCATTTCCCTTCGCCCCGCCGGAGGAACCGTAAACAAAACCGCGCATCTGCCAACAATCGGCAGATGCGCGGTTTTCTGTTTATCTCCGGGAATACACCTTTTCTCCCCGGACCCAGGTTTCCAGCACCTGAATTTCCCGGATGTTCTCCGGCGGCGCCGTCAGGGGATTTTCGCTGAGCACGGCGAAATCCGCCTGCTTCCCCGGCTCCAGGGTGCCCTTTTTTTCCTCCTGGAAATACTGCCAGGCGGCGGTTTTGGTCACCGCCTCCAGAGCCTGGCGGGGACTGACCCGCTCCTCCGGCCCCAGGAGGAAGCCCTCTTTTGTCCGCCGGTTCACGGCGCACCAGATGGTTTCCAGCAGATCCGGGGCAATCACCGGGGCGTCGGTGTGGAAGGTCACCGGCACACCGGCCTCCAGGGCGCTGCGGACGGGACTGATGGCGGCGGCCCGCTCTTCCCCGAAGTTCTTCCGGTGCAGGTCCCCCCAGTGGTACACATGGGCCACAAAGAAGGACACCACCGCCCCCAGCTGCTTCACCCGAGCCAGCTGGTCCCGGCCCAGAAGCTGACCATGGATGATTACCGGGCGCAGGTTTTTCAGCTGGGGACAGGTCTTTTCCGACTGTTCCAGGCAGCGCAGGAACTGCTCCGATGCCGCATCTCCGTTGCAGTGGCACAGCAGCTGGGTATTTCGCTCCCCTGCCGCCGTCATGGCGGAAATCACCGCTTCATCGGTCATGGTGCCGTAGCCCCGGTATTCCGGGTCGTCAGCGTAGGGCTTTCGCATCCAGGCGGTGCGGCCCTGGGGGGAGCCGTCCAGGAAAATCTTCATGCCCCCCAGGGTCAGGCTGCCGGTTTCCGGCAGGACCTGGGAAAACCGGTCATAGTCCTCCGTCCCGGCGTAGGCCACCGCATCCCCTTTCAGCCAGGGCTGTTTCTCCAGGGCCTGGTAAATGGGCAGCAGTTCTTTCACCACCATGCCGTCCTGGAAAGTGGTGATGCCATGAGAAAAGTAGATCTGCTGGGCCTGCTCATACCCCCGGAGCAGCTGGTCCAGAGAAGGCAGGGGGATCCGCCGCAGGGAAGAAACGAAAGCGTTTTCCTCCAGGTAGCCGGTGAGCCTTCCCCCTTCCCGACCGATTTTTCCCCCCTCCGGGTCCGGGGTGTCCGGGGTGATGGACAATTCTTGCAATCCCAATGAGTTTACATAACCCATATGTCCCGACTGATGGTGCAGCACCAGCGGATGCCCCGGGGCGAAGCTGTCCAGTTCCTCCAGGGTCAGGGACAAATTTCCCAGCCCCCGGCCGGTGACCCACTGGCCGGCGGGTACTGCCTTTGCAAAATCCCGGATTCTCTCCCGGATCTCCTCCACGGTCTGCGCCCCTTCCAGCTCCGCCTGCAGCTGGGCGGTGGCCAGCTGGGAAAAATGGCTGTGGGCATCGATCAGCCCGGGAACCAGGGTCCGGCCCTGCAAATTCACCTCCCGGCAGTCTCCTGCCCGTTCCCGCAGCCGGGCCAAATCACCCACCGCTTCAATGGTTTCACCGCTGACCAGCAGTGCCTGGGGCTGCTCCGGCTGCGCCAGAGTCACAATTTCTCCGCCGTAAAACAGAACTTTCATATTTTTTCCTCCTGAAACAGACTTTTTTCTAGGATTTCCCGGTCCGGCGGGTTCATCCCCCCGGGCTGGTTTTTTTCTTTTCCCCTCTTGACAGAATTGTGTCACTGTGTTATTGTATTAGTGTAGTAATACAGTAGTACAGAAGGAGGTGCCTATGAACTGGAAATTTACCGGGGATCGCCCGGTGTATCAGCAAATCATGGCGGCCATCCGGGGGGCCATTCTCACCGGGGAGCTGTCTCCGGGGAAGAAAGTCCCCTCTGTCCGGGATCTGGCCGCAGAGGCCCAGGTGAATCCCAACACCATGCAGCGGGCCCTGACAGAACTGGAGCGGGAAGGACTGCTCATCAGCGGCGGCACCAGCGGCCGCACCGTCACCCAGGACCAGGATGTGCTTCAGGCCATGCGCAAGCAGGCCCTGGAAGAACTGGCCCGGGAATGCGCTGAAAAATTCAGGGTCTTTGGTCTGACGCCCCGTCAGGCCGCCCAGCTTCTGCTGGAACTGGAAGATCAAAAGGAGGAAACCTAGTGGAAACTTACGCACTGCAAACCCAGGGGCTGTCCATGCGCTACCACACGGCCCTGGCCCTGGACGGCCTGGATCTGGCTCTGCCCCAGGGAAAAATCATCGGTCTGCTTGGCCCCAACGGCAGCGGCAAGACCACCCTCATCAAGCTGGCCGCGGGCCTGCTCACCCCCACCGCCGGAACCATCACGGTGTGCGGAGAAAAAATCGGCACCGGCTCCAAAGCTTTGGTGTCCTACCTGCCGGACCGGACCTATTTCAGCCGGCAGCAGAAAATCCGGGAGCTGCTGGACCTGTTTCAGGACTTCTACCCGGACTTTGACCGGGTCCGGGCGGAGCAGATGCTGGCCGCTCTGGGCATCAGCCAGGAGGCCCGGCTGAAAACCCTGTCCAAGGGCAACCAGGAGAAGGTCCAGCTGGTGCTGGTCATGTCCCGGCGGGCAAAGCTGTACCTGCTGGATGAGCCCATCGGCGGCGTAGACCCGGCAGCCCGGGACTACATTCTCAACACCATCATCACCAACTATGACCCCACCGCCACGGTGGTAATCTCCACCCACCTGATTGCCGACGTGGAACGGGTGCTGGATGAATTTGTATTTTTGTACCAGGGCAAGGTTGTCCGCCGGGGCATCGCCGACGAAACCCGGGAGGAAACCGGAAAGTCCCTGGATGAACTGTTCCGGGAGGTATTCAAATGTTTGCCAAATTGCTGAAATATGAATGGCGGGCCACCCGGGGATTTCTGGGTCTGCTGAGCCTGATCTGCCTCAGCGCCGCTCTGGTGGGCGGACTGTCCATGCGGTATCTGGTGTGGGTCAGCGAGCTGGACACCCAGGAGGATGTGGCCATTGTGCTGAGCGTGCTGACCATGATCTTCGCCTTCATTGCCATCGTCATCTGCTGCGTGGCCATGGAACTGTACGCCGTCTGGCGCTTCTACAAAAGCCGGTTCACCGATGAAGGCTATCTGACCTTCACCCTGCCGGTGACCACCCATCAGATTCTCCTGTCCAGCTTCGTCAACTGCCTCATCAGCATGGTCTGCGCTCTGGCGGCGCTGATGGTGGGCTATCTGGTGCTGCTGCTTCTGGGCTTCTCCGCCCTGGATAATTTCTTCCCCAGCCTGTGGGAGGTGCTGCCCCTGGCCATGGAGAATCTCTGGCGGCTGTTCTCCGGGGAAACCGGCGCCTTCCTGGCACAGCTGACCCTGGGCGTTGTAACCGGTGTGCTCAACAGCACGGTGGTGATGATGCTGGCGGTGACCATCGGCTCCATCCTTGCCAAGAAGCACAAGGTTCTGGCGGCAATCGGCGTTTACTACGGAATCAACATGGTCATGTCCCTGATCACCAGCGTGCTTGGCGTGGTTCTGGGGCTGTCCGTGTACTCCTCTCAGTCCAGCGGCATGGATGTACTCTCCTCCATGATGCTGATGGAGAGCGGACTGTTCCTGATTGTGGCCGTGGGGGGATACTTCCTGATGTACGCTCTGGTGCACCGGAAACTGAACTTGACATAATACCAAAGGCCCCGGTGGAAAGCCGGGGCCTTGCCTTTTTATGATTCCTCGCCCCGGATCTGGGCAGCGATGGGGCAGCTGCTTTCATAGACGCAGTTTCCGAAGGCGCAGTCCGCCTCCTGGAAGACCCCGTCCTCCTCAATAACCTCCACCACCCGGCTGCCATCCAGCTGGCGGCAGTAGCCGCTGACAAATCGTTCCTGCTCCATGGTTCATCCCTCCGTAACGCAGAAGCCCCGGGGGCCGATGGTCAGGCAGTCCGGCGCCAGAATCTGCAGGTTGTAGCCGAACACCGGCCGGCCGAAGGGAATCTCCCAGGCGTCGCCGCTGCGGTTGCAGTAGACGTGGAAGGTCTTGCCCCGGTAGCTGCGGGTGAATCCCAGGTGCTTGTCCTGGGCCTTGCAGAAGTGGATGTCTCCCAGCCGGAAGGCCTCATACCGCTTGCGCAGCTGGCCCAGCCGCCGGAAGTGAGCCTGCAGCTCCTTGTCCTCCTGGCCCCAGGGGAAGGGACGGCGGTTGAAGGGGTCCCGATGGCCCTCCATTCCGGCCTCGTCGCCATAGTAAAGGCAGGGACTGCCGGGAAGGGTATACTGCAGGAAGGAAGCGGTGAGCAGCCGGTCCAGAGCCACATCCATCTGGTTCCGGGACAGGTGCCGCTTGGACTGCTCCTTCCGCTCCCCCTGGAAATCATCCACCAGGGCGGTAAGAATCCGGGGGGTATCGTGGGTGCCCAGCATATTCATGTTGCACAGCACCACTTCGGGGGGATAGTTCTCCACAATGGACATGACGGTGTCCTTCAGGGCTTTGCCGCCGTCGATGCCCCGGACATAGTTGATGATGGCGGTGCGGAAGGGATAGTTCATCACCGCGTCCAGTTCTCCCTGGGTGAAGTAGGTCCGGCGCTGGCCGTAGGCGCATTTGTTGGATGCGTCCTCCCACACCTCCCCCAGAATCAGGGCGTCGGGCTTGATCTCATGGACCCGGTGCCGGAGCATCCGGATGAATTCGTCAGGCAGTTCGTCCGCCACATCCAGCCGGTAACCATCGGCTCCCAGGCGGAGCCAGTGGGCCACCACGCTGTCCTCCCCGGTGATGATGTAGTCCAGGAAGGAGGGTTCCATCTTGTTCACCGTGGGCAGGGTGTCGAAATTCCACCAGCAGTTGTAAGAATCCGGCCAGTGGTAGAAGGTATACCAGCTGCGGTAGGGGGAATCGGGGTCCTGGTAGGCCCCGTTGCTGGGAAATGCTCCATCCCGGTTGAAATACAGGCTGTTGGAACCGGTGTGAGAAAACACCCCGTCCAGAATCACCCGGATTCCCCGGTCATGGGCCGCCTGGCACATCCGGGTGAAGTCCGCCTCGGTACCCAGCATGGGGTCCGGGGTCTTGTAATCCCCGGTGTCATAGCGGTGGGAGGAAAAACTCTTGCAGATGGGGTTCAGGTACAGGATCGTGGTGCCCAGGCTGGCGATATAGTCCATCTTCTCGGTGATGCCCTGGAAGTTGCCGCCGTAGAAGTCATTGTTCAGCACAATGCCCTCGTTGGTGGGCTGCCAGTGGACATCCTCATACCAATACTGGTGCACCGTGTAGGGACGGAGCTTGCCGGTGAGATCACAAAAACCGGAGCGATGGAACCGGTCGGGGAAAATCTGATAATAAGTGGCGCCTCTGGCCCACTCCGGGGTGTGGAAATCCCGGGGAATGCAGCTCAGCTGCCACAGGTCCCCGGCCTCCATGTTGGTATCGTCCCCCTGCTTGAACAGGCGGAAGCCTCCGTCGGGGTTTTCTACAAAGAAGTAATAAAAGAACAGTCCCGGGTCAGACAGGGAAAACTCCCCGCAGAAAATATCATAAGGGCCCTGGCGCTGCTTTCGCTCCAGATAAATATTCTGGGAGCTGCTGTCGCCGTCCCGGTTGAGAATACAGATCACCCGGCTGGCCCGGACCGTAGCCGGGACATGGACATTCAGGGTGCAGTTCTGATTGGGAACCAAAGGGCCGAATGGAAACTTGTAAATCGTCTGCTTGCTGTCGTACAGAATTCTCATAGATGACTCCTCGAATCCAGAGTAAAAAGCGGCGGAGCGCCGCCTTGGTCATTATAACCGATAATTGCAGAAAATGGAAGGGGGAAAATAGATAAAAACACAACAAATTTCTTTACATAACACCAAAAGCCCCCGGCATTTCCCTTTTGGGGATTGCCGGGGGCTCATCCGGTTCCTTTTCTATTCCATAACCAGGGAAATCTGATCGCCGGAATCCAGGCTGCCCTTTTCCACATCCACCAGAATGTGCCAGCAGACGCCATCCCCGGAAACATCGTACCGGGGAATCTCCACCGTCAGCGTGCCTGCCTCCTGGGTGATTGCCGTAATCTGGGGCTGGGCTTCGGCGGGGATCTGTTCCACCCGGATCAGCGCCAGATCCTGGCTTTCAAACCAGCTTTCGTCCAGAGCGCTCAGCCAGGAGTCCAGTTCGGTCAGGTCAAACTGCTCCCCCATCTGGGTTTGGTAGTCCTGCCAGTCTTGAGGACTTTGGAGCAGAACCGCCGCCGGTTCCCCGGCCTCCCCCGTCAACCGGGGGGTGGAAACCCAATCCGGGAAGGGTTGGCTGTTCGTGACCATGCTCTCCGAGCGGAAAGGAGCAGCTTCCTCTTCCTGCACGGGAGCTTCTTCCGCCGCTGCCCCATTCTCCGGCGCCCCCGCGGCGGGAGCAGCCTGCAAGGCAGCATAGTCGGCGGTACCTCCAGTGCTGCCCTTGGGCTGGAACCACCAGAACCACCCGGTGAGCACCAGGGCCAGACAGGCGGCCATGGCCAGCACCGGTTTCCATAACACGGTCTTTTTGGGCCGGGGGGCCTGACGAAGCCGGTCCGTCTCCGCCAGCAGATCTCCCGGCAGCAGGCCGATGGCATCGTGCAGCTGTTCTACGGTCATAGATCAAATCCCTCCTTGCGCAGATATTCCTTCAGCCCCACCCGGGTGCGGTAGAGCAGGCTCTTGGTCTGGCTCTCGGTCATGCCGCAGGCGGCGGCTACCTCCTTCAGAGAGTCCAGGTAATAATACCGGGCCAGAAAAGCGGTTCTTGCCCGGGGGCTCTGGAGCCGGAGATAAATTCCAATGGAATCCGCCAGCAGCTTGACATTCACAATCTCTTCCGTGGTATTGCCTCCGCTGACGCACTCCCCCAGTTCCTCCAGGGACAGGGCATACTGGGAATCCCGGCGCTTGTCCCGGTTCCGGCCCCGGAAGCAGTCAATGGAGATCCGCCGGGTGATTTTCCCCAGGTAGGTGGACAGCACCCCCGGCCGGTGGGGCGGCATGGAGTTCCAGGCGGCCAGATACGTATCGTTGACGCTCTCCCGGCTGTCCTCGGCGTTGGCCAGGATGTTCCAGGCGATTTTGGTTAAGTAGCGGTCGTATTTTTCCTGGGTGTGGGAAATGGCGGCTTCATCCCGGTCCCAGTATAAATCCACAATTTCCGAATCTTCCATGATTCCGCCTCCTTCTTCTTAAAAATATACTCGACAAAATCCGGCTTTGGTTTCGCCGGGTGTAAAAAAGCCGCGCCGAATTTTCGGCGCGGCTCAGACTGTCGAAAAACCCCTTCGGGGCTTTCCGACAGGTTCTTGCAGTCTGCCGCGCGCATAATTTGTCCCCCGATGGGGGACAAATTCCACACTTGCAGCCTGTAAAGTATGTTCCGCCAGGTACAGAAGGTGAATTGCCCCGCAGGGGCAAGAGAGGCCACCCTGGGGTGCGCCCCGGCGGAACATGGTTTTTGAAT
>DVKV01000043.1 GCA_018715835.1 Candidatus Faecousia intestinavium | reverse complement strand
TTCGGAAAGTCCGAACGTGCCGTCCGCAGAATCTGCGGACGGCTTTTTTATTTTCCCGGAACTTTTTTGCTCCCCAGTGCATAACCTGTTTTCGTAGAGACATCTTACGGCAATTCGTTCTGCAATCCAGGGGAGGTCATGTTATGCAACCCACACCCGATTTTTCTCAGCTGATCAAACTTGCCCAGTCGCCGGCGGGAAAGCAGCTGATTTCCATGCTTCAGAGTTCCGGCGGCAGCACCCTCCAGGACGCCATTCAAAAAGCCTCCGCCGGAGACTATGACCAGGCCAAGGCCATGCTGGCCCCCTTGCTCAGCAATCCACAGGCCCAGTCCCTGCTGAAACAGCTGGAGGATCAGAAATGAGTGAACTGGAAGAAAAACTGGGCTCGATTCTTTCCAATCCGGAGATGATGCAGCAAATCATGTCCCTGGCCCAGACCATGGGGCAGACAGAAGCTTCTGCCGCCCCCCAGGAGCCCCAGGCGGAGTCCCCCGCCTGGGCGCCCAACCTGGATCTGGGAACCCTGCAGACCCTTTCCCAATTCGCCCGAAGCAGCAAAGTGGACTCCCATCAGCAGGCACTGCTGCAAGCCCTGACCCCTTATCTGAGCCACAATCGGGTGGAAAAGCTGGAACGGGCCATGCGTGCCGCCAGAATGGCGGGACTGGCATCCACGCTGCTGAACTCCGGGGCTCTGGACGCTCTGCTCGGGAGGTGAATCCAGAATGTATAACCGCTATATTCCCCAGCCCGACGGCAGCTATCGCAGAAGATCCATTTCCGATCCCGGGAACTTCTCTCCCGCTCCGCCGGACAAACCATCCCCCTGTCCCCCGCCCCCAGCCCCTCCGGAAAATACGCCCCAGGTCAACCGTGCCCCATCCGGAGGCGGACAGCCCCCCCGGCGGCCTGTTCCCCCCAGTCATTCCCGTCCGCCGGTCCGCCCCAGCCATTCCCAGCAGAAGCCTCTCGCCGCCGGCAGTTTTCTCAAGCAGCTGCTGCCCAAAAACCTGGACACCGAGGACCTGATCATCGTGCTGCTTCTGCTTCTCATGGCAGGTGACGAGGAAAAAGAGTCCAACTCCGCCTTGCTGACGCTGGCGCTGTATCTGTTTTTGTAGAAGGACGTTGCATTTTGGAAGACTTGCTGGTATAATGTGGGGGACTTTTTTTCAGGAGGCTTCCCCGTGGCAACCAAATCTTCTCTTTTGCAAAAAACCGCTTTTCGCTATCTCCTGGTTTCCGTGATTGTGATTGCCGCCGTGGCTGCTCACTATCTTCTTGACCCCTGGGGCTTTTACTGGAAGATTTCCCAGGAGGAAGCCGCCTTGCGGATGGAACTGGTTCAAACCGCCGAAACTTATCTCGGCACCCAGGAGGGTGACGCCGGTCATCAGAAGATTCTGGACATCTACAACATCCATGAACCCCTGGCCGTGGGATATGTGGTGCAGGAAACCGATGATTGGTGCGCCACCTTTGTCAGCGCTATGGCCATTTCCTGCGGACTGACCGACATCATCCCCACAGAGTGCGGCTGTCAGCGGCAGATCGGCCTGTTTCAGGAACTGGGGACCTGGGAGGAAAACGACGCCGCCGTTCCCCTGCCCGGAGATATCATCTATTACGACTGGGATTCCAGAAGTCTTGGAGACTGCACCGGCTGGGCAGATCATGTGGGCATTGTGGTGGGCACCAAGTGGCCCTTTATCAAAGTGATTGAGGGAAATAAGGATGACGCCGTGGATTACCGGATTGTCCTGATCAACGACATCCACATCCGGGGCTACGGGCGGCCGGATTACGCATCCCTGCTCCAGGGAGAATCCTGAAACCGATTTTGGGCGGTGGCATTGGCCACCGCCCATTTTTTATTCCGGAATGGGGAACGTGATGCCCCCAACGCTGACGCTTTCCAGCTCCTCCAAAGGAATGATTTCCTCGAATGCATTGCCCTTGACACAAACAGTCTTCCCGTTTTCCGGAGTCAGGGAGCCGCCGGAATTGGTCATATCCACCACCGTGCCGTCCTTCTTGTTCAGAAGGATTTCCACGTTCTCCAGGTACAGTTCGATCTGACGGGCGTCCCCTTCCGGCATTCTGCCGCTTTCGGCGTTGCTCAACTGCACCTGAGAATCCACCTCATAGGCCACCCGGACAGCCAAAGGTGAAACCCGGACTTCCGTGATGGTGAATCTCATATCGTCTTGTTCAAAGGTCTCCCCGCCGCCCAGGACGACGGACGAATCCTCATAGGCCACGTCAACGCGGAATACCCAGTCTCCCTCCAGAACAACAGCAGATTCCTGTTCAGAATTTCCATAGGTACAAAGATCGTGGAACTCTGCGGTTGCCTTTCCCCGATTCACCGGCTCATCGGAGCTGAACACCCAGACGTACTGGATTTCCGCATCCCCGGGAACCGCATCCACAAAGTATGCCGTGCCATGGCCGCCCTTTCCAAAGCCGATGCCGCCAAAGAGCCCGGCTCGCAGCTGGTCTGCGGTCACCCCCTCCGGCAGCAGGGGTGTTCCGTCATCCCGGGAGATGGTGAACACCATGCAGATATTGTATTCATCCCCGATCACGGCATCCGCCTGAATGGTCACTCCATTGTCGGTGTCGGAGGCTTCAATGGGATGGCCGATTTTGTCAATGACCTCCGTCTGGGCCACGCTGCCGCCGAAAATGGGCGCCAGCAGTTGGGAAACCGGAGTGGGAATTCCTGCGGCCTCCGCCGTTACCGTCAGCACACAGACCAGGCAGGCAGCAGCAGCGGCAATTTTCCCCAAGCGGAGCACCTTGTTCTCGGGCTTCTTCCGGGCAGCGGCGGCAGCCCGTTCCCCAATGGCTGCTTTCTGCTCCTGGGTATAGGTAAGCTGATCGTAGAAGTTCTGATATTCTTTCTGATTAAACATAGCCATC
>DVKV01000042.1 GCA_018715835.1 Candidatus Faecousia intestinavium | reverse complement strand
CCGAGATAGAGCAAAACTATATCGAAACCATCGTAACCACGGACCCGACCGTGGTAGCGGCGAAAATTGACCGGGAATACCAGCGGGCTTTGGAACAGACGGAACATGATTGACAAAAGCGACCCCCTGAGGAACATTCCTCAGGGGGTATTTCTGCTATTTCCCAGAGAAATCACCAGTTCCGAACCAGCTCCCGCAGCCCTTCCAGGTCCAGAACCCCCAGGGCGAAGCCCTTCTTCACCAGCGCTTCCGGCAGGTACTCATCATATTTGTCAAACAGGGGCAGTTCCTTAGGATAAACCAGTTCCAGTGGGTCAATGGGTTTTTCCAGTTCCTCCCGCAGCACCTGGAAAAAGGTATCGGCATCCGCCTGCATGGTAAACTGCATGTAATAGGGGCGGGCAGTGTCCAGCTTTTTCAGGCCCAGCCGCTGGGCACATTTGATTTTCAGCACCCGTTCCAAGGTCAGGAAAGGATAGGTGCCCATCCAGGGCAGCAGACACCACATTTTTCCGCCAAGGGAAATCAGATGCTGTTTTCCGGCACCGGAATGCTGGGCGGTAAACCGTGCCTGTTCCAGCCGGGCCACGGCATTTTTCATCAGGTATGGGTAACTTCGGTCCTCTTGAAGCACCTGACGCATCCGGGCAAGAATCCGGGTATGAAGATCCCCGGGACATTCTCCAAAGTAGGCGGGGACACTTCCTTTGACCAGTTCGCAATACACCTGGTGCCGCTTGTGGTCGATGTCCAGCACCGTCCAGACATGTCCGGCAATGGCCAGTTTTTCACCCACAGGAGGAGGCATGACCACAGTGCCCAGTTCCTGAGCTTCGCAACGTACCGTATATTCCTCATTTTCCTGGAAAACACCGTAAAATTTGAAGGAGTTTACCACCCGCTCACCCGCAAGCCCCACAATCAAACCACCCTGCTCTGTCTGCTGGATGTGATCAGTCTGAATCAGGTGCCGCAGGAGATCCTTGTAGTCTTCCTGGGTAATCCGGTGAAAATAACGAAGCCGCAGCACCCGGTCTGCCAGGGCTTTGGGAGACAGTTCTCCGCAGCTTGCCAGTATGGACATGGTCTGGTGGTACAACAGGCTGAAGGGCAATCGATCCAGTCGGGGGGGCTCCACCCACCGCTCTTCCAGATAGAGCTGCACCAGGGCGATGCCTTGCAGCAGCTTCCAGGGGATGGTGCTGGGCAGCATAGCCCGGACTTCCGGGGCGTCCTCCCGGATGACGAACCACATTTCCTGGGGCAGTTCCCGGCGTCCGGTGCGGCCCATCCGCTGGAGAAAGGAAGATACCGTCCAGGGAGCGTCAATCTGAAACGCTCGTTCCAGACGGCCAATATCGATTCCCAGTTCCAGGGTGGCAGTGGTCACCGTAGTCATGGTCTGGGAATCGTCTTTCATCAGCATCTCTGCCGTTTCACGATAGGACGCGGAAAGATTTCCGTGGTGAATCAGAAACCGATCCGGCTCATGCTGGCGCTCGCAATATTGCCGCAGGGTTGTAGTTACCGCTTCACATTCCTCCCGGGAATTGACAAACACTAGACATTTCTTCCCTCGGGTATGCTCAAAGATATATCCGATCCCCGGATCGGAATTCTCCGGTGCCGTGTCGGTTTTCTCCTCCAGAACCGGAAGTGAATCCGAAATCTGCTTTCCTTCGGCGGCCTGAACATCCTTTACATAGAAATGCTCCATGCTCAGCCGCCATTTAGCGCCCTTTGCTTCGAATTGAGGGATCAGGGTTTTGCGTCCAGTACCCAAGGAAAGAAACGCCCCCGTGCCCTCCGGGTCTCCGATGGTTGCAGACAGACCAATACGCCGGGGGTTCACTCCAGCCAGCCGGGACAGCCGTTCAATCAGGCAGAGGGTCTGCCCGCCCCGGTCGCCCCGGAGCAGAGAGTGGACTTCATCGATGACCACGAACCGCAAATCACGAAATAATTTGGGAATGGCGGCGTGCTTATGCAGAAGCAGGGCCTCCAAAGATTCCGGTGTAATCTGCAAAATCCCGGAAGGATTCTTCATCAGCTTCGACTTGTGGCTTTGCGCCACATCCCCATGCCAATGCCAGACGGGGATGTCCGCTTCTGCGCACAGATCGTTCAACCGGAGAAATTGGTCGTTGATCAGCGCCTTCAACGGCCCTACATAAATGCACCCCACAGAGGCGGGAGGATTTTCCGAAAACAGTGTGATGATGGGGAAGAAGGCTGCCTCGGTTTTTCCAGAGGCGGTGGAGGCAGTAAGCAGCAGGTTTTCGTCCGTGTTGAAAATGGCATCCGCTGCCGCCACCTGAATCGCCCGAAGATTGTCCCAGTGATTCCGGTAGATAAAGTCCTGAACAAAGGGGGCATACCGTTCAAACGCACCCATAGGCTACCTCTTATAGCTCAAATTCCGCAAATTGGACATCCGTGGATTCCTCGTTCACTGGGTCCTGGGCGAAGGTAAAATTGTCCGAGCCCAATATTGTCCGGATGTTCACGCCCGGGTTCTGGTAGACAATGTCCAGCACCTCAATAAAATCCCGAATTATTTCCCGGGGGGTGATGTGGCTGTCCGCTCCGATACGGCCAAACTCAATTTCAATGAAATCCACCATATCCTGCTGGGTGACGATCTGGGAATACTCGTAGAGTTCGGCGTGAATATCCGCCAGCTTTTCCACCAGTATCAGCATTTCTTCATTGGTCAGAGGCTGGAGCCGAATCACCGGAGAGAGCAGATCCCTGTGTTCGCCGGAGAAATGGCCCTCCGCCAAACGGGAGCGCAGCGCTTCGTAGCTGTAGACGCCCCGGCGAGGATCTTCCATGCACTGGGGCGTACCGCTAAGAATAAAACCGATGTGACTGGCCTTTCCCTGCATGGCGTCGTTATACATGGTCAAAATTTTCTCATAGTTGTATTGTCTGGTGATGGCATTGGGAATTTTATAAATGTTGACCAGTTCATCGATCAGCACCAACATTCCGGCATAACCGGCCTGTTTCAGAAAACAGGCGAACAGTTTCAGATACTCATACCAGTCGTCATCCGTGATGATAATGTTGATGCCCAGCTCCTGTTTGGCTTCGGATTTGGTAGCGTATTCTCCCCGGAACCACTTCAGCACTTTTCCTTTCGTTTCATCGTTCCCGGAAACGTAGGATTGGTAGTATAGAGTCAAAAGCTTGGCAAAATCAAAACCATGGACCATTTCGTTCAGCGAAAAGATGACGGCGGAGATCTTTTTCTCAACTAGAGGGGCAAGTCCCGGATCTGTGATGCTTAGATTGGCGGAAAGTGCCGTTTCCTGCTGTACGTTGCTGATCCATCGATCCAGAATCAGGGACAATGCGCCCCCTTCCGGCTTGGTTTTGGTGGACATATTCCGGATCAGTTCTTTGTATGTGGCCAGTCCCTGGCCCCGGGTACCCTGGAGCCGCCGCTCCGGAGAAAGATCGGCATCCACCACCACGAAATTTTTCGCCATCACATAATTCCGGATGGTTTGCAGCAAAAAACTCTTTCCGCTGCCGTATCGGCCCACAATAAACCGAAAGGAAGCCCCGCCGTCGCTGATGATGTCCACATCCCGGAGCAGGGCATCAATCTCGGCTGCTCTGCCCACGGTGATGTAGGGAAGGCCCACCCGGGGCACAACGCCGCCTTTCAGGGAATTGATCAGCGTCTGCGCGATTCGTCTTGGTATTTTCATGGCAAAACCATCTCTTTCAAATCGTTGATGTAATCTTCTACCAGCACGGGAACATCGTCCATTTGCAATACGGAGTCCTGAAACTGGTCGTAAAGTTTTTCATTGATGCTGTCCGCCAAAACGGAGAGCAGAAATCCTTCTGCCGTTACCCAGGAAAGATCGCCTCCGTACAGCAGACATTTTAAGATCCGGTACTCTTCAGGCGA
>DVKV01000041.1 GCA_018715835.1 Candidatus Faecousia intestinavium | reverse complement strand
AACACTTGGTTGGATACGTTGGAGACAACCGAATAGTAACCCTCTACTGTTGTAGTACTGCCAGAGGTGGAAGAAGACATCACATCCCATGAATCGTAAAAATTAACCAGTGCCAATCCACTTGCTTGCTCCGTATAAGTCAGTTCCCCTCCATCAGGACCTGGACGGGTAATCTGGACAACGACCGGGTCTTCTGCCGAACGGGTTAATGTCATCTGTGACGCGTCAATGCTTAAATTATCCGCATATTCAGGAAACACCTCGCTCGCCATCTGGATCAATTCCTCATAGGTGACCGGAGCTTCGTTTCTGCCGCCCGTTGCATAGGCGGGGATGCACAGCAAAAATGCCATGGAAAATGCCAACAAAAAACTAACGAACTTTTTCATAGCGACCTCCTTCGTCGTGTGCCCGAATGTTATCGGGGAAAAGTTTGCGTCCATGTTCATCCAGTGCGCCCAGAGCGCTGCACCGCCCAGCCCATGGGAATCACCTTCCTTTCATATCGCGCATGGTTAATAACTGACGTGACCAGATACATATACCTCGCTGCTGGAATTGTTTCGAATCAGCAGGGTATAATTTCCGCTTTCACGAACTTGTATGGTCTTGTTTACGCTACCGCTAGAACCCGTGACATAGTGAAACACACCATCCGAATCCACCAGCCCAAAATCTAAATCTGCATCTGCCGGTGTGTAAGATGCCCGAATCGTTATCGAATCTCCGGCTGGCAGGGAAAAACTCTCATTCATCCGCATATTTGTTTTTCCCGGAACAGTCATCTGAAAGTACCCGGTACTCCGGGGATTCACTGGGATTACAAGTTGCTGTTCTGGCGGAACAGTTTCCACTTCCATTGCACCTACGGGGCAGGCGAGACTTCCCACTAACAACAGGGAAGAAACGGCCAGACAGATTGCTTTTCCAATACGCACTTCATTTACCTCCATTCAATTGGCTTTAATTCAAAGGTTTCTGTTGCATAGCTGTCATCTGTAATCACATCTTCCTTCAACTCGTCAATCCACTCCGTCTGCTGCACATTCCGGGCTTGGAGCGACCAAGCGGCCAGCAGGACGGAGCCAATCCACAGCAGTACCGCCACCGCCAACAGAATCACCCGCCGGAGAATTCTGGACGGGGATTTTTTCTTCGCCCCGGCGGCGGGCTTTGAAGGCGCTTCGGGGGCTGAGGCGGGTTCTTCGGCTTCCTGGAGGACTGGCTCCGGCTCCTGGGCGTCTTCGGCGGATTTGCCAAGGTGCTCTTCCTCTCCATACAGCAGGGTATCGGTGGACACCCCGTATAATTTGGCCAGGGCCATCAGATTTTCAATGCTGGGCTTGGCGGTCCCGCTTTCCCACCGGGAAATCGCCTGACGAGAGATGGTCAGCCGCTCCGCCGCATCCTGCTGGGTCAAGCCTGCCCTTTTCCGGGCTTCCAATAGATTGTTTTGCAAGTGCATTGTTCATCACCACGGCTTTATCATAGCGAAAACACCAAAAAATGTAAACCGCATATCCGTTCCATAGGCGCAACTGCTGGTTGCGTCTGAAATATTTGTACTTTTTCCACAAAAATCAGCACCAGTTTTTCCACAAATCCCACACTAGCAATCCAGTTCAAATTCTGTCATAATTAATTTGTATGGTTATGCCCCAATACTTGTTTTGTAAATGGAGGAGAATTTATGGCAAAAAAGGCAAGTGAAAACTTTAAAACCTATCATAATCCCAACGGCCCGGACATCACCACGGTGAGCCGCCCAATTCTGGAGGCCGATGGCCTGTATTTCAAGGATATCGATGGTTCCGGCACCGTTTCCCCCGTCAACGACTGGCGGCTTCCCGCCGAGGAGCGGGCCGCTGCCTATGTCAAGCAGATGACCCTGGATGAGAAGATCGGCCAGCTGTTCATCTCCGACTGGCGGATGGGCCCCAAGTACCCCAGCGCCCGCATCCCCGGACATGTGGCCACCCCGGATGAGTCCGGCGTGCTGGACGAGGGCGAAGTCAACCAGAAGACCATCTTCGGCGAGCAGCACCTGCCCGGCACCACCACTCTGATCAAGGACTGGTTCGCCCGGCACACCATTCTCCGGGAAAACGCCAAGCCCGACGACATGGCGGACTACCTGAACCAGCTTCAGGCTGTGGCCGAGGAGTGCGAGCGGTTCGTGCCCGTGTCCGTGGCTTCCAACTCCCGGAATGAGAACGGTGAAATCGTCTTCGGCATGAACGACGCCGGCGGCATCTTCCCCACCTGGCCCGGCACCCTGGGCATCGCTGCCGCCATCAAGGGCAGCGGCATCGAAGTAGCCGACCAGTGGGCGGAAGCCATCCGCCGCAGCTGGGAGTCCTGCAACCTGCGCAAGGGCTATATGTACATGGCCGACTGCATGACCGACCCCCGCTGGCAGCGCAGCTACGGCACCTTCGGCGAGGACCCGGCCCTGATCAGTGAAGTGATGGAGCATATCATCCCCCGGATTCAGGGCAGCGACAACGGCGTCACCGACACCGGCGTGGCTGTCACCACCAAGCACTTCCCCGGCGGCGGTCCCCGGGAGAACGGCTTCGATCCCCACTACGCCGCCGGTCAGTGGAACGTCTACGCCACCCCCGGCAGCCTGCAGAAGTACCATATGCCGGGCTTCGTGGCAGCGGTGGACAAGAAGACCTCCTCCATCATGCCTTACTACTCCAAGCCTTCGACGGAGAAGTCCGCTGTCCAGCAGGACTGCGAGGGCAAGGACATCCGGTTCGATCCCTACGGCTTCGCCTACAACCGGACCTTCGTCCATGACATTCTCCGGGGCCAGATGGGCTTTGAGGGCTACATCAACTCCGACACCGGCATCGTTCACAATATGTGCTGGGGCGTGGAAGCGCTGGACACCGCCGAGCGGATCGGCTTCGCCATCCGCAACGCCGGCGTGGACCTGATCTCCGGCCTGTTTGACAACCAGTTCGGCCGGGAGGCCTATGACCGGGCCACCAACGGCTACTACGACACCCACACTCTGCCCGACGGCATTACCCCGGACATGGTTACCCTGAACGACGAGGCTGTGGACCGGGCCGTCACCCGGACCCTGACGGAGATGTTCCAGCTGGGTATGTTCGAGAACACCTACCGGGACGCCAAGCAGGCCGTGGTCTCCTGCGCCAACGCCCAGGACTGGACCAACGCCGACCGGGCCCACCGGCAGTCCGTGGTTCTGCTGAAGAACCAGGGCGTGCTGCCTCTCACTGCGGACAAGACCGCCGGGAAAAAGGTCTATGCGGAAGCTTTCAAGAAGGACCCCAAGCAGGCAGAAGCCGCCACCGCCGCCCTGCGGGAGATGCTGGCCAAGGACGTGACCCTCACCGACAACTACGAGGAAGCGGACTACGCCATTCTGTTTGTCAACCCCTCCTCCGGCGAGTATTTCAACGCCACCGCCGGCTATCTGGAGCTGGACATCTGCGAGAACAAGGTGGTGCCCAATGTGGATGACCACTGCCGTCCCATGAAGGAAACCCATCTGGAGACCACCCTCGCCGGCACCGGCAAGATTGCGGACATCGCCGCCGCCGTTCACGCCAAGGGCGGCAAGGTGATTTCCAACATCAACTTCCCCCTGGCCTGGCTGGTGGGCAACGTGGAGCGGAATGTGGACGCCCTCACTGCCGGATTTGAGACCTATCCCAGCGCCACCCTGGATGTGATCTTCGGCCGGTACAACCCCACCGGCAAGCTGCCCATCACTCTGCCCAGAGGCGACGAGGTGCTGGCGGTCAACGATCAGGGCGTGTGCATCAGCCCCAACGATGTTCCCGGCTACGACAAGGACCAGTATATGCCCGACGCCCTGAAGGACGAGAACGGCAAGGCCTACGCCTACCGGGACGCCGCCGGCAATTACTACGAGCTGGGCTTCGGTCTGAGCTATTAAAAACGATGGCATTTACCATCTACCATCCGGAATGGGGCGCTTCGCGCCCCATTCTTGGCGTCTTGTGCGATATGGATGGCCTACTGCTGGACACAGAGAAGCTGTTCGCCCGGTTCTGGACAGAAGCAGCCCAAGCCCTGGGCTTTCCCATGACCTGGCACCAGTCTTTGGGCCTGCGAAGTCTGAGTCAAGAGGCAGGTCAGGCCTATCTGCGTCAGTGCCTTGGCCCGGGGGCGGACTACACCGCCATCCGGGCAGAACGGATCCGCCGGATGGACGCCTGGATTGCCGCCCATGGGGTAGACCCCAAGCCGGGACTGAGCAACATGCTGGACGCTCTGGACCGGCTGGCCATTCCCGCCGCCGTCACCAGTTCCTCTCCCCCGGAGCGGATTCGGGAGTACCTGGAGCCCCTGGGGCTCTACCATCGGTTCCGGGAGATTTGCAGCGGCTACGAAGTGCCCCGGGGCAAGCCGGAACCGGACATCTACCTCCACGGGGCCGCCCGGCTGGGTCTGGCTCCCGAAAACTGCCTGGCCCTAGAGGATTCTCCTGCGGGGATTCTCTCGGCCTATCGGGCGGGATGCCTGCCGGTAATGATTCCCGATCTGGATGAGCCGGATGGGGAAACCCGTTCCCGGCTCTTCGCCCGGGCGGATTCTCTGGGGGACATTCCCGATTTGCTGAACGCTCTGCAAAATGCCGGGAAAACGGGCGAAACTGCCGCTTCCCCTCGGTAGACAAATTCGCCCCCATCCGGTATACTGAATGCAAATCCAAACAGGAGGAACCGATGATGGGCTTTGGAGAGAATTTGATGCGTTCCCGGAAGAAATCCGGGCTATCCCAGGAGGAGGTTGCCGCCAAACTGGGCGTCAGCCGGCAGACCGTGTCCAAGTGGGAACTGGGCGAAACCCTGCCGGACATCCAGCAGGCGAAAAAGCTGTCCACCCTCTACCACATCACCCTGGATGAGCTGGTGGAGCTGGATCTGCAGGTGAAGGAAATCCAGGAAGTCATTGAAAAAACCACCGAGGAAACCCAGAAGAAAATTGACTGGACCGCCATGTGGGCCAAGAAATACCCGGTGCTGGCCAGCTACCCCCAGGAGGTCAACCTGGAGGACTATGTGCCCGGGCTGAAATCCATGCTCGCCCGTCTGGAACAGGAGTATCATTACAACCGAAAGACGCTTTTCTGGTTTTGAAAGACATTCTGGCCCAGATCTGGAACGGGAAGGCCAAATAAGCA
>DVKV01000040.1 GCA_018715835.1 Candidatus Faecousia intestinavium | reverse complement strand
ATTATACTGAAATGCGGGCCAAAAGTCAAGCAATATTTATACTTTTGCGTGAATTTCCTGGATTTTTGCCCGGATCGCCAGCAGATCGTCAAAGGTTTCCGGCCGTTTTCCCACGTCCCGCAGCAGTGCGGAGGGATGATAGATGGCGCTCATCCAGATTCCATCCTTCTGCACCCACTGACCGTGCTGCCGGGTGATCCGGTAGTCCGGGTCAATCAGCCGCTTGGCGGCAATTCTGCCCAGGCAGATCAGTATTTTAGGCTGTACCAGCTGAATCTGTCGGTTCAGGTAACTGATGCAGGCATCCTGCTCCGTCTCCATAGGGTCCCGGTTTCGGGGCGGTCGGCATTTGACAATGTTGGCAATATAGCAATTTTGCTCCCGGCTCAGGTCGATGATGGAAAGCATATCATCCAGCAGCTTTCCCGCTGGCCCCACAAAGGGAATGCCGGACAGATCCTCCTGCTCCCCGGGGCCCTCCCCTACCAGCATGACATCCGCATCCTCCCGGCCCACCCCGAATACCACATGGTGTCGGGTTTCACACAGGCCGCAGCGGGTGCAGTCCAGGCAGTTTTTTTTCAGTTCCTCCCAGGTCTGCATCAGCGTATCCTCCGCCGGTTGGCTCTGCGGCGGCGTCGCTGGGCCCGAATCCGGGAACGCATATAGGCGTTGACTACCAGATATGCCGCCACCAGTCCCAGCACAATGACACAGATGGTGCCAATAACCGACCAGATTCCGGAGTCTCCCCCGTCGCTTCGCACTGCCGTGGAGCGGATGGTCACACCGGTATTTCCAGACGCCCGAACCTCACCCATGGAATAGACCAACGCTTCGCCCATGCAGGAGTTCCGGTACCAAATTGACACAGTTCCAATTTCATCCCCTGCACTGATGGGGGCGCTGAGGCCCCCGTCCCGCACGGTCAGGTTCACGCTCAGGTTGTTCATCTGCGCACCGGAAGGGACCACCGAATCCACATTCTCCTTGACCATGGCCACGGCGCTGCACTCGCCGCCGTCCACCGTGACCTGGCTCAAAGTCATGCCGTTGTAGAGTATCCGGTTGACCTTGTAGTCATTAAAGCCCATTTTGAGCATGGTGGTCATTTCTTCCAGGTTGCCGTAGGTAATCGGCTGCCAGCCGTTCTCCGCGTACACACGGACACAACCCATCACGACGCCGATGTATTCCATACTTTCATCGCTGCTGGTGGCAGTAATTGCCATACAGGCGCCGGAACTGGTCTCATAGGTCTGGACTCCTCCCGTCACCCGCTTGTCGTAGAACTGCGGGATCACGTAGTTGTCCAGCATATAGTTGGAAGTGTGCATGGTTGCCCGGGCCTCGGACTTGTTGGTGGCAGCCATATCATATTCCGTTGTGCCGAAAATCTCCCGGAAGGTTTCGTTCTTGACGGCTTCCCGGACAATCTTCGCCATGTCCCGGGCCGTGGTCAGGGACTGACCGCCATCCACACCGTGGACGGTGGCAAACTCCGTTCCCGTACAGCCGATCTGCTGCACCCACTGGTTCATCAGCGGCACAAAGCCCTGCCGGTTGCCGGAGACATGCTCCGCCAGCACCACCGCCGCATCGTTGGCATAGGTCAGCAGCAAACCGTGGAGCAAATCCCGAACGGTTACTTCTTCTTCACTGGTCAGATCCATGGTCAGGCTGCTCACGGGGAGCCGGCTCTTGATACCGCTCTGAACGACGACCACATCATCCAGCTGGCAGTATTGCAGCGCCACAATGGCGGTAACCACCTTGGCAAGGCCGCCGGCCGCCAGCCGCATATCCGGGTTGAAGGAATAGACCACCGTATCCGTGTTCACTTCGTACAAAAAAGCCGCCTGGGCGGTATCCAGCTTCTGCTCCGCTCCGGCCAGAGGGATTTTCCCATCAATGGTGCGGCAGCCGCTGTCAATGCTCACGGCACCGAACTCCGCTTCCGTGGCGGCGGTGGCCTGTGTCTCTCCGCTCTGGGTCTGCCCGGTCTGGGCAGCCTGGGTCTCGGTGGCCTGAGCGGCAGAAGCCGGAAGGGCTGCCATTTGCAGCATCAGCACGGCACACAGGAGCAACGGAATCAAACGCTTGAATTTTTTCATATTTTACCCTCAAGATATCCTTGCCGGACTTGTCCGGCCGTAAAAAATCGTGTATAATATGTGTGCATTATAGCAGTTTTTTCCCTTGCCGTCAATGCAGGAGGCGGATTCCTTTGAAAAAACAGCCAATCTATCTGCTGTTTCTGGCAGGCGCCCTGTTCGCCGGAATCACCCTGGGCTTTTTCCTGGGCCGGAATCTGACCCGGGGCGACGTAATTGTCTCCCTGCCGGAATCCATGTGTACCGAACCCACCCAGGCCAGCACCGCCGCATCCGTGGAAACCACCGGGGCCGAAGAAGTTTCCTTTCCCCTGGACATCAATCAGGCGGATTCGGAGGCGCTTCAGGCCCTGCCCGGCATCGGTGAAGTGCTGGCAGGCAGGATCATTGCCTATCGGGATGAAAACGGCCCCTTCTCTTCCCCGGACCAGCTGATGAACGTGGAGGGCATCGGAGAAAAACGGCTGGAAGCCATTTTGGACTATATTACCATCGGAGGGTGAGCTTATGAAAATATTGGTGGTGGATGACGAGGCTTTGCTGGTAAAAGGCATCCGCTTTAATCTGCAGAACGAAGGATATGAGGTGATTACCGGCTCCGACGGTCTGGAAGCAGTCCAGGCGGTGCAGGAGCAATCCCCGGACCTGGTGGTCCTGGATGTGATGATGCCCAACATGGACGGCTTTACCGCCTGCGGGAAAATCCGGGAATTTTCCGACGTGCCCATTATTCTGCTCACCGCAAAAACCGATGATATGGACAAGCTCATCGGCTTTGACCACGGGGCGGATGATTACCTGACCAAGCCCTTCAACATTCTGGAACTGAAGGCCCGGATTCGGGCCCTGCTGCGCCGGGCAGGAAGCACCGAAAAAAAGCAGGAGACCAATACCCTGACCATCGGCACCATCTCCCTGGACCTGGCCGGGCGGAACGCCTACCGCAACGGACAGCCCGCTGAACTGACCGCCAAGGAATTCGATGTGATTGAGTTTCTCATGCGCAATCCCAACCGGGTTTATTCCCGGGAGGCATTGCTGGACACCATCTGGGCCTATGAATACCGCAGCGACATCCGCACCGTGGACGTTCACATCCGCCGTCTGCGGGAGAAGCTGGAAGAAAATCCGGCGGAGCCAAAATACATTCTGACAAAGTGGGGCGTTGGTTATTATTTCCGAAAATAAGGCATCCCGATACAGCGGCTACAGCAAAACCCAGTTCCGGTACGGCATGACCTACGTGGTCATCACCTTTGTTGTGCTGCTGATTCTGAACATCTATTGCTCCCAAACCTGCCAGGAGCTGTTTTACGAAAGCAAAAAGACCTCCATGGTGGAAAAGTGCCTGCTGGCCTCCGACGAAATTGGAAAGCTGGAGGTGCTCAATCCCACCACCGTGGCCCAGGCGGTAAGCCAGATGGAAAGTCTGAAGGTAACCCGCCTGATCGTCACCGACACCAGCGGCAGCGCCCTGTTCGACAGTGCGGGAGAGGCCGCCGGAACTTACGTTCTGTTCCCGGAGATCCTCACCGCCATGGAAGGCAATGACGTCTGCTCCTGGAAGTATCACGACGGAACCGTGGACACCCGGGCTGCCGCCCCCATTGACTACTCCGGTACCATGGTGGGCTGCGTGTATATCACCGAATACGACACGGTGCAGGGCGGTCTGATTCAGTCCATGCAGCGGACGGTTCTGCGGATCAGCCTTCTGCTGGAAGCCGTCGTGATTCTGTTCACCATTTTGTTCTCCTTCACCTTTTCCCGGCGGCTGAACCGGATTATGACCTCCATGCGGATCATCCAGGAGGGAGACTATACTCACAAAGTGAACATGGGCGGCAATGACGAGCTGACCATTCTGGGCAACGAATTCAACGATCTGACGGAGCGGCTGAAAAATTCCGAGGAGAAGCGCAGCCGTTTTGTCTCCGACGCCTCTCACGAGCTGAAAACGCCCTTGGCCTCCATCAAGCTGCTGGCGGATTCCATTTTGCAGTACGACATGGATCTGGAAACTGTCCGGGAATTTGTGGGAGACATCGGCGATGAAGCGGAGCGGCTGAACCGAATGACCGCCAAACTGCTGTCCCTGACCCGGGCGGAGGACGCCGCCAGCCAGGAAAGCGAAATCATCTATATGGCCCCCACCGTGCGCCGGGTGGCCCGGATGCTCAAGCAGAATGCCCTGCAGTCCAAGGTGAGCTTCCAGCTGGATCTGGATTCGGACACCCCGATTCTGATTCTGGAGGACGATCTGTATCAGATTGTCTTCAATCTGATGGAAAACGGCATCAAGTACAACCAGCCCGGGGGCATTCTCTCCGTGCGGCTGTACCGTGAGGAAGACAATGCGGTCCTTCAGGTCAGCGACACCGGCGCAGGAATTCCCGAGGACGCCCTGAGCCACATCTTTGAACGGTTCTACCGGGTGGACAAGGCCCGTTCCCGGGCCACCGGCGGCAGCGGACTGGGACTGTCCATTGTCCGGACCATTGTCCAGCGCAACCGGGGCGAGATTCAGGTTTACAGCGTGCTGGGCCAGGGAAGCACCTTCACCGTGACCTTCCCTGCCTTTGATGCGGAGGTGGACAAGACATGAAACGATGGCTGTTCGGCGCTCTGGCTGTTTGTCTGCTGCTGTCCGGCTGCCGGCTGGACAGCGCTTATGATACGGCCTCCTTTTATTATCTGGACGCCGGGTACGCAGACCGGATGTCCGACCCCATCCGCAAGGAACAGAAGGAAATCACCGGGCATGCCGGGGATCTTTCCTATCTGATGCATCTGTATCTGATGGGGCCTTCCGGAGAGGGGCTGAAATCTCCCCTTCCAGGGTCCTGCACCCTGATTTCCATTGAGAACCGGGAAGGCGTGATTCAGGTCAAGCTCAGCGATACCCGCAGCAGCCTGACCGAGTCCGAGTTTTCCCTGGCCTGCGCCTGCCTGACGCTGACCATTCTGGACTTTACCCAGGCTCAGGCCGTTACCATCACCAGCGGCACCCGGAAGGTGTCCATGAATACCCAAACTCTGACGTTATATGACAGCGGCACCCCTGCCGCCACGGAGGAAACCCAATGAAATGTATTTCCTGGAACGTAAACGGTCTGCGTGCCTGTCTGGGCAAAGGCTTTCAGGACTATTTTGATCAGAGCAACGCGGATTTTTTCTGCCTGCAGGAGACTAAACTCCAGGCCGGACAAATTCAGCTGGAGCTGCCCGGCTACCACCAGTTCTGGAACTATGCCCAGAAAAAGGGCTATTCCGGAACCGCTATTTTCGCCAGGGAAGCGCCCCTGTCCGTCCGCTACGGGCTGGGCGTGGAGGCCCTGGACACTGAGGGACGTCTGATCACCTTGGAATATCCGGACTTCTACATGATCACCTGCTACACCCCCAACGCCCAGCAGGGGCTGGCCCGGATTGACCATCGGCTCCAATGGGATGCCGCCTTCCGGGAGTACCTGACCCGGCTGGATCAGGAAAAGCCGGTGATCGTCTGCGGCGACCTGAACGTGGCCCATCAGGAGATCGACCTGAAAAACCCCGCTTCCAACCGGGGCAACGCAGGTTTTTCCGATCAGGAGCGGGAAAGCTTCGGAAAGCTTCTGGACGCCGGATTCACCGACACCTTCCGCTACCGCAATCCCGACGCCACCGGCATTTACAGCTGGTGGAGCTACCGGTTCAACGCCCGGAAAAACAATGCCGGATGGCGCATTGACTATTTTCTCGTCTCCGACCGGCTGGCTCCGGCCATCACCGATACCCCCATCCACATGGAGGTCACCGGCTCTGACCACTGCCCCGTGGGTCTGGAACTGACAATTTAAGATTTCCCCGCTGATACAGCGTGGGGGCAGGCCCGGATTTTCCAGGTCTGCCCCCATGTTTTTATTTATTTTGCAGGGGATTGGGATTCTTCCCCGTAGTGCTTTCCCCGGGAGAAGCCCCTGCCCCAGACCTCCGTTACCCGGCTGACGATCATGAAGCAGTCCGGGTCGATCTCCCGGGCCAGCCGCTGGATCTTGGGCAGCTCATGGTTGGACACCACACTGAGGATCAGCTCCGTTTCCGTTTTCAGGTAACCGCCCTGGCCGTGAAGCAGGGTCACTCCCCGGTCCACCTGGGACAAAATAGCGGTGCGGATGGCGTCGGGCCGGGTGCTGACAATCTTCACCTCAGTACGGCTGGTGCCCAGCAGCAGAACCCGGTTCAAGGCAAAAGAAATCACCATAATCAGCAGAATGCCGTAGAGCAAGTCCTCCATGGTATGGTGGAACATCTGGGCCAGGAGAATGCAGAAGTCAAAGGTCCACAGGCTCACCGACACCGGGATGTGGAAAAACCGGTTCAAAATCAGCGGCGGAATGTCCATGCCGCCGGTGGAGGCACCGCCCCGCATCACCGCGCCCAGGGAAATCCCCAGTCCCAGCCCGGCAAACACCACATTCAGCAGTTCCTCCTCTGTAATCCGCACATCGGGAAACAGCCCGTTAAGCACTTCCAGGGCAATGGGGTAAAACAGGGAGGAAAACACCGTGCTCAGGGCAAAGCGCTTCCCCAGGAACCACCATCCCAGGCACAGCATCACCACATTAAAGCAAAAAATAAACCGGGAAATGGGAATCTGGGTCAGGCTGTTCACCGCCAGGGCAATGCCCGTGGTGCCGCAGCTGATCAGGCCCGCAGGCAGCAAAAACAACTTCACCGCCAGAGCATAGCCCACATTTCCCAGCACCACCAGTGCGAAGCCAATCCATCGGTTCGAGTTGCGTGTCATTTCTCCACATCCTCACATCTGTTATCAATCTTCATGGGCGTGATTTTCGCCATGCTTCCGCATGAAAAAACGTCTGTCAGAATTTTCCCTGACAGACGTGGATCAAGGCATACCGCCCAATACATGATCAGTATACCCGAAAAAAGACAAAACGTCAAGAATCAATCCGGAAATTTTCGATGCTGGGACAAAACCCGGGTGGTAATCCGGATAAAATCCCGGATGTACATGGGGATGAACTCATCCTTGCGGTAGCACGCGTAAAAATGCCGGTAGTTTTCGTAATCCTTCAACTTGAAGAACTCCCCCCGATGCTGGTGCACGTAGTCATCCACATAGATGTCGGACAGGACCATGCAGGCCCCTGCCTCCACCGCCACCCGGCGGCCCACCTCCAGGGAGTCCGTCTCCAACAGCACATGGGGCGCAAAGCCATAGCGCCGGAACAGTTTGTCCTGCACCACCCGGGAAGAGTGTCCTTTGGTCAGGCAGACATAGCTGTCCCCTTCGGTATCGGTAAGGGAAATGGCCTTTCCTGACCGGAAGCGTTTGGCAGTAGCGGAATCCCGGCCCGCCAGAATCCCCACATTTTCCTTTTCAATCAGCTCATAGGCCAGGTTGGTGCTGGTGGACTCCAAAGCCGCCAGGGCCAGGTCGATACTGCCGCTTTGGAGCAGTTCCTCCAAAGTAGCCGAGCCACTTTCCGTCAGTTCCAGATTCACATTGGGGTACATGGGAACAAAAATGGGCAGCACCAACGGCATCACCTGCATGGCCCGGGTGACGCTGATTCCCAGCCGCAGCCGTCCGGCATGCTCCTGTTTGATTTCCTTGAGCTGACTTTCCAGCTCGCTGTTGGCCGCCAGAATCCGCTCGGCGGCGTAGAGGTATTTTTCCCCGGCGTAGGTCAGCCGCAGCGGCGAGGTACTCCGGTCAAAAATGGGCAGGCCGATCTCCTGCTCGATCTGCCGGAGCATCTGACTGAGAGAAGGCTGGCTGACAAACAGTTTTTTTGCCGCTGCGGTGATACTTCCGCACTCAGCAATGGTCTTGACATACTGTGCCTGTTTCAGGTTCATAATTTCTCTCCTCTAAATTGGCAGATCCGCACAAACAGCATTATATTTCCTTTATTTATATCATAATATTT
>DVKV01000039.1 GCA_018715835.1 Candidatus Faecousia intestinavium | reverse complement strand
GACATTTTCTCAGGAAATTCAAAAAAGCACTCCGATCCTGGTGGACTTTTGGGCTCCCTGGTGTGGATACTGCCGCCGGATTGGACCGGCATTGGAAAAGGTTGCCCAGCAGAGTCAGTATTATTCCGTTGCCAAGCTGAACATCGATGATTTCCCAGAGATTGCAGAAAAAGAAGGGGTAGAGGTAATCCCTACTCTGATTCTCTACCGGGATGGAAAGGCTCTGAGCCGCATTGTAGCGCCCGACTCCAAGGCAAAAATTGATGACTTTATTCGTGAAACTCTGGGAGGAACGGTATGAACGTTTATGATTTGATCATCGTGGGCGGTGGGCCCGGTGGATATACTGCGGCACTGTACGGCGCTCGGGCCGGCCTGCGTACCATTGTCTTGGAAAAATTGTCTCCAGGTGGCCAGATGGCACAAACCACACAGGTAGATAACTACCCCGGGGTACAGCCCGGAGCGGATGGCTATTCACTAGGAGAAACCATGCGCCAGGAAGCGGAGCACTTTGGAGCACAGACAGAACTGACTGAGGTACTATCCGTTCAATTAACGGAGTCTCCAAAACGGATTGAAACCAGTGATGGTATTTTTTATGGAAAATCTGTGGTGATTGCTACCGGCGCTGGTCCCCGGGAGCTGGGAATTGACAGGGAGTGGGAGCTGACCGGCAGGGGCGTTCACTACTGTGCATCCTGCGACGGAATGTTCTACCGTGGAAAAACGGTTGTGGTTGTGGGCGGCGGCAATACCGCTGCAGCGGATGCGCTGCTGTTGTCGCGAGTGGCAAAAAAAGTTTATCTTGTCCACAGACGGGATACTCTCCGGGCGACCAAAATCTATCATCAACCCCTGATGGAGGCGGACAATGTGGAGTTCCTCTGGAACAGTGCCGTAACAGAAATCCTGGGGGAGAATGGTGTTCAGGGGGTTGCTGTGAAAAATTTGCAGTCCGGAGAAGTAGCTGAGATTCCCTGTGATGGCCTGTTTGTCAGCATTGGCAGGAAACCAGCTACCGATCTGGTAAAGAACCAGCTGAATCTGGATGATGCGGGATATATCGTTGCGGACGAGACCACCCAGACCAATATCCCTGGGGTATTTGCAGTGGGTGATGTGCGCACCAAGGCAGTGCGTCAGATTGTTACAGCGGCGGCGGATGGTGCGGTTGCGGTCCACTTCGCCGAGGAATTCCTGGCACAGTCTTCAAAGGTGTGAAACCATTGACATATTGGGATTTCCCGTTATAATGGAATCAAAATCTGATTCGGGAGTGCATGCCATGAACCGGGAAAACAAGCGGAAGCAATTTGAAAAAGGCTATTACAAAACCCACGCCTGTGATGAAACCTTTACCTGCAAAAACTGTGGCAGAGTGGTGGTACCAGCGGGGGCCGGCAGTGATCACCGGAACCACTGTCCCAACTGCCTGTTCAGCCTCCACGTGGATGTAGAACCGGGAGACCGGGAGTCAGACTGCGGCAGCCTGATGGAACCCATTTCGGTATGGGTCCGGGGCAAGGGAGAGTGGGCGATCATTCACCGCTGCCGCCGCTGCGGGGAATTATCCTCCAACCGGGTCCTGGCGGATGACAATCCCATGAAGCTGATGTCCATCGCCATGAAGCCCTTGTCCAATCCGCCTTTCCCCCTGGAGCGGATCGAGGAGATGACGGCCCTGATGGGAGGCGAGGGAGAGCTTCCCGCCCAGTACCGGGCAAACCCGGAAGAATGACATAAATCGGCAGCGCCACAAGGCGCTGCCGATTTGCTCTTTTACGGGGTATAGGTTTTGATGATCCCCTGGGCAATTTCCCGTTTTGGCAGGCACCGGTCCATGGCCTGGCGCTCAATGAAATGGTGGGCATCCTCCTCGGACATTTTCAGATGCTCGATCAGCACCCACTTGGCCCGGTTGATCAGCCGGATTTCCTCCATTTTTTCCTCCATGGAGGAGGCCTTTTCTTCCAGGCACCGCAGCCGTTCCCGGGCGGCACACATCCATTTCAGTCCCTGCTGAAGCATTTGGGAGGGGGTCGGTTTGGAGAGGGTGAACACACCATGGCTGATCACTTTGGCGTTGACTTCCTCGTAAACATCTCCCCGAACCAACAGCAGGACCGCACAATTGCTTCGGCGGGCTGTATCAATGGCAAACCGGGTGCCGAACTCATCTGGCAAAGGGGCGTTGATGATAACAAGGTCAAAAGACCGGCTGAGCATCTCCCGTCTGGCAGCGGCGGCGTTGCCAACCGTCAGTACCGGATAGTACTCCGATCCCGGGAGCATCTGGCTTACGGTTTCAAAAAACTTCTGGGTGGAGACCACCAGAACGCTGTAGGTTTGCTCCTGAAAGATCACAATGCTCCCTCCTCTGCGCAAATGTCAGTGGTACTTATTTAGCCAGAAAGTAGTCCAGCAGGCTCTGGGGCAGGTGAGCTTTCAGAAAGGCACTCTCTGCAGCGCACCGACATGCGGCGGGCAGGGAACCGGGGAGTGCCTGCAGAGCGGAGGTATCATGCTGGGTGGCAGTGAACAGATTGACATTCAGCGCCCCGGACAGGGGCATTTGCTGCTGAAGTCCTTCCAGCCCGGCCCAGATCAGCAGCGCAAAGGCCAGATAAGGATTGGCGGTGCAGTCCGGAGACCGCAGCTCCACCCGCTGGTATTCCCCGAAAGCGGCGGGAATCCGGATGAGCATGGAGCGGTTGTTGCTGGACCAGCAGATGTACTTGGGGGCCTTGTGGGAGCCCAGACGGCGATAGGACTGCTCACTGGGATTGAGAAACAAGGTAATATCCGAAATCCGGTTCAGGATACCGGCCAACATATGCTTCATCTGCTGGGGCTGTTGCCCTTGGACGGAGATATTGATATGAAATCCGCTGCCGGGAGCGCCGGGCAGGGGCTTGGGGGAGAAATCGGCGCACAAGCCATTGCGTGCCGAAATGGTCTTTACAACGGTGCGGAAGGTGACGGCGTTGTCCGCAGCGGTGAGGGCATCGGAGTAGCGGAAGTCAATTTCGTTCTGACCGGGCCCCTCCTCGTGGTGGGAAGATTCCGGCTGAATGCCCATTTTCTCCAGGGTGAGGCAGATTTCCCGGCGGACATTTTCACACTTATCCTCGGGGGAGACATCCATATAGGTGGCCTGATCATAGGGAATTTTGGTGGCCTCGCCCTGCTCGTCCAGTTTGAACAGGTAAAATTCCATTTCCGAGCCGAAGGAAAACGTAAATCCGGCGTCGGCGGCATCCTGAATGGCCCGTTTCAGAATGCTCCGGGTGTCCAGGGGGAATAGGGTGCCGTCCGGGAAGGTGACGGTGCAGAACATCCGCACCACCCGGCCATGTTCCGGTCGCCAGGGCAGTACCATGATGGTAGCGGGGTCCGGATGGAGAAACAGGTCGGACTGAGCTTCATCGCCAAAACCCACAATGGCGGAACCGTCGATGGAAATGCCATATTTGAAAGCCCGCTCCAGCTCCTGGGGCATGATGGAGATATTCTTGGGGTGACCCAGGCAGTCACAGAAGGCCAGACGGATGAACTTCACATCCTCTTCCTGGATGTATTGCATAACTTCCTGCGGTGTGTA
>DVKV01000038.1 GCA_018715835.1 Candidatus Faecousia intestinavium | reverse complement strand
GGCGGGTGACCACCTTATTTGCCAGGGCATCGCCCAGGAAGGCGAAGAGAATGCCGGCAAAGACGGAGAAAATCACGTCGGTGGGGTAGTGGACATACAGGTACAGCCGGGAGAAGGCAATCAGCACGGCCAGAATCACTGCGGGAATGCCCATCCACTTGTTGTTTTTCAGCAGCACCACCGAGGCTTCAAAGGAAGCGATGGTGTGACCGGAGGGGAAGGAGTAATCGTGCATCCGATCGGTCAGAAGTGGGATGGTGACCCCCAGCTGCTCCTGCAGGTCGTAGGGGCGAATCCGCCCCACCAGAGGCTTCAGGGTGATGTTGCACACCACCAGGCCCATCAGCAGGGCAAAACCCATGCCAAGGCCGATTTTCCGGGTTTTGGGAATGCACAGCAGCAGCACCGCAATGGCAATCCAGAATACGCCTCCGTCGCCGAACAGCGTGATGATGGGCATGAGGGTGTCCAGCAGATCGCTTTTCAGATTGGCCTGAATCCAGTCCAGAATAGGCAGGTCAAAGGCCACTGCCATTTGATTCATCAGTTCTGTCATGGCTCACACTCCTTATGCGGCAGCGGTGGTTTCAGCAGCGGCTGTGGTTTCCTGAGTCACAGTGGCGGAACCGGCGTCCTCAAACAGGGCGTACAGGGTCATGGGGGTCAGGGTGGTGCCTTCGGGAATGTTTACGATTCCGGAATCGTCAGGCTGGAAGATGACGGTCATGGTGGTGCGGCCGCTTTCGTCCACATCCTGACGGGCCCAGCCGGAGAAGACCTTGCCTTCGGGGACGGGGGAGATCACCGGGGTGACCACCTGGCTGGCGGAGGTATCATAGAAGTCGCTGACCAGCTGGGTATCGCCGTTCATGAAGGTGATCCGGACCCGGCCCACAGGCTGGGACACGTCCACGTTGGTGGCGGTGACCACCATCCACTTGCCGGAATCCTTCTTCTCGAAGAACAAAGTCCGGTCATATTCAAAGGTCTTGATGGTGCCGTCGGTGCGGGTCACGTTCAGGTCAATGGACACCCGGACGGAGAACATGGAGTCGCCGTAGCGGGCGTAATTGGTGACGGATTCGTTGGTGAATTCGTAACCGGAGTTGCCCTGCATCCACAGGTCGCCGGAATTGACGATGTCGGAGTAGGCCTTGGAGGAGTTGTCAAAGTACTTGGCCACGTCGCCCCGGTCTGCCCGCTCGATCATATACAGGCAGTTGGTGTGGGCGGCCTCCAGAGCGCGGTTTTTCTCTTCGTCGGACATGGTGTTGTTTTCTGTCCGCTCGGTGAAGGTCCGGGTGGCTTCGTCATAGGTGACTTCCATGGGGCTGCCGTTCTGGTCGTTGATGGTCACGGAGGGCTGGGCCATCAGGCCGGAGATCTCCTGGGTGCACATGACCACGCCGCTGAGGCCCTCGGGGAGATATTCCTCTGCCTTGGTGGTGGCCTCCTGGATGGTAAAGCTCTCGTCCAGTGCCACGCCGTTGACATAGGCAGTGTGGCCGTTCAGCAGCTCAATGCGGTAGGTGCTGTCCCGCTGGAACATCAGTTCCACGCTGCCCAGCTCCCAGTCGGGAATGTCACCCAGATTTTCCAGGGTGGTGTCGCCCACATTGTTCTTGTCCACCAGGGTGAAGGTGGCGATGGTTTCATCGCCCATGCGCACCTGGTACTTCTTATCGCCGGACAGACCGGCGGAGGTTTCCAGATAGCTCAGCTGGGTGGGGTCCACCTTCTGCTGCATATAGCTGACGAATTCCTCCTTGCCCTCGTAGGGGGAATCCTGGGCGCCGGAGGCTTCATACAGGGCGCTCCAGTCCGGGTTGGTAAACAGCTGGTTAAATACCTGCTCTGCCTTGGCGGTGGGCTGGCTGGCTTCAAAATCCTCCAGCCAGCCGTAGAGCCAGTTCATACCGAAATAGGTGCAGATAAAGAACACCAGGATGAACATGAAATACAGGGTGTAGAAGATTACGCCGCCGGTGCGGGGACCCTTTTTCTTCTTCTGGGGCGCCGGAGCGGCAGGCCGCCGGGGGGCGGCAGGCTGGGCGCCGGGAGCGGCAGGCGTCTTGGGGGACCGGGGTGGAACAGAGGCGGTTTTCCCGGAAACAGGCTTCCCGGGAGCAGCAGGCGCTTTCTGGGAAACCGGCTTTGCCGGGACAGTCTTGGGCGGCAGGTCCCGTCCGGAGGAGGCTTTTGCGGTCCGGGGGGAGATCACGTCCGGGTCCCGCTCCGCTGCCATGGCTGCCTGCTTTTTGGCTTCCTTTGCCTCTTTTTCCGCAGCGGCGGCGCGTTCCGCCAACAGCTGCTCAATATCGGTGGTTTTTCCCTTTTGGTTGAATTTTCCCTTGTACATGGCTTACCTCCTTACTCCGCCGGCTTGACCAGCCAGTAGTTGGGCATCCGTCTGGGCTCAGACTGGAGCAGAGAATAGCTGTTGATCATCTGCACCTGACCAGCCTCGCCGTAGCGGCCGTAGGTATCCCGGTAATACATGATGGAGGAGGAGCCGCCGTCCATGTTGCAGGCGTTGACTGCGCCATACTCCACCATGATGTCAATGATATCGCCATAGGTGCCGCCCACGGAGCCGGCCTGACGGCCGTCAATGCACACGAAAATCACCGCGCCGTCTGCCCGCTGACCAATGGCGGTCCGGGGGTTGAAGCCGGAATTCATGTTATAGGCGTCCATGTTCACTTCACCGTTCATAATCAGCACAGGGCCGAAGCAGCAGCCGTCCCGGATGTTCATTTCCTCGGCCTGGGCTTTGGTCAGGTTGGTGGTGGAGACCACCAAAACATCGTCGGTGGTAAAGCCGGCAAAGCCTTCCAGACCGGGCTGCTTGCCGCTGGTCCAGACACACTTGCCGCCCGACATCACCAGACCCAGGGGACAGCTGCCCACGGTGGAGCTGGCGGTACCGTCATCATTAAAGGCGCCGGCATTGACGCCTGCCAGCACGTTTTCCTCTTCCATAACAGCATTGAGCCGTTTGCCGGGGATGCTGGTGGAGAAGCTTTCAGTGGAAATACCCATATACACCTGGGAGGGGTCCCGGACGATCATGATGTGGGCGTTGTAGGTGTCGCCGGCATAGCTCTCGATCCGGATGCCGTCGGGGTAGTTGTCCCACTCGTTGCTGGAAGCAGAGATGGCGGAATCCTTCTGGATAATCACCTGGGAGGTGTCTGTTACATCATCGGTCAGGCTGCTGCCGCTGCCGGCGGAGGTAATCTCTGCCACCCGCTCTTCTCCAATGAACAGGGCGGGAATCCACTTGGTGGCGCTGGCCTCAATCAGGGACATGGTCAGCACTTCCTGGGCAGCAGGAGAGGGGCCTTTGAAAATCAGATTCATCACCAGAACCAGTGCGGCCAGGGACAGGAGAATCACCGTAAACAGCAGCAGGAAGAACCGACGGACAATCCGGCCCAGCAGGCCGCTGCCCTTCTTCTTGGGCTGGGGAGAAGCTCCGCGGGAAGATACAACATCCGGGGATTGATTTTTCTTGTTCATAATGTCAACCTCTTATTTGGATTTTTGCGGCGCAAAGACCCAGCGCTGCTGGATCATGTAGCTTAAGAAATACAGTGCGGTCATGACAACGGCGTAAATGACGGTGCGCAGACCGTTGGCCCCATCGCTGATGGAGAACAGGGTGTACACTCCCTGAGTCAGCAGGACCTGGGCGGCCATCTGGGGCAGGGCCAGGGTGTAGTAGCGGACCAGAGCCTTTTTGGTGTTCACCTGGGCCCGGAAGACCACTTCCTTGTTCAAAAAGAAATTCAGCAGGGAGGAAATCACCCTGGCGGTGACGCCGGCGGCAGCCGTCAGGAAAAAGCCCTGGAGAATGGGGGAAAGAAGAAAGCTCAGCAGGGAAAAACTGGCGGTATCCACCACGGCGCTGATCAGCGAGCTGATGGTATACCGAAAAAAGTGGGCCAGAATCAGCTTGTAAATCCGCCAGGAATCGTGGATGACCCGGAAATGGGAACTTTTGTTTTCCTCGATGTAAACGGTGCGGATCTTCACCTCGTCAAAGGGAATGCCCTTGTCCTTGAAGGCAAGCAGCATATTGGTTTCGTACTCGAACCGGTCACCGGATACGTCCATCAGCTGCTCCACCACATCCCGGGGGATGGCACGCAGGCCGGTCTGGGTGTCGGAGATGGTCATTCCCACGAACAATTTGAATATGGCGGAGGTGGTGTGGTTGCCGAAGCGGCTGCGGGGTGGGACATGATCCAGGGTAAAGTCCCGGCAGCCCAGGGTGGTGTGGCCGGTTTGCAGCATGTGTTCGCAGCAGGCCCTGGTATCGGCGGGGTGATGCTGGTTGTCCCCGTCCACGGTGACAACGCCCAGACCCTCCGGACAGTTTTCCAGGAAATAGCGGAACGCGTTTTTCAGCGCGGCTCCTTTGCCCTTGTTCACTTCATGGTGCAGCAGGTGGATTTCCGGATGCTGGGCAGCCAGATCCGAGAAATAGTGAAGGTTTTCCGGCTTGCTGCCGTCGTTCACCAGAATGATATGGGAAAACCCGTATTCCAGCAGGCCGTCAATCACGGCGATCAGCTTTTCATCCGGGTCCAGAGAGGGCAGTACAACGGAAATTTTGGACAGATCGTTCAAATCATTCTCCTCTTTTCGTCAGCGCAAAATCAGTCATCATAAGCTCCGTTTACTATAACATACTTTTTCCGGATTGG
>DVKV01000037.1 GCA_018715835.1 Candidatus Faecousia intestinavium | reverse complement strand
GCGTGTTTACGCAGACTTGTGAAACGGTCAATAAGAGTAGTAAAAGTATTTTGCTGTATAGACTCTGTGCCATTGTGTCCCTTCTCCCTGTTCCATCGGGCCGCCGTGAGCGTTTTTCTGCCGTCCGGTTGTGGAAAAATGGGGAGACAGGAGGAATTTGGTTGCCAAACGCAAGCTGTCGTATGCACAGCTTGCGTTTTTTGTTTGTGAGGTGCCGGTATATGAAGCAAACGTGTCGGTTGAATCAAAATAAGGCCCCCATTTTTGAGGCTCTGCAAACCTTCCGGCAGATGCGGGTGGTTCCCTTTGACGTGCCGGGGCATAAGCACGGCCGGGGCAATCCGGAACTGACCGCCTTCCTGGGCGAGCAGTGCGTCAGCATCGACGTCAACAGCATGAAGCCCCTGGACAACCTGTGTCATCCCATCTCCGTGATTCGTCAGGCGGAGGAACTGGCTGCCGACGCCTTCGGCGCCGCCCACGCCTTTCTGATGGTGGGCGGCACCACCAGCTCCGTCCAGAGTATGGTGCTGTCCACCTGCAAGCGGGGGGACAAAATTATCCTCCCCCGGAACGTCCACCGCAGCGTGATCAACGCTCTGGTACTCTGCGGCGCCATTCCCGTGTACGTCAATCCGGAGGTGGACACCCGGCTGGGTATTTCCCTGGGAATGAAGCGGGAGCAGGTTGCCAAGGCCATCCGTGAAAATCCCGAAGCCGTTGCAGTTCTGGTGAACAACCCCACCTACTATGGTATCTGCAGCGACCTGAAAGCCATCGTAAAAATGGCCCACGACGCCGGGATGTACTGCCTGGCAGACGAGGCCCATGGAACCCACTTCTATTTTGGAAAAGATATGCCTATCTCTGCCATGGCGGCCGGTGCGGATATGGCGGCGGTGTCCATGCACAAAAGCGGCGGCAGCCTGACCCAATCCAGTCTGCTTCTTATCGGCCCCAACATTCAGGAAGGCCATGTGCGCAAAATCATCAACCTGACCCAGACCACCTCAGGCAGCTATCTGCTCATGTCCAGCCTGGACATCAGCCGCCGGAATCTGGCCCTGCGGGGGGAGGAGGTCTTCCAGCAGGTGGTGGCCATGGCGGACTACGCCCGGGAGGAGATCAACGCCATCGGCGGTTACTACGCCTTCGGGCGCGAACTGGTGAACGGGGACTCCATTTTCGATTTTGACCCCACCAAGCTCAGCGTCCACACCCGGGACATTGGGTTGGCAGGCATTGAGGTATACGATCTGCTCCGGGATGAATACGACATTCAGATTGAATTCGGCGATATCGGCAACATTCTGGCCTACCTGTCCATCGGCGACCGGTATCAGGAGCTGGAGCGGCTGGTCAGCGCCATGGCGGAAATCCGCCGCCGGTACCAGAAGGACAGCAGCGGCCTGATGAATCAGGAATACATTGATCCTGAGGTGGTAACCAGTCCGCAGCAGGCCTTCTACGCCGACAAAATCAGCGTCCCCATCCGGGAGAGCGTGGGCCGGGTTTGCAGCGAGTTTGTTATGTGCTACCCCCCCGGAATCCCCATTCTGGCCCCTGGCGAGCGGATCACTCAGGCCATCCTGGACTATATTCTCTATGCCAAGGCCAAGGGCTGCTCTATGACAGGTCCAGAAGACCCGGAGATTGAAAACATCAACATTCTGGCCCAGGAGGTGTAGCAATGGAACTATGGTTCAGTGAATTTCATACCCCGGACGTGAAACACAGCATCCGGGTTCAGCGGCACCTGTACTCCCAGAAAACCGCCTATCAACAAATTGACATTTACGACACTCCGGAGTTCGGCCGGGTGCTGACTCTGGACGGAAATGTGATGCTCACCGAGCGGGACGAATTCATCTACGATGAGATGATGACCCACGTCCCCATGGCGGTCCACCCTAACATCCAGGACGTGCTGGTCATCGGCGCTGGAGACGGCGGCGTGGTCCGGGAGCTTGCCCGGTACGACACCATCCGCTCCATCGATCTGGTGGAAATGGATGCCCAGGTCATCGAGGCCTGCCGTCGGTTCCTGCCGGAAAATGCCTGCCGGCTGGATGACGAACGGGTTCACATCTATTTTGACAACGCCCTCCGTTTTATCCGGCGGAAGCAGGCCCAGTATGATCTGATTATCGTGGACTCCAACGACCCCTTCGGCCCCTCGGAAGGCTATTTTACCCGGGAATTTTATGGAATCTGCTACAATGCCCTCCGGGATGACGGCATTCTGGTGAATCAGCAGGGCAGCCCCTTCTACCGCCATGATGCGGAGGCAATGCAGCGCAGCCATCAGCGAATTGTGCGTACCTTCCCCATCAGCCGGGTTTATCAGGCCCACATTCCCACCTACGCCGCAGGCTACTGGCTGTTCGGCTTTGCCAGCAAAAAATACCATCCCATTGACGACCTGAACAAAGAAAAATGGCTCTCTCTCCATCTGGACACCAAGTACTACACCGTGCGGCTGCACATGGGTGCTTTTTTCCTGCCCGCCTTCCTGGAGAGAATGCTGGAGGAGGTAGAATAATGCGTCCCAACGTGGAAACCTTTATCGGCTGCGACTGCCCCTATGAACAGGCAAAAATCGTGCTGTACGGAGCCCCCTTTGACTCCACCACCAGTTTCCGCCCCGGCGCACGGTTCGGCTCCGCCGCCATGCGCCACGAAAGCTTCGGTCTGGAAACCTACAGTCCCTACCAGGACAAGGATCTGACGGACTGCGCCATTTTCGACAGCGGAGATCTGGAACTTTGCTTCGGCAGTGCCGAGACAGCTCTGGCAGACATCGAAAGCCGGGCAGCGGAAATTCTGGAGGACGAGAAACTGCCACTTCTGTTGGGCGGAGAGCATCTGGTCACACTGGGAGCCGTCCGGGCGGTGCTGAACCAGTACCCGGATCTGCACATCATTCACTTCGATGCCCACGCCGACCTGCGGCAGGACTACTTGGGTGCCTCCCTCAGCCACGCCTGCGTCATTCGCCGGTGCCATGATCTGGTGGGCGACGGACGGATTCACCAGTTCTGCATCCGAAGCGGCGACCGGGAGGAATTCCAGTTTGCCAAATCCCACACCGAACTGCACCCATTTTGCTTTGACGGTCTGGAGGATTTGACCCGGAAGCTGGCGGAATCCGGCGTTCCGGTGTACTTCACCATCGACCTGGACTGCCTGGACCCGGCGGCGTTCCCCGGCACCGGAACCCCCGAAGCCGGGGGTGTAACCTTCCCCCAGCTGCTGGATGCCATCCGATTGGTCAGCCGTACCAACGTGGTTGCCGCTGATGTGAATGAACTGGCCCCCATGCTGGATTCCAGCGGAGTGTCTACCGCCACCGCCTGCAAGGTACTCCGGGAGCTGCTTCTATACCTGCACAAGTAAACCTTATTTGGAACATACATAAAGGAGAATACTATGAGCAAAGTATTGGTTATCGGCTGCGGCGGCGTTGCCTCTGTGGCCATCCGCAAGTGCTGCCAGGTCAGCGAAGTGTTCACTGAGCTGTGCATCGCCAGCCGGACAAAGGAAAAGTGTGACGCCCTGGCCGCCGATCTGGCAGGGAAAACCGCCACCAAAATCACCACTGCCCAGGTGGATGCGGACGATGTGCAGCAGGTGATCGATCTGATCCGCAGCTACCAGCCCGATCTGGTGATGAACATCGCCCTGCCCTATCAGGATCTGACCATTATGGACGCCTGTCTCGCCTGCGGCGTCAACTACATGGACACCGCCAACTATGAGCCCGAGGATACGGAAGACCCGGCCTGGCGGGAAATCTACGAAAAGCGCTGCCAGGAAAAGGGCTTCTCCGCCTACTTTGACTACAGCTGGCAATGGGCCTACCGGGAAAAATTTGAAAAAGCCGGCCTCACCGCCCTGCTGGGCTGCGGCTTCGACCCCGGCGTGACCCAGGCTTACTGCGCCTACGCCAAGAAGCACGAGTTCGACACCATCGACACCATTGACATTCTGGACTGCAACGGTGGTGACCACGGCTATCCCTTCGCCACCAACTTCAACCCCGAGGTCAACCTGCGGGAAGTCTCCGCCCCCGGCAGCTACTGGGAGGATGGCCACTGGGTGGAAATTCCCGCCATGAGCATCAAGCGGGAATATGACTTTGACCAGGTGGGACAGAAGGACATGTACCTGCTCCACCACGAGGAAATTGAATCTCTGGCGGAGAACATCCCCGAGGTCAAAC
>DVKV01000036.1 GCA_018715835.1 Candidatus Faecousia intestinavium | reverse complement strand
ACCTTTTATACTTGGTATAGATTTTCTTCAAGTTCACTTTATTCATAGGAAGTCTCCCACAAACATTTAACACATTGCAATGCCGAATCTGAATCCGTAACAGGAAGCAGAATGCTACTGCACACTGTTCGGGAACAGCTTCTCCATGGCATCGCGGGCAGCCATCTGCTCCGCCCGTTTTTTGCTGCTTCCGGAACCCACGCCCACAGTCTCACCATTCAGGGATACTGCTACATCAAAGTGCTTATCATGGTCCGGGCCGCTCTGGCCCACCAGGGTGTAGGACAGAACCTGGTTCTTTTTCTGCTGTACCAGTTCCTGAAGCTGGGTTTTATAATCCACATTATGCAGCCGGGTCACCGGGACCTCTACCAGAATGAATTTCTGGACAATTTGCAGCGCCGCCTCCAGTCCTCCGTCCAGGAAGCAGGCTGCAATAACCGACTCCATGGCATCTGCCAGGATGGAGTCGCGGGTGCGTCCGCCCCCCTGCTCTTCTCCATGCCCCAGCATCAGGTGCTTTCCCAGTCCGATCCGGTTCGCGGTGGCGGAAAGAGTTCCTTCACAGACCATATCCGCCCGCATCCGGGTCAGTTCTCCCTCCGGGCGATCCGGGAAATTCCGATACAGGTACTCAGCCACCAGCATGCCCAGGACGCTGTCTCCCAGAAACTCCAGCCGTTCATTGCTCAGCAGGCTGTTGTGCCATCTCTCGTTGGCATAGGAAGAATGGGTCAGTGCATTCTGCAGCAGAGAAATATTGTGAAAATGATAGCCGATTGCGGCCTCCAGATCCTTAATCATGGATTGTGCTCTCCTTCATTGCCGCCAGGCTTTTCTCCAGCTCTGCGGTGAAATTGCCGTTGACCGCTTCCATCGCCTGACGCAGGGCGCTGCGGAAGGCCAAGGCATCGGAAGACCCGTGGGCCTTCACCACCGGCTTGCGGATTCCCAGCAACTGGGTTCCTCCAATCTCCCGGTAGTCCAGCAGCTTCACAATGTCCTTCACTCCAGACTTGCAAAGCAAATATCCCACCTTGGAAAACAGGTTCTTTTTGAACATCCGCTTGAGCATACTGCCCATAAACATGGCGGTGCCCTCAATGGATTTCAGCAGGACATTGCCGCTGAATCCATCGCATACAATGACATCCACCTCTCCCAGCGGAACGCCCCGAGCCTCCACATTGCCCACGAAGTTCAGCAAGCCCTTTTCATGGGCGTCTTTCAGCAGTGCAAACGCTTCCTTCTGCAAAGGGGTTCCCTTACTGTCTTCCGTGCCATTATTCAGAAGGCCCACACGAGGCTTTTCCACACCCATGACGTTGCGGACATACTCCGAGGCCACCAGACCAAACTGAAGCAGGAACTCAGGCGTACATTCGGCGTTGGCGCCGCAGTCGCATATTACCACTTTTCCTCCGTTTTTGGTCGGAACGGAAGGACCCAGCGACGCACGGCGGATTCCCTTCACCCGCTTGACAATCAGCGTGGCGCCGGTAAGCAGGGCTCCGGTTGATCCGGCGGAAACAAAGGCATCGCCCTTGTCCTCCGAAAGCATTTTCAGTCCGATGATCATGGACGAATTCTTCCGTTTGTGAATGACGGAGCCGGGATCGTCGTGCATATCCACAACATCATCCGCATTGGCAATCTCCATGCCGTCCGGAAGATTCTCAATGCCATGCTTTTTCAGGACCTCCAGGATTTCTTCTCCCCGTCCCACCAGCGTGATTTCAATGCCGAAGCTTTTTACCGCATCAATGGCACCCATTACAGCAGCTTCCGGAGCGTTATCTCCGCCCATTGCATCGAGGATAATCTTCAACTGCTCCACCTCTTTCTGTTATAGTTCACCGGCCACCAGCTGATCAATGGTTTCCAAAGAGCGCATGGCAATGGCCAGATTTTTTTCCGCTTTTTTTCGGATACGCTTCTCCAGCGGCTGAATGATGCTGAAATTTACATTCATCGGCTGGAAATTTTCGATACTTTCATCACTGATATATAGCCCCAGGGCGCCGATGGCGGTTGTCCGGGGGAAATCCGGAAGCGGTCGTCCCTGCACCTTGGCCGCCATGGCCACTGCTGCAAGATAGCCCGAAGCCGTGGACTCCACGTAACCTTCCACTCCGGTCATCTGTCCGGCAAACGCAACCAAAGGATTACGCCGGTCTGCATAATACCGGTCCAGCAGCTTTGGCGACTGCAGGAACGTGTTCTGATGCATCACACCATAACGGACAAATTCCGCATTTTCCAGGGCGGGAATCATGGAAAACACCCGCTTCTGCTCCCCGAATTTCAGGTGAGTCTGGAATCCCACCAGGTTGAAAACACTTTTTGCTGCATTGTCCTGGCGCAGCTGCACCACGGCGTATGGTTCCTTTCCGGTTCTGGGATCTGTCAGTCCCACAGGCTTCAGCGGGCCAAAGCGCAAGGTATCGATTCCCCGGCGGGCCATTACCTCTACCGGCATACAGCCTTCAAAAACATTCCTGTCCTCAAAGCCGTGAACCTCCGCCTCCTGGGCGGTGGAAAGCTCCTGAACAAAGGCCAGGTATTGTTCCTTGTCCATGGCGCAGTTGATATAATCCGGGGTTCCCCGGTCATACCGGGACTGCCACCAGGCCAGGTTCATGTCAATGGATTCCGCGGTCACCAGCGGTGCTGCAGCGTCAAAGAAATGCAGGTAACCGGTCTGGCCAAAATACTCGCTGATGGCCCGGGAAAGGGCGTCCGAGGTAAGAGGGCCGGTTGCAATAATAACCGGGCCTTCCGGTACCTGGGTCACTTCTTCCTCCACTACCCGGATTCCGGAATGACTCCGGATTTTCTCCGTTACCATCCGGGAAAAACCCTGTCGGTCCACCGCAAGGCAGCCTCCGGCCTCTACCCGTGTTGCTTCCGCACAGGACAAAATCAGGCTGCCGCAGCGGCGCAGTTCCTCTTTCAGAAGGCCAACCGCGTTCTCCAGCCGGTCTCCGCGCAGAGAGTTGGAGCAAACCAGCTCCGCAAAATCCACACTGTGGTGGGCAGGCGTCATTTTGTGGGGCTTCATTTCGTAAAGCTCGACCTCAAGTCCCCGCTGGGCCAGCTGCCAGGCCGCCTCAGAACCTGCAAGGCCTGCGCCGATTACTTTCACCGTCATGCTCAGGCCCCCTTCTTTTTTCCGGCAGATTTTGTGGTTGTCTTTTTTTCGGTGGTTTTAGCCGCTGTCTTTTTGGCGGCCGTCTTTTTTGCGGGAGCCTTCTTTGGCTCTTCCTTCTGCGTCTCGGCAGTGTTTTCAGCGGAATCCGACGCAGATTCCTTTTTCTTGTAGTAGCCGCGCTGATCTTCCGGCAGGAAGCGGCTGCATTTTTCATTGATGCAGAAGGGCTTCATTCTGCCCTTGCCGGACTTCTTGAACAACGTCTGGCCGCACTCCGGGCAATCCTCCGCCGTGGGAACATCCCAGGTCATAAAACCGCATTCCGCGCCTTTCTCACAGGCGTAATAGGCATACCCCTTCTTGGATTTGCGCTTGAGGATGCCGCTTCCGCACTTGGGGCACCGCCCGGGCATCCGTTCAACCAGAGGCTTGGCGTTCTTGCACTCCGGGAACCCCGGGCAGGCAAGGAACTTTCCGAAGCGGCCCATTTTGATCACCATTTTCCGGCCACAGAGCTCACAGACCTCATCGGTCTCTTCCTCCGGCACTTTCAGCCGGACCCCTTCCAATGCGGTTTCCGCATCCTGAAGTTCCTTGCTGAAGTCCTGATAAAAATCCGCCAGAAGCTTTTTCCAGGGCTGTTTCCCCTCCTCCACGGCATCCAGACGGGATTCCATGTTGGCGGTAAACTCCACATCAATAATATCCTGGAACCGTTCCTTCATCAGTCCGGTGACGATCTCTCCCAGCGGAGTGGGGGCCAGACGTTTGTCCTGCTTTACCACGTACTCCCGATCCTCAATGGTGGAGATGGTTGCCGCATAGGTGGACGGACGTCCCACGCCTTTTTCCTCCATGGCCTTGACCAGGGTAGCCTCTGTATAGCGGGCAGGCGGCTGGGTAAAATGCTGTTCCTTCTGAGACTTCGCAAGGGACACATGCTCCCCCACTGTCAGATCCGGAAGGGCAGAGCCAACCGCCTCTGCCTCATCGTCCCGGCCTTCCTCGTACACAGACATGAATCCGGAAAACCGCATGCTCTGATGGCTTGCCCGGAATACATGGCCGGCACACTCGGTGTCGATGGAAACTGTATCAAAAATGGCATTTGCCATCTGGGTCGCAAGGAAACGGCTCCAGATCAGCTTATACAGCTTGTACTGATCCGGTGTTACGCTCTGTTTCACCCGCTCCGGCTCCAGCTCCACATGAGAAGGCCGGATGGCTTCGTGGGCATCCTGAGCGCCGGATTTGGTCTTGAAGGTGTGGAAAGAACCATAGTAATAGTCCTCGCCGTACCGGCTTTTGATAAACCGTGCTGCTTCTCCCATGGCTTCATCCGACAGCCGCAAAGAGTCAGTACGCATATAGGTAATCAAACCGGTGGTGCCTTCCCCGGCAACCTCCACACCTTCATAGAGCTGCTGGGCGACCATCATGGTCTTTTTAGGTGTAAAGCCCAGTTTTCGGGACGCCTCCTGCTGAAGAGTCGAAGTTGTAAAGGGCGGCGGACTGGTCCGCTTTTTTTCCGACTTCTTTACATTGCTGACAGAAAATTCCTTCCCCTGGACATCCGTCAGAATCTGCTCTGCCTGGTCCTGGGTTTCCAGCTCCTGTTTCTTGGGGCTGCCGTAGTAATGAGCCACAAAGCTGCCGGGTTTTCCAATCCGATTCAGGGTCACATCAATGGTCCAGTACTCCTTGGGCTGAAAATCCCGGATTTCCTGTTCCCGATCCACCACCATCCGGGTAGCCACACTCTGAACCCGTCCGGCAGACAGTCCCCGACGGACTTTCTTCCACAGCAGCGGGGAAAGCTGATAGCCTACAATCCGGTCCAGAATTCTCCGAGCCTGCTGGGCATCCACCAGATTATAGTCGATTTCCCGGGGATGCTGGATGGCCTCCTGCACCACCTTCTTGGTAATTTCGTTAAATGTGACTCTCCGGGCCTTTTCATCCGACAGCGCCAGAAGTTCTTTCAGGTGCCAGGAGATGGCCTCTCCCTCCCGGTCAGGGTCCGTTGCCAGATAAACGGTGTCCGCCTTGTTGGCCTCGGCCTTCAATTCCTTGATCAGGGATTCCTTCCCCCGGACCGGAATGTACTGTGGTGTGAAATCATGCTCCAAATCCACGCCCATTTTACTTTTGGGCAGATCCCGAAGATGGCCCATGCTGGCCTTCACAATATAATCAGGGCCTAAATAGCGCCCAATGGTTTTCGCCTTGGAGGGAGACTCCACAATCACAAGATTACTTGCTTTTGTCATGTGTACTTGCGCTCCATTTCCTTGATAAATCCCGGTAAAGTCAGAAGTTCACCGGATTTGCAGTGCGATACGCTTTCCCGGCAGCCGACGGACAACCCCTTTCAGCTCCAGCATGGTCAGCAGCGAAAGCAGTTTTCCCGCAGGCAGCCCGGTCTGAGCGATCACATCATCCACCAGCCGCTCTCCCTGCTCCAGAATCTGAATGACAGATCTTTCCTCATCTGACAGCGGTATGGAATCTGTATCCACGACACTATACGGCCTGGAAGCCGTATTGTCAATGTCCTTTTTGTCTATTTTATCTAATTTTTTCTTAAGATTGCGGATCTGTTTCGGTTTTTGGATGTCCTGCGCTACTTTTTCATACTGTTTTCCAGAATCCGCGGCAAACTGCACTTCCTCGGGGTAAGCCGTCTGGCAGCACTGGCCCAACTCTTTCCGAAGGGAATTGGGGTAGAGCCCTTCATATTCGCTCACCACTTCCCAACCCGAGGAAACCATAATCGCCCCGTCCCGCAGCAGCTGGTTGCTGCCCTGAAACGAGGGCAAATCGATATTCCCCGGAACCACAAACACATCTCTGCCCTGCTCCGCCGCCTGACGAGCGGTAATCAGCGATCCACTTTTCTCCGGGGCTTCAATGACCAGGACACCGTTGCACATACCGCTGATGATCCGGTTTCTCTTGGGAAATGTCCATCTGGATGGCGGATATCCCGGAGGGAATTCGCTGACCAGCCAGCCATACTCCTCCATATCCCGGAACAAGGATCGATTGGACATGGGGTAAACCACATCCACGCCGCAGCCCAGCACCCCTACCGCCGGACTTCCTGCCGTAAGGGCTCCCGCTGTCGCCATGCCATCTATTCCATATGCCATGCCGGATACCACAATGCCGCCGCAACGGGCAATCTGATATCCCATTCTCTTCGCCGTGGTCAAGCCATAGGCCGATGCTTTTCTTGTCCCCACAACCGCGATTGCCGGACAACTTTCCAAATCCGGAATCTGTCCTTTATAGTACAGGACCGCCGGAGGATCGGAAATATTGCGCAGCCTGCGGGGATAGGCTGCATCCTGGAAAGTGAGTATGCCCAGCTTTTTGTCACGGCAAATCTTCAAAATACTTTGGGCCTCATCCAAACTCTTGTCACCCAAAGCTTCCAATCCCGTACCGGACAGGCCCTCCACTTCAGTCAGAGTCTTTCTGTCTGCATAGAAGATGTCCTCCGGGTCATGAAACCGCTGCAGCAAAGCCGCTCTTCCCCGGTCACTGAGGCCGGGACGATGGGCAAGCCAGATCCAGTGCAGCAGCATAAGAATTCTCCTTTTTCTCTCTACGGCAGTGTGCAGCGCATCTGCCACATCACAATGGTGGCGGCCACCGCAGCATTCAAAGACTCACAGTGGGCATTCATGGGGATGATCAGCTGCTGATCTGCCTGTTCCAGAATCTCCGGCCGGACTCCCTGGCCTTCGCTGCCGATCACCACAGCCATAGTATGCAGCTGTGCCCGGCGAATGTCCATGGCCGTATCACTCAGCGCTGTCACGCCAATGGGAATCTGCGCTGCCTTACAGGCTTGCAGAACCTGTTCCCAGGTGGTCTGCACCACTTCCCGGCGGAACACCGCACCCATACTGGCCCGGACAACCTTATGGTTGAACACATCCGCGCAGCCCTCCAGCAGCACCAGCGGAACATCCAGCGCATCCGATGTCCGGAGAATGGTGCCCAGATTTCCCGGGTCCTGAATTCCATCCAAAATCATTATACCGCCACGGGGCTTCCATTCCGGCTGGCGGGGCATGCGGCATACAAACAATGCCCCCTGGGGTGACGACATGGGAGAGATGGACTCCATCACATCCTCCGGTACCCGGATGACCTGCACCGTTTCCGGCAAGTCTGCCTCCACTCCGTCAGACAGGAAAACCGTCTCCAGTCCCGGACAGTACGCGGACGCTTCTTTCAAGAGTTTGATGCCGTCCCCCACAAACCGCCCGGTTTCTTCCCGGTACTTTCTGGAAGATAACAGCTTCCGTACCATTTGAATCTGGGGATTTTTCCGGGATGTAATTCGTTGTTCCATCAAAGTTTCTGCAGCTCCTCTAAAGAATAGCTGTCTCCCAGAACCACCAGAATATCATCAGGCTGAATAGTATAGTCTGCGGAAGGAGAAACATTGGTCTTCCGACCACTTTCCACCGCAATGATATTGATACCCAGTTTTGCCCGGATATTCAGATCCCGGATGCTCTTTCCCGTCCATCCTTTGGGCGCAGGTACTTCCAGGATACCATATTCCTCGGACAGCTCAATATACTCCAACACGTTGTGACTGTGCAAGCTGCGTCCCAGCCGCTGGGCATTTTCCTGTTCCGGAATCACCACACGGTTAACGCCCAGTTTTTCCAGAACTTTTCGATGAGTTTCATCATGGGCCTTGCAGACAATGTAAGGAACCCCCAATTCCATCAGGTTCATGGCGACCAGCACGGAAGTGGCCAAATCATCCCCGATGGCGATCACGGCACAATCAAAGTCCTTGGCGCCCAGGGCCCGCAAAACTTCCTTGTCCTTTGCATCCCCCACAACCGCATGGGTGACATCCGCTGCCACCTGCTGAACCAGCTGGCTGGACATGTCCATCGCCAGTACGTCCGCTCCCAGCTTGCACAGCTGACGGGCCAATGCCTGTCCAAACAATCCAAGACCAATTACAAAGTAAGATTTCATAATCTATCTCCTCAGCCAATCAGCAATTTCGTCTCAGCGTAGCGATAACGTTCCTCTGCCCGGTTTCCCGCAAGGAATCCCAGGCTGATCGTCAATACGCCCACCCGTCCGAAATACATATACAAGATGATGAGCAACTTTGCCGGAACACTCATAACCCGGGTGGCACCTGCAGTCAACCCAACCGTTGCCAATGCGGACACCGCCTCAAATACCCCGTCTGTCACACTGACATCGGAGGTGGAGCTAATGAAAATGCCGCCAAATATCGCCAGAAATATCAGGATGATTCCGATGGTCATGGCATCCAAAACCTGTCCCTGGGGTATGGTACGGCGAAATACACACACCGACTCTCTTCCCCGTGCCCGGGCTGCCATAAACAAAATCAAAACAACAAATGAAACGGTTTTCAAACCGCCCGCAGTGGAACCGGAGGAACCGCCAATCAGCATCCACACAATGGAAACAGCCTTGCCCCCCTCCGTCAAACCCGCCTGATCGATGGACGCAAATCCTGCTGTACGCAGCGTGACGGACTGAAACAGTCCATTGAGCAGTTTGTCCCCCACCGACATGGGACCGAGGGTTCTGGGGTTATCCCACTCCAGAAGGCAGAGAATGATCCATCCGACCACAATTAACGCAAACGTTGTCAGCAATACCAAGCGGGCATAGACGCTCAGCCGCCTGAAACTCCGCTTTTGCTGGACCTCCTGCCAGACCAAAAAACCCAGTCCACCTATGACGATCAGGCAGCACAGGGTCAGCAGCACCACCGGATCGGATTGAAACAGGATAAGGCCTGCGTCCGGCTGCAGAACGCCGAAAATATCGAATCCTGCGTTGCAAAAGGCGGAAACAGAATGAAATACACTCCAGCGCAGTGCATTCCCCAGCCCATATTCCGGAAGGAATCGGGCAAACAGGATCAGCACCCCTATCCCCTCAACCAGAAAACTTCCAACCAGAACCGTCTTCTGCAGCCGCACAATGCCGTCCATATCGCTGATGCTCAGGGCCTGGGCCATAACCAGCCGCTGCTTCAGGCCGATTCGCTTCCGAAGCAAGAAAACCAGCAAGGTAGCGGCTGACATAAATCCAAGTCCGCCGACCTGAATCAAAAGCAAGATAACACACTGTCCGAACCCGCTCCACTGGAGCCAGGTGTCCTGCACAACCAGACCCGTAACGCAGGTCGCAGAAGTTGCTGTAAACAGTGCTGTGAGAAAGCCGCTGGATTCTCCGCTCCGGGAAGCTACCGGAAGGTTCAGAAGGCAGGCTCCCAAAAAAATGATTGCAGCAAATGCAATCGCGATTATCTTGGTGGCGCTCAAACTTTTCGGTCTGTTTTTCATCCAGTATGCAAATATTTTTGCCCGCAGCGACATAGACTGCCTCCATTCGCTCCACAGATACTTTTCTATAGTATACCAAATCCAAAACTTTTGCAAGTCTCTTTTCTGAAAAGGGTTTTCAGCGTATAACCCGGCACTCGCGTACCAAGGATACGCAAGTGCCGGGCACACTGCTATTTCTCTTTCCGCCGCTCTATATCCCGCAGCAGTTCGTCCGTTCGTTCCTGATTTTCCTGGGCCTTATCAATCCCCTCTGTGCTTTCCTTGCTGAAGATAATCCGCATCGTCAGGATAATCAGCTTGATATCCAGCAGGAAAGAATAATTTTCAATATACATCAAATCCAAACGGAGTTTATCATACGCACTGGTATTGTACTTTCCATAAATCTGGGCATATCCCGTCAAACCGCCCCGGACTTTCAGCCGATAGGCAAACTCCGGGATGTCCTTGCAATACTCATCCGCAATCGCTTTTCGCTCCGGGCGGGGGCCGACGATGCTCATATCTCCCTTCAGTATATTCAGGAGCTGGGGCAGTTCATCCAGTCGGGTAGCTCGGATCACCTTTCCGGTCTTGGTGATTCGAGGGTCGTCCTCCGTAGCCAGAACTGCACCGGCGTATTTTTCCGCATCCACGATCATACTGCGGAACTTCAGGATTTCAAATTCCCGGCCATTCCGGGTCAGCCGCTTCTGCTTGTAGAATACCGGCCCACCGTCCTCCAGTTTGATGGAAATGGCCACCACAAGAAATGCCGGTGAGGTAATGAGCAGCGCAATTGCAGACAGCACAATATCCATGCAGCGCTTGGCCACACGCTGGGCTGGTGTAAGCCCGGTTCCCTTGACCAAAAGCAGAGGCGTATCAAACAATGTGATATTTTTCCCGCCCCGGATCATGATATCCGTAAGTTTGGGAGATAAATACGTGCGGATTCGGTATCGGTAGCAATATTTCAGAATATCGTTACGGACCTGGGCCGGGACATCGCTGAGAATCACCGCGTCATATTTTCCCATTTCCCGGCAGATCGCGTCAAATCCCTCCTCAACGGAAATCAGTTTGCTGATGTTGTATTTGTCCCGCCGGGAATCCATTTTGATTTTCAGGGATACACCCCGACGGTTGCCATAAATCAGAAGCATTTCGTGAGGGGCATACAGTTTGTGGTAAAGCCCGGTATAAAGCACCACCAGCACTGCTGCCAGTGCGACTTCACCGGCGGTCAGAATCAGAATCGGTGTAGGCGTCAGCATCTGGTTGGCAATCAGGCAAAGCTGAAAATAGGTAATGCCGTTGACAAGAACAATGGAAATAATCTGCCCGATAATCAAATCCACCCGATGGAGCTGGCCAAACATGGTACAGTCGGAATTCTGGAAAAAGATATACAGCAGTACCGCATAGACACCCATCAGCACGTACTTTCCTTTGTAAGCAAAGTACGCCAGGGTATAGCCGTGCATCCAGACAAAATAATACAGCAGCGTC
>DVKV01000035.1 GCA_018715835.1 Candidatus Faecousia intestinavium | reverse complement strand
AAACGACCGCCCGGAACCCATCTGTTGGCGCAGATGAAGGGCAGTCGTCCAAAACGTACACACCAATTTCAGAAGAAACAGCAGACAGATTTCGCTCCGATCTGTCGTTGAAACCCCGCCGCGCGACGATGCGCGACGGTTGCGACGATTGCGACGATGTTTTTGGGGGTGGGGTTTTACCGTCGCACCGTCGCGGAGGGAAAGAAAGCGGCGATGAATAGGCCTTCTGGAATAAGGTAAACACCGAATCCAAGCCCATCGTATGATACAAAACATAAATCTTGCAAAAAAGATGTAAAAGCCGTGATAAAGACAAAACGGAAAAATCCTGCTATAGTCATACCAGGCGATCGGCAATGGACTGTTTGGGATAGACGATGCTCGAAACCTGCAGCTGGAGGGGCATTCCAGAAAACATAGATGCCCGCGCACTTTGACAATTGAATAGAGATGTCAAGCGCATTTGTAACTCGGCAACCGCTTGACATTCACACAGCAATTTCGTATAATAGTGCCCAGTCGTTGGGCACTTGACCGCCCGGCGATTTTTTGCATAGTGTGCTGTCGTTGGGCTTGACTGTCCAACGACTTTTGCATTTCAGAAAGGAGTGAAAAATGCAGATTTGCTGAACGAAGACACACAATCGAGTGGAAAGGAGAAGCAATGTCAATAACAAAAGAAACGACCGCCCGGAACCCATCTGTTGGCGCAGATGGAGGGCAGTCGTCCAAAACGTACACACCTAGTATAGCAGAAACAGACGCTGAATTCAATGACGACTTTTCGGATTCCCCGGACTTTTTTCAAAAACTCCAGCGGGCCCAGGACCCGGATTTCCTGAACACCGTCTCCTACAACGAGCTGATGGAGGAAACCCTCCCCAGCCGGAGGGCGGTCATTGACGGCCTTCTGGGCACCGGGGTCTACCTACTGGCAGGTGCGCCGAAAATCGGCAAGTCCTTCCTGGTGGCCCAGATTGCCTACCGGGTCAGCACCGGCACAGACCTCTGGGGCTATCGGGTTCACGGCGGCACCGTCCTGTACCTGGCCCTGGAGGATGATAAGAAGCGGCTCCAGGAGCGCATGGCTCGGATGTTTGGCGTGGAAGGCTGCGACAACCTGCACTTCGCCACCCATGCCGGACAGGTTGGTCAGAACCTGGACAAACAGCTGAAAAATTTTCTGGCAGAGCATCCCGACACCGTTCTGGTGATCGTGGACACCCTCCAGAAAGTCCGGGAGATGACCACCGAATACAGCTACGCCAGCGATTACGATGTGATCAGCAGCCTGAAACAGCTGGCAGATTCCTACAACATCTGCATCCTTCTGGTTCATCACACCCGGAAGCAGCCCGCAGGGGACAGCTTTGAGATGATCTCCGGCACCACCGGCCTTCTAGGCGGTTCGGATGGCGCCCTTTTGATGAAGAAAGAAAACCGCACCGATCTCACGGCCACTCTGGAACTGGTGAGCCGGGATCAGCCGGAGCAGAAACTGTACATTACCAAGAATCCGGAGAGCCTGGTCTGGGAACTGGATCATTCAGAGACAGAACCCTGGAAGGAGTCGTCGGATCCGATTCTGGTAGCGGTGGCAAAACTGGTCACGGCTCAGACTCCGCGCTGGGAAGGGACTCCCACCGAACTGGTAACCGCCCTGGGGCTTCCGGACCAGAGCAACCGGCTCACCCGGCATCTGAACGTAAAGGCGGGACGGCTGCTGGAGGAATTCGGCATTGCCTATGAGAATAAAGCCAGACACACCGGTCGGCGGATTACCCTCCGATATGCGGCTGAAATCTCACCGCAGGGCGATCCGCGACGGTGCGACGGTAAAACCCCGCCCCCAAAAACATCGTCGCAATCGTCGCAACCGTCGCGCATCGTCGCAGATGGAGAGGAGGCGGTAGATTTTGGCCTTCTGGAATAAGGAAAAACTCAAATCCCAGCCTGTTGTGGAGCCTCAACCCACACCCGCGGAAACGGCTCCACCGGTCCCGGCCCCAGTGCCACCGATACCGGAATCCCCGGTCCCTCAGGAACAACCGCCTGCCAAACCGAAGAAAAAGCAAAAGCCCGCCCCCAACCGCAAGCGGCCCTTTGATGCCCATGTCTGGTTCAGTGAAGCGGAGCAGCGGAAGCTGGAACGGCGGGTAGAAGCCTCAGGACTGTCCAAAGGGGTGTTCATCCGCAAGGCGGCGCTGGAAAATCCCATTGTGATTGATCCGGACAAAGAAAAATTATTGTCCGCCGTAACCAAGATGACGGCGGAACTGAAATACATCCATGCAGAACTGGGCAAGCAGGGCGGCCTTCTGAAAATGGCCATCAAGCCTAACGAAGGCCAGCGCCAGGCTCATCCGGAAGAATGGAATCTTCTGGTTCAGACCAACCACGACCTGGTGCGGACTCAAAGAATCGTGCTGAAAACCATGGAGGCCGTCAATGGCTATTTTAAAGCACACCAGTTCTAAAAACGCTGCCTACAGCGACGCCCTGGACTACCTGAAATACCGGCACCGGGAGGATTCCAAAACCGGGCTGTACGAGCCCATTTTGGATGAATACGGGTTGCTCCAGGAGCGGGAAAACTACGCCATCTGCGCCCTGGACGGCTATGGACGAGAGATGGACCCGGAAACCTGGGCCGGTGCCTGCATGGAAACCAACATCCGCTTTGGCAAAAACAACACCAAGGCAGAGCGCAAACAGCACATCTACATCATCAGCCACCCGGAAGCAGATGTGCCGCTTCTAAGCAAGGAGGCCATGCTGGAAGAAGGCAAGGCGTTTGTCCGGGAGAACCTTCCCGGGTATGAAGCCCTGATTGCCGTCCACATGGACACGGACAATCCCCACGTTCATGTGGCAATCAACTCCGTCCGGTCAGTCGCCCGGGAGGAACGGCCCTGGATGATCCACGACGAAGGGGGCCAGGTGCTCCGGTGCGAAGTCAGCGCCGGAGGAAAGCACCAGGACAACCCCACCTTCCGGCACCACTGCCAGGACTGGCTGCTGGCCTACACCAGAAGCCACGGACTTGCTCAGGAGGACAACAACCGGGTGGAAGAGCAGCGCAAGCAGCGAAGAAAAGAAGCTCGCTATAATGTGCTGAAAAATCAGATCCTGTTTGCTGCCATGGACAGTTACACCATGGAGCAGCTGAAAGATACCCTCAAGAAAAAATATGATATCGACCTGATCCGCCGAGGCAATACCTATAGTATCCATCTGCCGGGAGCCAAGCGGAACATCCGCCTGGACACCGTGGGCCTGCCCAAGGATCTGCTCTTCTCCCTCATCGGTCATGGCCGACGTGGGGAAGCGGAACTGCGGCAGCAGGAAGCGCAGTACTACGAAAAGAAAAAGTACATCCAGTGGCTCCGGCAGCAGCGGCTGAAAAACAATGCCAAGGCAGAGGACGCCATTGCCGACGCTGCGGCTCTGATTGCAGGAAAAATAGGCAGCCGTTATCAGAAAGAAGATTTCCAGGAACTCCACGATCTGGTGAAACAGGTCACCTATCTGGAACGGGACTTGCAGACCGAGAAAGAAAAGCTGGACAATTTGCTGGAACGCTGGAACAGCTATGAAAACCCCGAAACCTCGCAACAGGAGCGATTCCGCCAGGGCAGCTATCTTCGCTGGTGCGGCTGTGACCCGGATGCACCGGAAGAACGCAGGGAGCTCCAATGGGAGCGGGAGGTAGTAGACCTGCAAATTCAGGAAGCAGCATCTCTCCGGGAAGCCTTGACAGAATCGGCAGACCAGTGGCAGGACCAAGCCCAGGAATCCCGATTCCAGTACCAGCGGGAATGGAACCTGACCCGGGAAGAACAGCTGCGAAACCAGCTCCAACACATTCGGGAGAACCGGAAGAAGCTGAGCCGGATCGCCTACAACTGCCAGAAGGCGGCAGACCGGAGAATCTACAACAAGGACTACATTGCCAAGGCGGAGCATTTCCGGTCCCTGTGGTACCAAAAATTGAGTGAAGAGAAAGAGATGAAGGCCCGCATCCGGGAGCTGAAAGATACCCGGAAGGAGCAGGAAAGACTGCACCGGGCAAGAGACCGGGAGAGATAAAACACTAGCCGGAGGCCGTCGGGGATTGGGGGAACACCCAACAGGCACTGGGTGGGGAAATATTTTTCCTCACTTAGGGATCCTGTTCTCCCAATTCCTACACATCCCCCTCCCCGACTATTTCCCAATGGCATAACAACCAAGAACAATCAATCACTACTAAGAGGAAAAGGAGACTCATATGAAAGCAATGTTTACATCGATCGAGCAGCTGCCTGTCACCCTGAACGCCACCCAGCTGGCCCAGGTACTGGGAATCTCCCGGGCCAACGCCTACAGTCTGATGCACAGTCAGGATTTCCCCACCCTGAAGATCGGCAAACGCATGGTCGTACCAAAGGATAAGCTGATGACCTGGATGGAGAAAAATACGAATTCCGTCGCCTAGAACCTTGAGAACCGGCTGCCGTTATGGTATGATAAATATGCAGAACCGGTAACAGGCAGCCGGTTTACTGCCTACAGCAATACGCTGAATTTTTGAAAATTGGAGGTTAATCAAATGCCTAAAAGACGCCTGCAGGGTGAGGGCACCTATCGAAAGCGCCCAAACGGTTTGTGGGAATGGCAGATCATGCT
>DVKV01000034.1 GCA_018715835.1 Candidatus Faecousia intestinavium | reverse complement strand
TTTTGACGCTCAGCGACACAATCCGTCTGCCTTCATACAGAATTTCCCCCCGGATGGGAAGATCCTGCCCGGACAGCCACACATCCAGGTGCAGCGCTTCTCCGGCGTAGCTGTCATCCACGCTGACCCGGACAAATCCATCCTCCATCCCGGCAGAGGTCAGATATCCCCCGGTCAGTCCCTGCATCAGAATCCAGGGCGCCATCACCGGGGTAACCTGTCCATCCGTCAGGGTATCGAACTGTAAAGCAACGTCCTCAAAGGTCAGTGCGCCCGATTCCCGGGTGATGGTCCCCGTGATGCCGGAAATACTCTCCGGCTGGGTCACCGTGAACGTCAGATTGCCTGAATTTTCCCACTGACAGCTTACCGAAAACGTATAGAGCGTGTCCCCATAATCGGCGGTGATCTCCGCGTCAAAGGTGCAGCCCGGCGCTTGCAGCGCTCTGCTGCGCAGATCCATGGCCCGGTCCAGTTCCTGATTCCGGCTGCTGCACCCCGTCAGCAAAAGCAGCACCGCCAGCACGGCCCCCCAAGTTTTCAAATGGCATCCCGCCTTATTTCAGTAGTCGCGGAAGACGATTCAGCAGGTCCGTGGGCAGCATGGCATATTGCCCCAGTTCCTGGGCGCACAGATCCCCTGCCGCCCCGTGGAGCCAGGCGGCGCAGGCCGCCGCTTCCAGGGGGGCGATGCCCTGTCCCAGCAGGCCGGTTATCATCCCCGCCAGTACATCCCCGCTGCCGCCAACCGCCATTCCCGGATTCCCGGTGGTGTTGCGGTATCCGCTCCCACCGTCGGTGATGCAGGTTTCGTGTCCTTTGAGCAGCACAATGCTGTTCCACTGCCGGGCGTACTCCGCCGCACAGGCCATCCGATCCGGGCTCAGCTTCCCGCCAAAGCGGAGAAACTCCCCGTCGTGAGGTGTCAGAATGGTGGCGTATTGTCTTCTGCGCAGTATATCCTTATGCGGCCCCAGAACGTTTATGCCATCGGCATCCACCACCACCGGGCATTGGGCCTGTTCCAGCACTTCCCCTACCACAGCGGCGGTATCCTCCGACTGCCCCAGGCCGCAGCCAACCAGTACCGCATCCATCTGGGGCAGCCGCTCCAGAATCTCACCCAGGGCCTCCCGGCTCAGCTTTCCCTCCCGGTCCGGCAAAGGAAATACCACCGGCTCGTGGAGCTTCACCGCCTCAATGGCATAAATGCTCTCCGGCACTCCCAGGAACACCAGTCCCGCACCGGCGCGCAGGGCACCCATGGCCGCCAGATACGCTGCGCCGGTATAGCCCCGGCTGCCGCACAGCAGCAGAATCTTTCCAAAGTTTCCTTTGTGCCCCCAGGGGTCCCGGTCCGGCAGCAAAGACATCACCTGAGCATGATTTAGTTGTAAAACCTCCATCATCAGCATCTCCTTTCCTGTTTGGTTACAGCATACCATGGTTCTCCATCTTCCGTCAAGCATTCCGGTTTTCGGGAAAAAGGGGGTTGCAAAACAGGAAAAGATATGCTACCATTGGGAGGATAATAAACAAAAGCGAAGATTGGGCCGCCTTGTATTGGCTTTGCCCCAGGAAGCGAGAGCGGGATGGTGGGAGCCGCTTGGGTGCAATACCGGGCTTTCTCCCAGGAGCTGCCGCCTGAACAGTCAGTAGGGTGCGCCGGGTGACGCCGTTATGGGTCTTGGATGTGACTGCATCCGAAAAGCGCGCCGGTTCCGGCGAATTGCGGGTGGTACCGCGGAAGGAATGCCTTTCGTCCCGAGTGTGGGAGGAAGGGCTTTTTTATTTGTAGTCAACCTTTTCAGGAGGAATCAAAATGAAAGAACAATTGGAGCAGATTCACCAGAGTGCTCTGGCGGCTCTGGATGCCGCTGATACCCCGGCCGCGCTGGAGGATCTGCGGGTAAAGCTGCTGGGCAAAAAAGGTGAAATGACCGCCGTCCTCAAGCAGATGGGCAAGCTGTCCGCCGAGGAGCGCCCTGTCATGGGCCAGCTGGCAAACTCTGTCCGGGCCCAGATTGAAGCGAAACTAGAAGAGCGGAAAGCCGCCATCCACGCCGCCGTGCTGGAGCGCAAGCTGGCTGCCGAAGCTGTGGATGTGACCATCCCCGGAGAGCCGGTGCCTCTGGGCCATCAGCATCCCATGAACCAGGTTTTGCAGCAGATCAAGGACATTTTTGTGGGACTGGGTTACCAGGTTGTGGACGGCCCCGAAGTGGAACTGGCCAGCTACAACTTCACCCGGCTGAATATTGAGGAAGGCCATCCCTCCCGGGATCGTTCCGATACCTTCTATTTCACCGATGACGACAGCGTTCTGCTGCGCACCCAGACCAGCCCCATGCAGATCCGGTTTATGGAAAACCACAAGCCTCCCCTGTGCATGCTGGCTCCCGGCCGGGTGTTCCGGAAGGACGAGGCCGACGCCACCCACTCCCCCATGTTCCACCAGATTGAAGGTCTGGTGGTGGATGAGCACATCACCATGGGCGACCTGAAGGGCGCATTGATTACCATGATGCAGAAGATCTACGGCGAGGAATCCGTCATGCGGTTCCGTCCCCATCACTTCCCCTTCACCGAACCCAGCTGTGAAATGGATATGCAGTGCCACAAGTGCCACGGCACCGGCGAAGTGGACGGTCAGGTCTGCTCCACCTGCCACGGCGAAGGCTGGATTGAGCTGCTGGGCGCCGGTATGGTTCACCCGACCGTGCTGGAAAACTGCGGCATCGACCCGGAGAAGTACTCCGGCTTTGCATTCGGCATGGGTCTGGAGCGTACCGCCATGGGCCGGATGAAGATCAATGACCTGCGTCTGATCTTCGACAACGACGTCCGGTTCCTGAATCAGTTCTAAGGAGGGGTCTGGAATGAAACTGAACAGAAAATGGCTCAATGAAGATTTCGTAGACCTTTCTCAGGTCTCCGACAAGGAATTTGTGGAAACCCTGACCGTTTTCGGTCAGAAGGTAGAAACCTATGAGCGGATGGACGCTGAAGTGAAAAACGTGGTGGTGGGCAAGGTGTTGTCCATGGTCCGCCACCCCAACTCCGACCATATGTGGATCTGCCAGGTGGACGTGGGCAAGGAAGAGCCGGTGCAGATCGTCACGGGTGCTCAGAACGTCACCGAAGGGGATCTGGTGCCCGTGGCCCTGCACAACTCCTGGCTGCCCGGAGGCGTCCACATCACCAAGGGCAAGCTCCGCGGGGAACTGTCCAACGGTATGCTCTGCTCCTTCGCCGAGCTGGGCCTGACCCAGAACGACTTCCCCGACGCCTACGCCGACGGCATCTGGATTCTCAACAACGAGGACTGCCAGATAGGTCAGGACATCAACCAGGTGATCGGCAACGACGACACCGTGGTGGATTTTGAAATCACCAACAACCGTCCGGACTGCTACTCCATCATCGGCCTGGCCCGGGAAGCTGCCGCTGCTTTCGGCAAGCACATGCGTCACCACGAGCCGGTGGTGCATGGCAGCGATGCGGGCAGCATCTATGACTATCTGGATGTGGAAGTGCCTGCTACCGAGCTGTGCAACCGCTACTCCTCCCGGATGGTGGCCAACGTAAAAATCGGCCCCAGCCCCAAGTGGCTGCGCCAGCGGCTCCGCGCCAATGGGGTGCGGCCCATCAACAACATCGTGGACATCACCAACTATGTGATGCTGGAATACGGTCAGCCCATGCACGCTTTCGACTACCGCTACGTCTCCTCCGGGAAGATCGTGGTTCGGGAAGCAGAAGAAGGTGAAACCCTGACCACCCTGGACGGCAATGTCCGGAATCTGAAAGCCGGAATGCTGGTCATCGCCGATGAAAACCGGGCCATCGGTCTGGCCGGTATTATGGGCGGCGAAAACTCCGAAATCATGGATGATACCACCATGGTAGTCTTCGAATCCGCCAACTTCAACGGCACCTCTATCCGGCAGACCGCTCTTGCCCTGGGTATGCGCACCGAGGCCTCCGGCAAGTTTGAAAAGAGTCTGGATCCCATGATGACCATTCCCGCCGTACAGCGGGCCTGCGAGCTGGTGGAGCTGCTCCAGTGCGGCGATGTGCTGGAAGGCACCATCGACGTGATCAACTACGTTCCCGAGCCCAAAAAGCTGCCTCTGGAGTGTGACAAGATCAACCGCCTGCTGGGAACTGACATTTCCCGGGAGGATATGGTAAAGTATCTGAATCTGCTGGAGATTCCCGTGGAGGGCGATACCATTCTGGTTCCCTCTTTCCGTCCTGACCTGAACCTGATGGCGGATATTGCGGAAGAAGTGGGTCGTTCCTACGGCTACAATGAAATCCCCACCACCGCTTTCAAGAACGCCACCCAGGGCGGCTACACCCCGGAGATGCTGATGGAAAACAAAGCCGGTGTCCTGTGCCGTGGTATGGGATACAGCGAGATCATCACCTACTCCTTCGTCTCTCCAGCCATTTTCGACCAGATCCGTCTGCCCGGAGACTCCCCCCTGCGCAACGCTCTGCGAATTCAGAATCCTCTGGGCGAGGACACCTCCATCATGCGGACCATCGCTCTGCCCTCCATGATGGAAATTCTCTCCCGGAACAATGCCTACCACAACAAGGCCGTAAAGCTCTATGAGCTGGCCAAGATCTACCTGCCGGTGGAGGGCCAGGTTCTGCCGGAAGAACCGAAGATGCTGATGCTGGGCACCTATGGCGCCAACGAGACCTTCTTTACCTTGAAAGGAGAGGTGGAGGCCATCTTTGCCGGGCTGCGGCTGAAGAAGGCCAGCTACACTGCTTGTTCCACCAATCCCAGCTACCACCCCGGCCGCTGCGCCGTACTGTCCATTGACGGCGAGGAAGTGGGCGTCATGGGTCAGGTCCATCCCCTGGTAGCCAAGAACTATGGCATTGACACCGACGTGTACTGTGCGGAAATCAACTTCACCAAGCTCTTCGCCTGCCGTCTGCCGGATGCCACCTATACCCCCCTGCCCAAGTATCCTGCCGTGTCCCGGGATCTGGCACTGGTGTGTGGTGAGGAAATCACCGTTGCTCAGGCAGAAGATGTAATCACTGCCGCTGCCGGCAAGCTGCTGCGCAGCGTGAAGCTGTTTGACATCTACCGGGGCGTAGGTGTGCCGGAAGGCAAGAAGAGCATGGCCTTCTCTCTGGAACTGCGGGCCGACGACCGGACTCTGACCGATACCGATTCCGAGGCCGTCACCGCCAAGGTGCTGCAGGCCCTGCAGGAGAAGCTGGGTGCCATTCTGCGCTGATTACCGGTGGATTTGCTTCGTTTTCTTCGGTCTTGTGGAATTATTTACAAAAATTTCCCGCTTTGGGGCTTTACAGTCCGGCGAAATTAGGGTATAATGACCATATTCTTCAATAAAGGAGGCTGCGTACCATGACGGAAATGAATACACAGAAATTCACGGTTCCCAGCGATGACAAAGAAAATATGCGACGGATCCTCCGCAGTGTGTACGAGGCGCTCACAGAGAAAGGCTACAACCCCATCAACCAGATTGTAGGCTACCTGCTCACCGAAGATCCCACCTATATCACCAACTACAACAGTGCCCGGAGTATGATCTGCAAGATTGACCGGGACGAGCTGATGCAGGTCCTGGTGCAGGAATATCTGTTCGAGAAATAACAACACCAAAGCCAAGGGGCTTTTGCTGGCGCAAAAGCCCCTTGTTTTTGAATCATCCCGCACTGGGCA
>DVKV01000033.1 GCA_018715835.1 Candidatus Faecousia intestinavium | reverse complement strand
TTTCTCTACTATATCATGAGAGAGAAACAGTGTCAAACCAGGCGGGGGAAATACTTTGCCCCCGATTGTGCCTGTTGAGCAGGGGAAACTTGATTTGTAAAAAAGAATATGATACACTGGAAGCGATTTCCTGAAAAAGATAGAAGAGGGGAGATTTTGTGAACTTTTCAGACATAATCAAGAATTCCGTTCTGGAAAAATTTCAGGCAGGCGACCTGACCACCACTACCGTGGTGCTGACGCTGGCCATTGCCGTGGCTGCCGGACTCTTTATTTATCTGGTCTACCGGCTCAACAGCAGAAGCGGCTTTTATAACCGGGATTTCAACAAATCTCTTGCAACGCTTCCGGTCATCACCGCCGGGATTATGCTGGCAATGGGCAGCAACCTGACCATCAGCCTGGGCATGGTGGGCGCATTGTCCATTGTCCGGTTCCGCAATGCGGTGAAGGATGCGGCGGATCTTACTTATCTGTTCTGGAGCATCAGCGCGGGCATTGTGATCGGAGCGGGGCTGTTTGAGCTGGCGTTCTGGCTGAGCCTGGTGGTGGCGGTGCTGACCACGTTCCTGGATCTGCTGCCTGTACTCCGGGCGCCCTGTCTGCTGGTGGTGTCCGCCCAGGACCTGTCTGCCGAAACGGCGCTGATGGAATGTGTTGGAAAGTTCTGCCGCCGCTATCAGGTGCGCAGCCGCAACGTGACCAAACGGGGCGTGGAATGGATTGTGGAAATGCAGGTTCGTCAGGAAGGGGAGCTGCTTCAGAGTGTTTCCGCTTTGCCCCAGATTCAGTCCCTGCATCTGATGACCCATGACGGGGACGTTCGGTTCTGAGACAGGCTATGACGGAATTTCGGGTTGAGAAAAAATATCTGGTATCCGATCTGGATCTGGCTGTGCTGTCCCAGCGGCTGAGCCGGGTAATGGAGCGGGATAAACACCAGGATGGGGACTGCTATGTGATTCGCAGCCTGTATTTTGATGACATTGTGGATAACTGCATGGCGGAGAACGCTGCAGGCGTGGACCGGAGAAGCAAATACCGGATTCGGATCTATGATCCCAAGGGATCGCTGATCCGGCTGGAAATCAAGGAGAAGCAAAACGGCCTGACCCGGAAATGGGGCTGCCCGCTGCTTCCCCAGGAGTATCGCCGGATTCTGGAGGCGCCGGAAACAATGGAGTTTGGGGACAAGCCGGTTCTGAACCGGTTTCTGATGCAGGTCCGCTGCCGGATGCTCCGGCCCAGGGCAATCATCTGTTATGAGCGTACCGCCTTTACCCATCCCAGCGGAAATGTCCGGGTGACCTTTGACCGCAGCATTGAAGCCAGCGGGCAGTGCGCAGACCTGTTTGACCCGGAGCTGTCGGATTTTGTGCCGGTGCTGCCCACGGGGAAGCAGATTCTGGAGGTAAAATACGACGAGTTCCTTCCGGACATGATCGCCAGGGAACTGGAAACCGGCCGGCTTCAGCAGACCGCATTTTCCAAGTATTACCTGGGGCGCATGGCGCTGATGGGGCAGTTTCCTTTGGGAATTTGAGAGGGTGAAGATCGTAGCGTGCTGGAGAAACGAAAAAGAAAAGGATTTGCGCTGCTGACGCTGCTGACCCTGGGAGTGCTGGCGGCCATCCTTTTTCCCAAAATGAATCAGGCAGTCGCAGATTGGATGATTCGGCAGGAGACGGAACAAATCCTGCGGGAGCGGGAAAACAACCGGCTGATGCTGACGCTCCCGTTGATGGATGCCCATGAACTGGAGGGCCTGACCCAGGTGTCCGATCTGGAGATCTCCGCTTTGGAACTGAACGGATATCCGGCCCCCGTGGATGAGCAGACCGGCACGGTGTATCTGCCTCAGGCCGCCGGGAATCTGGGGGGCTATGACCAGCTTCAGGGGAAAATCACGGCCTCCTCCCGGGACTATCAGCTGTATGTGCTCCGGGAGCCTGTTCTGGAGAATCTGACGCAGGCCGTGGAGCAGGGGGAAGCCTTGACCCTGATTGTGCGGGAGGGGTCCCGGTATCAGGTGGTATCCCTGGTGATTACCACCCTTCCGGTGATCCGCATGGAGGGCGTGGTGATCGGGCTGAATGAAAAATCCCGGGAAATCTACCAGGGAACGTTCCTGCTGTTTGACAATACCGGAGCAGTGGAAGTGGTTACCTCCGCAAACGCCCAGTGGCACAGACGGGGAGAGACCAGCGCCGTCCGGCCCAAACCGCCCTGGAAAATTACCCTGAAGGATGAGGAAGGGGAAAACACAAACCGGAATTTGCTGGGAATGGGTTCCGATGACGATTGGATTTTAAGTTCCATGATCTTCGATGACACCAAGCTCCGGGAAAAAATAGTGGTGGACATGTGGAACGACTATGCCGCCGCGGAGGACTGGAATTACCCCATGTCTCCCTCGGAGTATGTGGAAGTGGTGATGGATGGCCGGTATCAGGGCTTGTTTTCCCTGCGCCGCAGGGTGGACGCAAAATTCCTGGACCTTCAGCAGGAGGATATCCTGCTCAAAGGTGTCAATATCTGGAATAAAGTACCTCCGGAGGAGGCGTATGACGTTATTGAGACGCCCAGTACGGAGCAGCAGGCTTATGATGTGATGCGTGACATCGAGGGAAATCTGGAGGATGCGGTCAATATCTCCAACATGGTGGATGTGAATCTGCTGCTGAATTTTCTGGTAGCGCCGGACAATGTGAGCTATAAGAATATGTTCTACGTATTGGACCGCCAGCAGAATGAATACCGGATGTATTACATCCCCTGGGACACGGATATGTCTCTTGGAACCATCTGGCGGGATGACGCTTTTGTCTATGACCGGGCGTTCACAATGCAGAAGATTACCTTCCATCAGGATTTTCTCCAGCTGATGGACACTTCAGAGGCATATTGGCAGATGCTGGTGTCACGCTGGCAGGAACTGCGAACGAGTATGTACGCCCAGCAGACCATTCAGGCGGTGCTCCAAGAGAATTACAGCCGGATTACCGACAGCGGAGCCTATGCCCGGGATCAGGAACGCTGGGGAACCATGTACGATGGTGTGGACACCCCGGAGGAATTGTACCGGTATATGATAGACCGAATTGCGTTTCTGGACGAGTATTATCAGCAGCCATATCAGCCGGGCTAAATCAGGGCGCCGCAGATGCGGCGCCTTTTGCTCTTTTGAAAACAGACGGGGGTGGTCAAATACGTCTTTTCTCCTTTGCTTTCCTGTGATATGATAGAAAAAAACAGGGGAGAACTGAGGTGTGGATGATGGAACGGACAAAGGTGATACGCCGCCGCAGCTGGCTGTTTGAACTTCTGGTCTGCCTGGAACTGCTGGCCGTTATGGGGGCATGGTGGGGGCTGACCGGCTCCTGGCTGGCGGGGATTTTGTTTGGGGAATGTTTTTATCTGGTTCTGGCCTGGACGCTGCGTCTGTCCCTCCAGCGGCATCACCGGCGGGGAATGCGTCTGATGCGCAGGCAGGACTACGAAGGGGCGTTGGCTGCGTTTGAAGAGAGCTTCCGGTTTTTTACCAAGTATCCATGGATCGACCGGTACCGCTTTCTCACCATGTTTGCCAGCAGCGCTCTGTCCTATCAGCAGATGGCGCTGAATAATCAGGGATTCTGTCTGCTCTGCATGGGGCGGGACGCCCAGGCGCTGGAAGTATTTCAGCGCCTGCGGGAGATCAATGAGAACTATCCCAATATTTCCATGCTGATTGACATAATTCAAAAGAAACTGGCAGAAGAAACCAGCCAGTGACTCCATAGCCTTTCGCAAAAATGGACCCAGTTTTCCTTGACGAAAAAAAGGAAATGCTATATAATAAACCTATGCTTAAAATATAAAGATAAGTTTAGGAGTTGAAGGCGATGACGCAGCGGGAACGGCAGATTTTGCAGTTGATCGAGGCGAACCCCATGATCTCCCAGCAGGAGCTGGCGGAAAAGCTGGGCATCACCCGGTCCTCGGTGGCGGTGCACATTTCCAATCTGATGAAAAAAGGCTGCATCGCCGGAAAGGGCTACGTCCTGCGCAGCGGCTCCTACGCCGTGGTGGTGGGGGGCGTGAATGTGGACATCGGCGGCCGGTCCTTCGCTCCATTGGTGGAGGCGGACTCCAACCCCGGGGTGGTCACCACCAGCCTGGGGGGCGTGGGCCGGAACATTGCCCACAATATGAGCCTGCTGGGCCTGGACGTCCGGCTGCTCACCGCCTACGGCGACGATCTTCACGGCCAGCAGGCCGCTGCCGTGTGTTCCCAGCAGGGGATTGACCTGAGCCACGCCCTGCAGGTTCCCGGAGGCACCACCTCCACCTACCTGTATCTGGCGGCCCCGGATGGGGAGATGGTGCTGGCGGTGTCCGACATGGCCATCTGCGAGAAAATCACCCCCGAATATCTTGCCTCCCTCCGGTCCGTGCTGGACAACGCCCAGGTGGTGGTGGCGGATGCCAACATCCCTGCCCAGTCTCTGGCCTATCTGGCGGAGAACCTGACGGTGCCCCTGTTTGTGGACCCGGTGTCCACCGCCAAGGCGGAGAAGCTCCGCCCGATTCTCTCCAGAATCCACACCCTGAAGCCCAACCGGCTGGAAGCAGAGCTGCTCTCCGGGGTGGCGATTCACAGCCGGGAGGATGCGGTAAAGGCGGCGGATGCCCTGCTGGGCATGGGGCTGCACCGGCTGTTTTTGTCCCTGGGGGCAGAGGGGGTGCTGGCCGCCATGGGAGACCAGCGGCTGTGGCTGCCCACCATCCCCGGAAACATGGTCAGCACCACGGGCTGCGGCGATGCCTTCATGGCGGCCCTGGTGTGGGCATACCTGGAGGGCAGCGACCTGGAGACCACCGCCCGGGCGGGCCTGGCCGCCGGTTCCATCGCCATGGAGTCGGAACAAACCATCAATCCTGCCATGTCCGCGTCGGCACTGAAAGCGCGGATGGGCTGATCATATACGGAAAGGAATGGCGATCGCTATGAATTATGAAAAGTATCTGGATGTAAAACCGGAAGTGGCGGAGGCACTGGCTGCCGGCAAGCCTGTGGTGGCGCTGGAGTCCACCATTATCTCCCACGGAATGCCCTATCCCCAGAATGTGGAAACGGCGCTGAACGTGGAGAAAATCATCCGGGAGAACGGGGCGGTTCCGGCCACCATCGCCATCATCGGCGGGCGGCTGAAAGCCGGTCTGACCCCGGAGGAAATTGAATACTTCGGCAAGAAGGGCACTGCCATCCGCAAGGCCTCCCGCCGGGATCTGGCGGTTCTGTGCGCCCGGGGCGAGGACGGCGCCACCACCGTCACCACCACCATGATGATCGCCCACATGGCGGGCATCTCCATTTTCGCCACCGGCGGCATCGGCGGCGTGCACCGGGGAGCCGAGACCACCATGGACATCTCCGCCGACCTGGAAGAGCTGGCCCAGACCCCGGTGATGGTGATCTGCGCCGGCGCCAAGTCCATTCTGGATCTGGGGCTGACCCTGGAATATCTGGAAACCAAGGGCGTGCCGGTGATCGGCTACGGCACCGAGGAGCTGCCTGCCTTCTATACCCGCCGGTCTGGCTTCGGTGTGGACTACCGGGTGGATTCTCCCCAGGAGCTGGCCAAGACCTTCCGGGTGAGCAAGGACCTGGGTCTGCGGGGCGGTATGCTGGTGACCAACCCCATTCCCGAGGAGTACGCCATGCCTCTGGAAACCATCAACGCCGCCATTGACCAGGCCATTGCCGAGTGCAATGCCAAGGGCATCCACGGCAAAGAAACCACCCCCTTCCTGCTGGCCCGGGTGGCGGAGATCACCGGCGGCGACTCCCTGGCGTCCAACATCCGGCTGGTTTACAATAACGCAGCCCTGGCGGCTAAGACCGCCGCGGCTTTCTGCCAGATGTAAATACAAAAACATGCCCGTTTTCGAAGAAAACGGGCATGTTTTTTACGCTTCCAGGGCTTCCCGGATGGCACCGATGGAGTACAAAGAGCCGAAGGCCAGCACTGCACCCTCCGGCCCCGCCAGCTCCCGGGCCAGAGCCACCCCCTGGGGGATGGTGCCGCAGCTGCGGGCCTTGGCCCCGGCCTGGGTCAGCATCCGGGCCAGTTCCGCCCCCTCCAGCTTCCGGGGAGAGGGGGGCGTGATGCACACAAATTCCGAAATATAGGGGACAATGGGGGTGAACATCCGGACATAATCCTTGTCCGCCAGCACACCGGTAAGGGCAATGACCCGCTTCCCGGCCAGGTACTCCGGAATGTTTTTCGCCAGAGCGTCAATGCACTGGGGATTGTGGCCTCCGTCCAGGATGAACAGGGGGTCCCGGGCGAGAATGTCGAACCGGCCCGGCCAGCGAACCTGGGAAAGACCCTGACGGACTGCGTTCTGTGTCAGATTCCATCCCCGCTGCCGCAGCACTTCCGCCAGGGTCAGCACCACGGCGGCGTTGTGGAACTGATGCTCTCCCAGCAGGGGCAGGGGAAGACCTTTCCAGTCGCCCCAGTCAAAGACCTGCCCTTCCAGGCTCCGGCTGCGAAGGGTCAGCCGGGAAAAGTCGGCGATGTGCAGCTCCACTCCTTTTTCCCGGCATACCTGACGGTACACATCCTCCACGGAAGGCTCGCCGGGGTAGACCACCGCCCGGCCGCCGGGTTTGAAAATGCCTGCCTTGTTGGCGGCGATTTTTTCCAGGGTATCCCCCAAAAACTCGGTGTGATCCAATCCGATGTTGGTGATCACCGCCGCCTCCGGCACGTCGATGGCGTTGGTGGCGTCGTTCAGGCCTCCCATTCCCGCCTCCAGCACCGCAATGTCGCATTTTTTCCGGGCGAAATAGGTCAAGGCGATGGCGGTGACCAGCTCGAATTCCGTGGGGGGATCTTCCAGAGCATCGGCAAAGGGCCGCACAAGGGCGGTAACAGCCCCCAGATCGTCCCCGGAAATCTGCTGACCGTCAATCTGCATCCGCTCGGAAAAGCGGTACAGGTAGGGGGAGGTGTACAGTCCGGTGCGGTAACCGGCGGCTTTCAAAACAGCGGCGGTCATGGCGGCGGTGCTGCCTTTGCCGTTGGTTCCGGCGATGTGGATGGTTTTCAAGGAATGCTGGGGATTGCCCAGGGCGTCCAGCAGGGCGGTGATCCGGCTCAGGCCCGGGGCGGCGCCTTTGCGGTAGGCGCTGTGGATGTAACAAAGGGCTTCTTCTGCGGTCATGGCAGGGACTTCCTTTCCCGTTTTTTCGTAAACACATGATAGTCCATTCTCTGCAAAAAGTAAATAGTCGGATTGTGCCGGAAGAAATGTTGTCAAAACTGAAAAAAAGGATTGCAAAACCGGAAAATCCATGCTATAATACCCCGTGTGTCCGAGCAAAGGGAGCCACTGAACATTGGGATGTCGCCAAGCGGTAAGGCACCAGACTTTGACTCTGGCATTCGCTGGTTCGAATCCGGCCATCCCAGCCATTCGATCCGCTAGCTCAGTCGGTAGAGCAACTGCCTTTTAAGCAGTGGGTCCGGAGTTCGAATCTCCGGCGGGTCACCAAAAAACCAGGTATCCATTTTGGATACCTGGTTTTTTGCATGGGTCAGAGGAGATTCGAACCATCTGAATGCAGCAGTCCGGTGGACTGCTGCTTGCCGCCGGCTGGACGGCGGCAACACCTTGATTTTCTTCCCGAAGGGAAGAAAATGTAACGAATCTCCGGCGGGCCGGGCAGTGCCCGGAGCCAGTTCGTTACGTCCGCTCTCGGTGAACTCGGATTTCTGCTCGGTAACGGAGTGCAGCCTGGCTTGCACAGATTTCATTGGGCAGGCAGTGCCTGCAGCCAGTTCGTTACGTGCGCTTTCTGTGAACTCGGATTTCTGCTCGGTAACGGAGTGCAGCCTGGTTTGCGCGGATTTCAGCGGGCCGGGCAGTGCCCGGAGCCAGTTCGTTACGTCCGCTCTCGGTGAACTTGGATTTCTGCTCGGTAACGATCAGCGATGGAAATTGCCATTTGTTTTCAGGCAGTGCCTGGAGCCAATTCGCTGCGAACGGCTCATTGGTCCGGGATTATTGCCCGGTAACCCACAGCGGCAGGATCTTGATTTTTACTTTTCATGATTCACTTTTCACTTATCTTTGCTGCCTGCTCGGGATTTTTGGAAGTGAAGAAGGAAAAGTGAAGAGTGAAGAAGTGTGGTGTGCCCCGGGGCGGCACGAATTAAAAAGAAAAACCGCTGCCAACCGGCAGCGGTTTTGAGCGTGTCAAAAAAGCCTCACAGAGTTTGTCGCCTGCGGTGGCAAATAGATTCAAAACGTTTTCTGCCGGGGCGCACCCCAGGGTGGCCTCTCTTGCCCCTGAGGGGCAATTCACCTTCTGTACCTGGCAGAAAACACTTCTCAGGCTGCAAGTGTGGAA
>DVKV01000032.1 GCA_018715835.1 Candidatus Faecousia intestinavium | reverse complement strand
GAAAGGCTACGAAAAAGAATGCGTTTTGGGACCTTTGCTCAAGCTGCTGGAAGCGCTGTTTGAACTGTTTGTCCCTCTGGTGGTGGCGAGAATCGTGGACCAGGGTATTTCCAACGGTGACCGGGGCTATGTAGTGCAGATGTGCCTGGTGCTGGTGGCCCTTGGAGTGGTGGGACTGCTGATGTCGGTTTCCGCCCAGTATTTTTCTGCGGTGGCGGCGGTGGGATTCTCCACCCGGCTGCGCCACGCTTTGATGCAGAACATCCTGGGCCTGAGTTACAGCCAGGTGGACCAGCTTGGAAGCTCCACCATGATTACCCGGATGACCTCGGATGTGAACCAGGTGCAAAACGGTGTGAACCTGACATTGCGGCTGCTGCTTCGCTCTCCGTTTGTGGTGTTCGGTGCCATGTTCATGGCCTTTACCATTGATTTTGATGCAGCACTGGTATTCGCCGGCGTGATTTCGGTGTTGTGCGTGATTGTGTTCGGCCTGATGCTGATTACCATGCCCATGTACCGTCGGGTGCAGGGGGCGCTGGACAGCGTGACCTCCGCCACCCGGCAGAACCTGTCCGGCGTGCGGGTGCTGCGGGCTTTCTGCAAGGAAACGGATGAGGTGAACGGATTCTGCGGTAAGACGGAAGCCCTCACTGCCAGCCAGCTTTCCGCAGGCCGGGTTTCTGCGCTGATGAATCCGCTGACCTACGTGGTCATCAACCTGGCAGTGGTGTTGTTGGTGCGGGTGGGGGCCATTCAGGTTCAGAACGGCATCCTGACCCAGGGCCTGGTGATTGCCCTGTATAACTATATGTCCCAGATTCTGGTGGAGCTGATCAAGATGGCCAACCTGATCATCACCATCTCCAAATCCCTGGCCTGTGCCAACCGGGTGGCAGCAGTTCTGGAGCTGAAAAGCGACCAGAAGCCTGGCACTCTGGACGCAAGCGGCCTGAAGGGAGAGGTGGAATTCCGGGATGTGGCGGCCCAGTACAGCGGCGCGTCCAATCCCTCTCTGGAGCACATCAGCTTCCACGCCATGCCCGGCCAGACCATCGGCATCATCGGCGGCACCGGTTCTGGTAAGACCACCCTGGTGAACCTGATTCCCCGGCTGTACGACGCCCTGTCCGGGCAGGTGCTGCTGGATGGGGTGGAGGTAAGCCGCTATGATCCGGAGACCCTGCGCAAGGCTGTGGGGCTGGTCCCACAGAAAGCCGTGCTGTTCAAGGGCAGCATCCGGGAGAATCTGCGCTGGGGCAACCCGGATGCCACCGACGACCAGCTGTGGGCTGCGCTGGAAACCGCCCAGGCCCGGGAAGTGGTGAAGGATAAAGAAGGGGAACTGGACGCCCCGGTGGAGCAGGGAGGCGTGAACTTCTCCGGCGGTCAGCGCCAGAGATTGACCATTGCCCGTGCGCTGGTGCGCAAGCCCAGAATCCTGATTCTGGACGACAGCGCCTCCGCCCTGGACTATGCCACGGATGCCAACCTGCGCATGGCCATCCGGAAGATGGAGAATCCCCCCACTACTTTCCTGGTGTCTCAGCGGGCGGCCTCTGTCCGGTTTGCCGACGAGATTCTGGTGCTGGATGACGGGGAACTGGTGGGCCAGGGAACCCACGACCAGTTGTTGGAAACCTGTCCGGTTTACCAGGAAATCTACTATTCTCAGTTCCCCAAGGAGGTGCGCACCAATGCTTAATCAATGGAATACTCTGAAAAAGGTACTGGTTCGCATTCGCCGGTACTGGCCCACCCTGATTGCGGCCATCGTCCTGGCCACGGTGAATGTGGGCATGACGCTGTATATGCCCATCCTGGTGGGCAATGCCATCGATTGCATTGTGGATACGGGAAACGTGGACTTTGACCGGATGTGGGTTTTCCTCCGGGGGGTGATTCTCTGTGCGGCTATCGGCGGCCTGAGTCAGTGGGTGATGAGTGAGCTGTGCAACCGGATGACCTTCCAGGTGACCCGGGATATCCGCAACGAAGCCTTCCGGCACATCCAGGTGCTGCCTATTTCCTATATTGACCAGCATGCCCAGGGCGATCTGGTCAGCCGGGTGATTGCGGATGTGGACACCTTCGCAGATGGTTTGCTCATGGGCTTCACCCAGCTGTTTACCGGCGTCATGACCATCCTGGGTACCCTGGTGTTCATGATGCGGATTCACTGGGGCACCGCCCTGGTGGTGGTATGCATCACCCCCTTGTCTCTGGTGGTGGCCAACTTCATTGCAACCCGGACTTATTCCATGTTCCGGCTGCAGACGGTGACACGGGGCGAGCAGACTTCCCTGATTGACGAAACCATCGGCAACATCAAGGTGGTCCAGGCATTCGGACACGAGGACGCCTCCATGGAACAGTTCGACGAAATCAACGGCAGGCTGCAAAAGGCCTCTCTGCGGGCGATTTTCTTCTCCTCCCTGGTCAACCCCTGCACCCGGTTCGTCAACTCCCTGGCTTACGCCGGGGTGGGCCTGACCGGTGCGCTGATGGCCATTGCAGGCGGCATCACCGTGGGAAACCTGACCAGCTTTCTGAACTATGCCAACCAGTACACCAAGCCCTTCAACGAGATTTCCGGGGTGGTCACAGAGCTGCAGAACGCCCTGGCCTGCTCCGGCCGGGTCTTTGAGCTGATCGAGGCTCCTGCCCGGAGCCCGGAGCCGGAGCATCCCCAGTGCCCTGACCCCGTGAAGGGAGCCGTGGACATCCGGAATCTGAAATTCTCCTACGTTCCGGAGAAGCCTTTGATCGACAACTTCAATCTGTCCGTCCGGCCCGGCCAGCGGATCGCCATTGTGGGGCCCACCGGCTGCGGAAAAACCACCTTCATCAACCTGCTGATGCGCTTTTACGATCCCCAGGGAGGGGAAATCCGGCTGGACGGCATCAACACCATGGATATGAACCGGGGACGGCTGCGCCGGTGCGTGGGTATGGTGCTTCAGGATACCTGGCTGAAAGCCGGAACCATCCGGGAGAACATTGCCATGGGCAAGCCGGACGCCACCCAGGAGGAGATTGAGACGGCTGCAAAGCAGGCCCATGCCCACAGCTTTATCCGCCGCTTACCCGAGGGCTACGACACGGTGATCTCCGAGGCCGGGGGCAATCTGTCCCAGGGCCAGAAACAGCTGCTGTGCATTGCCCGAGTGATGCTGTGTCTGCCGCCCATGCTGTTCCTGGACGAGGCCACGTCCTCCATCGACACCCGGACGGAAATCCGGATTCAGAAGGCCTTCGATACCATGATGCAGGGCCGGACCTCCTTCATTGTGGCCCATCGGCTGTCTACCATTCAGGGAGCGGACCTGATCCTGGTAATGCGGGACGGCCACATTGTGGAGCAGGGAAAGCACGAGGAACTGCTCCAGAAGCGTGGATTCTACGCCCAGCTGTATATGAGCCAGTTCGCCCATTGACACTTTTTCCCTCCGCCGGCAAAAACCGACGGAGGGAAAAATATTTTTGAAATTTGGAAGAAAGTTCTTGACAAATCCGGACACTTGTTGTATTATAACCGGGCTGGCAGCGTGTGCTGTGCGTATGGAGAAGTCGCGTAGCTGGCCGAGCGCGCACGATTGGAAATCGTGTATACCCCAAAAGGGTATCGAGG
>DVKV01000031.1 GCA_018715835.1 Candidatus Faecousia intestinavium | reverse complement strand
TCCTTTTCTTCCTTGATCTGGGCCTGAAGATGCACCGAAAGCACCGCCAGAGAAGTAGCCATGTTCTCATTCTGCACCAAGGTGCCCGCCGGCACATCCAGGTGCACCGGGGCAAAATTCCAGATGGCCTTTACCCCCACGGCAATCAGCTGATCCGCCACACTCTGAGCTCCTTCCGCCGGTACCGTGATAATGCCCATGAGCACCTTATGGGACTTGCAGAACTGGGGCAGCTTCTCAATGGGATAAACCGGCTTTCCCTCTTCGGTCCGGGTCATTTTGGGTTTGGCGTCAAAGGCCGCCAGAATGTTCAGGCCGTACTCGTCAAATCCGCTGTAGCCCATCAGCGCCTGGCCCAGCTTGCCCGCCCCGATGAGGATGGCATCGGTGGTGTTGTCGTAGCCCAGGAACTGCTCGATATCATCAATCAGCGCCTCCCGAAGGTAGCCGATCTTAGGCCGTCCGCCGTCGGAAACCATGGCCAGATCCTTGCGCACCTGCACTTCCCCCATACCCAGGGCGTTGGCCAGGGCCGTGGCGGAGATGTTGGGCGGGGAGTTTTCCGGCATATTTTTCAGATATGCCAGATACCCGGGCAGCCGCTTCAAAACGGACTTGGAAACCTTTTTGTTCTCCATAATACATCCTCTCTTTATCGATATTGCACAATCGATACCGTTTTGTATCGATTGTATCATACCGATCTGACAAAATCAAGCGCAGCTTGTCTGTCGGAGAAATTCTTTTTTCAATCTAAGCATAATCCGTTTTTCCAGACGGGAGATGTAGGACTGGGAAATTCCCATCTTCTGGGCCACCTCCTTCTGGGTCAGCTCTTTGCGCCCTTCCAGACCGAAGCGCAGATACACGATCTCCCGCTCCCGCTCCGGCAGTTCCCGCAGCGCCTGGCGCAGCACGCACAGATCCACATCATCCTCCAGCGGACGCAGAATCATATCCTCCTCCGTGCCCAGAATGTCCGAAAGAAGCAGTTCGTTCCCGTCGCAGTCCATGTTAATGGGTTCATCCAGGGACACCTCCGCTTTCTGATTGGCGGTTTTCCGGATGTACATGAGAATCTCATTTTCAATGCACCGGGAGGCATAGGTGGCCAGCTTGATTTTTTTCTCCAGCCGGTAGGTGCCGATGGCCTTGATCAGGCCGATGGTCCCAATGGAGATCAGGTCCTCCAGATTGATGCCGGTGTTCTCAAACCGCCGGGCGATGTACACCACCAGCCGCAGGTTGTGCTCCACCAGCAGCTGCCGGGCACCCTCCTCCCCCTTTTCCAGCCGCTCCAGGGTCTGCTGTTCCTGCTCCCCCTTCAGCGGCGGGGGCAGAATGTCGCTTCCGCCTATGTAGTAAATTCCCTGCCTTGAAATTCCGGTCAGCTTTTCCCACAACAACGCAAACCAATTCATATACCCCTCCTGTTCTCCGCTACACCTGCACCGCTACCAACGCCTGATAATTCCCCGAAAGCCCCGCCGGGGCAAACGCCGCCACCGCTTTTTGGTTCTTTCCGTCAATTTTCACCTGATCCAGCCGAAGTCCCAGCAGCATTCCCCCATTCTGTCCCACCGCCTGGTAGGGAATCAGCCGCAGGCCGGGGATGGGACGCTGGGCCATGGTCTCCAGGGGCGATGCCAGCTGCTCCTGGGTCAGTCCGGTGAGCCTTTGTCCCACCCGGGAGGATACCACCAGCACCGGCTCCCCGGTAATGGGGTCCCGGAGGGTATTGCCGGAATCCCGGAGTGCCAGCACCGAGACGCTGTTTTCCCCCCAGCCCAGGGTCACCGGTACATATTCCCGCCCCCCGACGCTGCTGCCGAAAGCTGTCCGGCACAGAATCCAGATTCCCCCCGCTGCCAGCACCAGGGATACCAGATTCCCCCGGCTGAACTGCATTGCCGCGCCTCCCAGGGCCAGACTCAGCAGCACAAAGACGCCGCCCCGCTTCCAGGCGCTCCGGTTCCATCCGAAAGCCAGCACCGACATTCCCGCCAGACTCACCATCCGCCACAGCAGCGCCCCCAGGAAGGAAAATCCCGGCAGCAGGCAGGCGCCGCTGTACACCGCTCCCAGGACTGCCGCCCAGGCACACCGACCGGGAGACAGGGGGAACCCGGAAAGGCGGTTTGTCCCCATGAGCAGCAGAAAGTCCACAGAAAAATTGAGCAAAATAACCAGATCCAGGTATATTTCCAACATTCCGCCCCCTTCCTTTGTTGTGTCTCCAGTATAGCCCGGGGCCGAAAAAAAGTCGGTCGCATCCTCGTCCCGGTTCCGGCGCAAGTTTGGGCAAGACCCGGTGGCTTTCCTCTCCATCCCACGGCAAGCACAAAAAACCTCCGGCTGAATCAGTCGGAGGCTTGGGTTCGCTCGATGGAACGGATATTTTTTTCTGCTTTGAATCGGGGGGTCATCAGTTCGTGACCGCAGCCCAGGCATTTGAGCCGGAAGTCCGCGCCGGTGCGCAGCACCTTCCAGCGCTTTTCTCCACAGGGGTGGGCCTTTTTCATGACCAGCACATCGCCGACCCGCACATCCATGTTCAATCCTCCTTTTTTATGGCGTCCCAGTACTGCTTGGCGGCTTGCTCCAGCTTGTTGGGACCGTATTCGTAATAGTGGGTGCCCACCAGTTCATCCGGCAGATACTGCTGCCGGACCCAGTGGTTGGGGAAGTCGTGGGGGTACAGGTAGCCCTGTTCCCGCTCCATGGTGTACGAATCAGCGTGGACGTTCTGCAGGTGCCGGGGAAAGTCCCCGGTTTTTCCTTTGCGCACATCCTCCATCGCCGTGTCCAGGGCAATGTGACCGGAGTTGGACTTGGGGGAGGTAGCCATCAGCACCGCCGCGTCTCCCAGGGGGATCCGGGCTTCCGGCATGCCCAGCTTCAGGGCCATATCCACACAGGCGTTGACAATGGGGATAATCATGGGATAGGCCAGTCCCACATCCTCCGCCGCAATCACCATCAGCCGGCGGCAGGCGGACTGCATCTGTCCCGCCTCCAGGAGCCTGGCCAGATAGTGACAGGCGGCGTCCGGGTCCGAGCCCCGGATGGATTTTTGCAGGGCGGAGAGCAGATCGTAGTGATTGTCCCCGTCCCGGTCCGCCCGGAGGGCACTTTTCTGAGTCACTGCTTTGGCGTCCGCCAGAGTCAGGGGCAGATTCTTCCCCTCCGGCCGTCCGGCGGAGAAGAGAACCTCCACCGCATTCATAGCCTTGCGCAGGTCCCCGCCGCAGGCTCCGGCGATGTATTCCAGGGCCCCGACCTCGGGTACCGCTGTCAGCGCCGTTCGCTCCTCCATATAGGAAACCGCCCGGCGCACCGCTTTCAGCGCCGCTTCCGCGGAAATCTGCTTGAACTCAAACACCGTGGACCGGCTGAGAATGGCGTTGAACACATAGAAATAGGGATTCTCTGTGGTGGATGCAATCAGGGTAATTTTTCCGTTCTCGATATACTCCAGCAGGGACTGCTGCTGCTTTTTGTTGAAGGACTGGATTTCGTCCAGGTAAAGCAGCACCCCGTTGGGAGCCAGGAACGTGTCCAGCTGGGACACAATCTCCTTGATATCCGCCGTGGAGGCGGTGGTGGCATTGAGCTTATACAGCGTCCGGTTGGTCTGCTTGGCGATGATGTTGGCCACGGTAGTTTTTCCCGTGCCGCTTGGTCCGTAAAACACCATATTGGGAATTTTTCCGGAGTCAATCAGTCGGCGCAGCACGGCGTCCTTTCCCAGAATATGGTCCTGGCCGTACACCTCGTCCAAGGTCTGGGGCCGGAGCAGATCGGCAAGTGGTTGGTACATATCCAGCCTCCCATTTCGTTTTTCTTATCATAGCACAACCCTGGGAAAAAAGCACCCCCGTTTTTCCTATCCCTGCCCACGGTTTTGCCGGTATGCTCTCGGGGTCAGGCCCATCCTGGCTTTGAACCGTTTGGTAAAGTAGCTGGCGCTGGAAAAGCCGCATTCCAGCCCAATTTCCGTCACCGGCAGATCGGTGGTTGTAAGCAGCTCCGCCGCCCGCTCCATCCGCAGATGGTTCACATAATCCACAAATGTCAGGCCAAAGGTCCGTTTGAAAAACCGGGAGAAATATTTTTCCGACATATGAAACCGCTGTGCAGCGGCGCCAAGGCTGACCTCTGTGGAAAAATGGTCCTGCAGGTAGGTCAGAATTTCCCGACAGGTGGCATCCTCCGGCTTTCTGGCTCTTTTTACGGTCATCTCCCCGGCATAAAGCCGGCAGACAATGTCCAGCAGACACGCCTTGACCCCCAGCTGGTAGGCTGTGGGCTTGCGGATGTGCAGCTCCATCAGCCGGAATATGTCCTCCCGCACGACATCGTACACCTGCGTCCCTGTCAGAACCGGCACAAACCCGGTTTTGTGTTCGCTCAACGGCAGCAGGAAATTTCGGCTGCCATCCAGGTTGAGAAACAGCAGGGAGGAAGTGGGAAACAGAATGGTGAGGTACTGGGTTTCCGACCGGTCAAAGGTCATGCTGTGAATCTGGCCCCCGTTGACCAGGAACAATCCCCCGGCATTTCCGGTGAAACTCTCCTCCCCGATGGTCAGGTGCAGGGTGCCCGCTTCCACATACACAAGCTCCGTCTCCTCGTGCCAGTGGGGCGGGGTGCTTCTGCCGTGTCCTCCGCCGCGAACCCGATACAAGGCGAAGGGATATTCCTGGGTTCCGTGAAGAACCGCCTCTTTCAGCTCCGGATGCATCGTCTTCCCCTCCCTTTTTCTGCATTATAGCATACAGGTAGAAAAAGTACAATTGTAAATAGATTATCTGCTATTTTTTTGACCGACTGCGAGATAAAATACCATTATCCACATATTCAGGGAGGCCG
>DVKV01000030.1 GCA_018715835.1 Candidatus Faecousia intestinavium | reverse complement strand
GAAGGGATAACCGGTCTTATAAAGCTTTGGGAAGATACTCAGATCAGCGATCAAGCCTGGGGACGGCCAAACTGGCAGTCGTTGTTGCCGGAATCGCTGGTCCACATCTCCAGCATGTTCAGAGGATCGTTGTAGTCCATCAGCCAGCCGTTACGGGCAACGTCGTAGTTGCCGTTCTTACGGTCGTTCAGGAACACGTTCCACTCCATCGGAGACACTTCCATGTTAATGCCCACAGCGGCCATATCGGACTGGATGGCCACAGCCACGTCCACGTTGGAGCCGGGGGTATTGACCAGGTAGGTGAAGCTCAGAGGAGTCTCGGAGCTCAGCATGCCGTTCTCATCGAACTTGAAGCCGATGGATTCCATCATCTCGATGCCCTTGGCCACGTTGTCCTCGAAAGCCTCGTAGGAGGGATCGAAGTAATCCTTGTTCTTGAACTCACCGCCGTTGCCGTCGGAGCAGCCAGCGGGAATGAAGGAACCGGCAGGAACCTGGTCGGCCTGGCCGATGTTGGTGACGATGTAGTCACGGTCAATGAACAGAGCCAAAGCCTTCCGCAGGGTAGCGGCATCCTCAGCGCTCATGCCATCAAACATGGGGCTGTTGACGTTGAAGGAGACATAGTAGGTGCCCAGGGTTCCAATCACGTGGTACTCGGGGTTGCCTTCCAGGCCGGCGATTTCAGCAGTGGGCACGCCATCGGAGAAGTCCAGGCTGCCGTCGTTGTAAGCGGCGAAGACAGCGGTCTCGTCGCTGGAGAGCATCAGCTCCTGACGCTCGATGGTCACCTCGTCAGCACGATGGTAGTAGGGGTTCTTCTCGTAGACCATGGAGCTGTTGTGGTTCCACTCGGTCAGCACGTAAGCGCCGCTGCACACGAAGTTCTCACCGGGATCCAGAGCCCAGGCACCGGGGTTATTGCCTTCAGGATCAGCAGCTTCCACAGCTTCCTGATAGACAGGGAAGTAGGTGGGGAAGGCGCACAGATCCAGGAAGTAAGCAGTGGGGGTTGTCAGCTCGACAGTCAGAGTCTTGCCATCCTCGGAAGCGGTGACAGCCAGGGTAGCATCGGGGTTGACCAGGTTACCATCGGCATCCATCTCGGTCATCTCAGCATAGCCCTTGATGGGAGCAAACATGTAAGCATAGTCAGAAGCAGTAGCGGGATCCACAGCACGATTCCAGGAGTAGACAAAGTCGCTGGCATCCAGAGTATCGCCGTTGGACCACTTCAGGTCGTCCTTCAGGGTGAAGGTGTAGGTCAGACCGTCGTCAGACACAGTGTAGCTCTCAGCCAGGTCAGGGATCTGCTTCTGGTCGGCGTCATAGGTGAACAGGCCGGCAAAGGAGTTGATGGCCAGGATAGCGCCGTCAACAGTGCTGTTCAGAGCGGGATCCAGCTTGTCAGGCTCGGAAGCCAGGTACATCCGCAGGGTGTCGCTGCCATTGCCCAGCTCGGCGAACATGAAGTACTTGTAGCCGAAGGGAGTCCAGTAGACGTTGGTCAGGTAGTCCTTCTGCAGATAGATATCAGTGTAGAAGTACAGGGGCAGCAGGGCGCCGGTATCCATCAGGATATCCTCAGCCTGATGCATCAGGTCGACACGCTCGACAGGATCAGTGCAGGTACGGATCTGCTCGATCAGCGCATCGTAGGTATCCCAGCCGTTGACAGGATCAACGAAATTGGATTCGACTGCTTCGGTTTCCTGAGCAGCGGGCTCAGTCGCTTCGGCAGCCGGGGCAGTGGTTTCCGTGCTGGCAGTCTGTCCGCCGCAAGCGACGAGACCGAAGCACATGACCAGCGCCAGGAGAAGTGCGGTCAGCTTTTTCATAGATTTTTCCTCCATAAGATTTTTGGGCTTTCGCCCTTTATCAAACCACAGCAAGGCCAAAGGCCCTGCTGCAATCTGTCTGATAAAACAGCTGAAACTTACTTATTCCAGCAGGCCACCATGTGTCCGTTCCCACGATCCGTGAAGGCGGGGCGCTCCGCAGCACACTGTTCTGTGGCGTAGCGGCACCGGGTACGGAAGGGGCAGCCGGAGGGAGCCTTCAGAGGGCTGGGTACGTCGCCCTCCAGCACAATGCGGGAGCGGGTACGGGCAATTTTCGGATCCGGCATGGGCACAGCGGAGAGCAGAGACTGGGTGTACGGATGGATGGGATTGTTCATCAGCTCGTCTGCTTCTGCCATTTCCATCATCTTACCCAGATACATGACGGCAATCCGATCCGAAATGTGATTGACCACCAGCAGATCGTGGGCAATAAACAGGTAGGAAACGCCCAGACTGTTCTGCAGATCCTCAAACATATTGACCACCTGAGCCTGGATGGATACATCCAAAGCGGACACAGGTTCATCGCAGACAATGAACCGGGGATCCACCGCCAGTGCTCTGGCAATGCCAATCCGCTGACGCTGGCCGCCGGAGAACTCGTGGGCATAGCGGGTAGCGTGTTCGGCATTCAGGCCAACCAGTTCCATCAGGTGCAGCACCTTTTCCCGCCGCTCCGCCTTGTTGGAATAAAGCTTATGCACATCCAGCGGCTCTCCAATGATATCTTCCACCGTCATCCGGGGATTCAGCGAAGAATATGGATCCTGGAAAACCATCTGCATCTGCTTGCGGTAAGGCAGCATATTGACGGTGGTCGCCGGGCTGTTCTTCACAGGCAGGCCCTGTTCATTCACCAGGGGGTTGCCATTGGCATCCAGGTCACCGGCGTCAAAAATGACCTCACCGTTGTACTTCACACGTCCGCCGGTGGGTTTGTAGAGCTGCAGCAGGCTGCGACCTACCGTAGTCTTGCCGCAGCCGGACTCTCCCACAAGGCCCAGGGTCTCACCAGGCTTGATGGCGAAGGAAATATCATCCACCGCCTTCAAGGGCGTGGTCTTCATCAGTCCGGTGCGGATGGGGAAATACTGTTTCAGGTGCTCGACTTCGACCAAATATTCACTGCTCATTGCCGGAGCCTCCCTCCTGTTCGTTGATTACGGGGTCAAAGACCCACTGTCCGTTTTCGTCTTTTACCCAGCCGGTAGCAGCCTGCACCGCTTCGGCACTCTGGCCGGCAGCAATCATTTTTTCCGCCTCGTCCTTCAGGGCAAGGTCGTTGAGCCAGCATGCAGCTCTGTGGTCTTCGCCCACCTGGCGCTCCATGGGAACGTAGTCCAGGCAGACCTTCAATGCTCTGTCGCAGCGGGCGCAGAACGCACAGCCGGCAGGCATATTCAGCAGGTTGATGGGGTTGCCGGCGATGGGTACCAGCCGCTCCTTCATCCGCTCGGTGCTGGGGATGGACCGAAGCAGGCCCTTGGTGTACTCGTGACGGGGATTGTAGAAGATATCATCCGCAGTGCCCCGCTCACAGACCCGGCCACCATACATGACCATGATCTCGTCACACATGGTTGCAATAACACCCAGGTCGTGGGTAACCATGATGATGGCCATGCCCAGCTTCTGCTGCAGTTCCTTCATCAGTTCCAGAATCTGAGCCTGAATGGTCACGTCCAGTGCGGTGGTGGGCTCGTCTGCAATCAGGATGTCCGGCTCACAGGCCAGCGCCATGGCAATCATCACACGCTGTCGCATACCGCCGGAAAGCTCATAAGGGTACTGCTTAACACGCTTCGCCGGTTCGTTGACACCCACCAGGGTGAGCATCTCGATTGCCCGTTCTTTGGCCTGGGCTTTATTCTTGTTGGTGTGCAGCAGAATGGCTTCCTCCAGCTGATTTCCGATGGTAAACACCGGGTTCAGGCTGGTCATGGGGTCCTGGAAAATAATGGAACAGCACTTGCCCCGGAATCCTGCCATCTGCCGTGCAGACCACTTGGTGATGTCCTGGCCCTTGTACTCCACGCTGCCGCCGGCAATACGGCCGTTGTCCGCCAGAATCTGCATGATGGAATAAGCGGTAACGCTCTTGCCGGAACCGGACTCACCCACGATGCCAAGAACCTTGCCTCTGTCCAAATTGAAAGAAACACCGTTGACCGCATGAACTTCACCATTGTCTGTGACAAAGGAAGTACGCAGGTCCTTTACGGATAAAAGATGTTCGCTCATGATCATTACCTCCTCAGCTTGGGATCAAACGCATCCCGCAGTCCGTCACCCAGCAGATTCAGGGAGAGCACGATCAGGCAGATCATAACAGCGGGGAACACCAACTGGTAGGGGTAGGATTGCAGTGCGCCCCGGGCCTCGTTGGCAAGGCTGCCCAGAGAGGGCATCGGCTGGGAAACACCCAGACCCAGGAAGCTCAGGTAGCTCTCCGTGAAGATGGCGGAAGGCACCTGCAAAGCCACCGAAATGATGATCACAGACAGGCAGTTGGGCAGGATGTGCTTGCGCAGAATCCGGCTGGGCTTGGTGCCGATGGTGCGGGCAGCCAGCACATACTCATTTTCCTTGATGGTCAGAATCTGGCCACGGACCAGCCGCGCCATGCCCACCCAGTAGAGCAGGCCGAAGACGATGAACAGCGACAGCATGTTGGTGCCCAAGTCTTCAAAGATAGTGCCGTCAATGGCATTGCCCAGAGTTTCCCGCAGAACCACAGACAGCAAAATCACCATCAGCAGATCCGGCAGGGAGTAGATGATATCGCAGATCCGCATCATCACCAGATCCACCTTGCCGCCGGCATAACCGGCCACGGCGCCGTACAGCACGCCGATTACCATGACCAGAATACTGGCAAACAGACCAACCGTCAGGGACACCCGGGTACCATAGATAACACGGGCAAAGTAATCCCGGCAGAGCTTGTCCGTACCGAAGATGTGGGGGAACAGCCGCTCGCCGGTCTCCTCCATGTATTTCATCTCGTTCTCCGAATAGGTGAAGGGCGCAAGGTTTGCCGCCGTCTTATCCCGGCGGCCGTCCACCTTCAGGATTTCCTCATAGCCGTAGGGGATGATCGCCGGGGCCACAATAATCGTGACAATCAGCACCACCAGAACAATCATCGCACCCACCGCCAGGGGGTTGCGCAGCAGCTTCTTCATGCCGTCACGGAAGAAGGTGGTGGATTCGCTCATCACCTCTTGCTCGCTCTTCTCCTCGTCGGAGGCGGGGCTGAATCTGGCCAGATTGATCTGGCTGCTGAACACGTGTTTCTTCAGATCTTGATTCATTCGTTTCCGTCTCCTTAGTCAAAAGTAATGCGCGGGTCAATCAGCTTGTACACGATATCCGTGATCAGGTTCGCCGTGACCATCAGAATCGCCAGGAAAATGGTGACACCCATAATCAGGGTATAGTCACGATTGTTGATGGATGTTACGAAGTAGGAACCCAGGCCGCCGGTGGAGAAGATGGTTTCCACCACCATAGAGCCGGTGATGATAAACGCCACCATGGGACCCACATAGGTAACCACCGGGATCAGGGCGTTGCGCAGGGCATGCTTGAAAATCACCTTATAGGTTGCCACGCCCTTGGCCCGCGCGGTACGCACATAGTCCTGATTCAGTGCGTCCAGCATACTGGTCTTGGTCAGACGGGTGATATAAGCCATGGGGTACATGCACAGGCTGATCACCGGAAGGACGTAGTTCTGGTTGTTGGCGCTCCAGGCGGGTACCAGGCCCAGCTGAATGGAGAACACCAGCAGCAGCAAGGTAGCCAGCACAAAACTGGGCGCAGAGGTGGCCAAGGTGGTAATAAACACGATGACCCGGTCAACCAGCTTGCCCCGGTTCAGCGCAGCCAGCGATCCGAAAATCAGGCCGAACACCACTGCCACAGCTGCGGCAGACAGGCCCAGCTTGGCGCTCACTTTCATGCCGGTGGTAATGGTCTCAAATACATCCCGGCCTGTTTTCAGGCTCACACCGAAATCATGTTCCGTAATCAGCCGGGTCATGTAATTGAAATACTGAACCGGAACCGGCTGGTCCAGGCCATACCGGGCCTCCAGCGCCGCCATAACCGCAGGTGAAAGGGCCTTCTCAGAACTGAAGGGGCCGCCGGGGATGGCGTACATTGAGAAGAAGGTGATGGCGCTGACGATGAAAATGGTAAGAATCGCCAGTAGCACACGCTTCACCACGTATTTTGCCATAATGAAATCACTCCTTAATTTCCTTCTGCACCCACCGCGTCTGGCATCTCGCCGCGAGGCATCTGTCCGCATTATCAAATCCACCTGTAGCATCTGCACACAGCTGTACACCCATGACGGGCAAAAAGCGGCAAAAAGATACGCCGCCTCCATTCTGCAGTCCCAGCGGGCAGTGTACCCTTTCTCAAATGCACACCACCGACACGAGACTTGCAAAACCTGATATACTGCGACAGTAAGTAAACTATTTACTGATTATATTCCCTTATGATGGATTTGTCAATTTC
>DVKV01000029.1 GCA_018715835.1 Candidatus Faecousia intestinavium | reverse complement strand
GGGCCACAGCACCAGCCAAATCACAGAACTGTACTATGTGAAAAAGGATATATCCCGACTGAGTGGAATCACCAATGACTTCAACCTGTGAGGCGTATCGGTAGAGTGAACAAAAAAGATACGGAAAATTTTGCAGGTCAAAAGAGGGTAAAAACAGCGAAACGCACCCGGAATTGTCCAAAAAAGGCGAAACCGGGTGCGTTTTGGGTGCTGGAGAGGGTGGCAGCGGTTGGAGACGGATGAAGCCGGGTGAGAAAACCAGGAGTCCGAACCAAAGTGAACACTATAACCATGCAACACGTGCAAAAAGAAAACCGGCAGAAACCCAGAGTTTCCGTCGGTTTTGTGGCAGGGGCAGAAGGACTTAGTCTCGCCTGCCGGCTCGGGTGCTGCTCCCCGGTGGGGAGCGCCCAGCACCGACCGAGGCGGGAGCCGAGACCGGCGCGGCAGAGCGCCACTGGCGCTCGCTCACCCCTCGGCACGCGGTTTTGGAGTGGATGTGGGGAACGGCTCCGGAGAGTGGGGATGGGGCGGGGTTAAGCCGTTCTCTCGATCAAACCGCAAAAGCGTGGTGCTAATGTGGTGCTGCGAAGGAATGCTCCAAAACTCAGCGAGCCCAAACGAGGCGGACAGAGCGCTGGTAGAGTGTATTTCCTGTAGTCGGGTCTGTCAAGGAAACGGTAAGGGTGTCCAGCAGGCTGGGGGCGTATCCGCTTTGGGGTTGGAGATTGGCTTTCCAGGAGTAATAGAGATCCCCGCCGCTGTGGGTTTCTCGAGCAAAGTTATGGCGGAGCGTGCCTTGGGCGGCGGTCTGCCCATCTTCTGTCGAAATCGTTACCGTGAGATCTTTGGCAGGGGCGGGGCCGTCTGTGACAAACTCCACCGTGAACGCGTCTTGATACCGCAGGGCCCAAAGGCTGTTACCTTGTTCAAACAAGCCGGGAATGGAGGTAACGCTGTCCCAATCTGCCTGCCCCAGGGCGATCATATCCGGATCGTCAAAGGGCATCATCCAGCTCAAAGAGGGATAGGTTTCCAGGTAGTTCCCTGCAAAGGTCATTCCGGCGCCCTGGTAGGTAGTGCTGGGAGTAGATTTTCCCGTGCGCAGGTCAATGGTGATCTCCGCCAGCACCCGCACCTCCATGCCGTGAGCGAGCATATCTTCTGCTGTGTAGGGGTCAAGATCCTCTTCCAAAAACCGAAGAATCACCTGTTGGGTGCCGCTGGGAAGCCCATCGAAGCAGGCGGAACCAGAAATCTCTGTGGCGTCACGGGGAATATCATCGGGGCTGGGCACCTGACTTTGGCTGAGATTGTAGGGAACCGGCGTCCCGTCCGGCAAGAAGAGCCGCGGAAAATCCACAGTGTACGAGCGGAAGCCCCAAAAGGGAATGGTGTATTCAATCTTGGTGTAGGACGGCGTCACCTCTACAGTGTGAACCTCCACCCCGGCACTATCCCCGGTAATCGCCACTTGCTGGTTGTATTCGGTAACTGCGGTGAGGGAAATACTACCCGTGAAAGAGCCAGGGACGGCTTCCCATGCGCTCCCACCATCATAGACACGGGTGAGATCGGTGAGTTGATAGGTCACCTCCACTGTATCCCCATTGCCAACGGCAGAGGGGAGGGGGAGGGAGAGCACTCCTATAAGATTCTCCTGCTCGGGGTACAGAGAGACACCCGCTTCTTCCAAGGGGACCCCGTTTGCGGCAGCCGTCACGCAAGCGTCTAGAGAAGTGAGCCCGTCCAGCAAAGTCTCATTGGTTTCTGTAATGGCAAAGGTCAGATGAACGTATTCTCCATCGCAAAAGCCCTCCTCCACCGTGAGGGACAGATTTGTGTTGAAAGCCTGGGCTGTATAGTGGAGTTTCTCCACACCGTCATACGTCCCCATGTAACTGCCCAGGGATGTTTTTCCCGTGTTGTACAGGCGAAACGCCCGTCCAATCAGTGGGATACTCTCTGCGAAGGCGGGATTGACAGCATTTAACCCGCACAGAAGTCCAAAGACTGTCAACACAGCCCCAACGGCGGCAGTTACCCGCCGCCATACCGCCTTGACCGGTGGACGGGGATGGGATGATAACTGGCGGCAAGTCTGTACGATCCTGCTGTGGATTTCCGGGGGCACGGCATCCTGGGAAAAGTAAGTGCGGAGACCTTTTTTCCAATTCCGGTTATTTGCCATGAATGAGCCCCTCCTTTTCAGAGAATATGACGCGAAACCGTTTCCGGCTGCGGCTGAGCCTTTGTTTGACGCAGCTTTCGCTGACATCCAAGGCTTTCGCAATCTCCCGAACGGAAAGCCTGTCCCGGTAAAACAGGCCCAATAGCATTTTGTCCTCCGGCTTCATGGTGTCCAACGCTGCCTGTACGTCCAAAGCTTCGTCCCAATCTGGTGTTTCCACAGCCGCTGTCAGAGTTTCCTCCAGCTGGAAGTGAACATGCCTGCCTTGGGAAGCACCCACCTGAGAGCAGCACCGAATGAGAATGCGCACCAACCAGGTGCGGAAATATCTTGGCTCCCGTAGGGAGGGAAGGGCCTGCCATGCTGCCAAGACCGCATCTTGCACGGCATCGGCGGCGTCCTCCATGTTGTGGAGCAGGGACAGGGCCACTCGGGAGAGCATTTCTTCGTTCCTCAGGATGAGCTGGGTAAATGCCTCCGTGTCCCCGTTTCGTGCGCGCCGAACCAGCCGTTCCGCTCTTTGTTCCATGCCGCGCTCCCCTCCTTTCTGTGCTTTCCACCTTATTGGTGGCCTCTCCCCGTCAAAAGGTAACAGGGGTGTCTAACTTTTTTTCGCGTGTAGCACCGTTAAGGGAACCTCCATCTCGACCATTTTGTGTACGGGATAAAGGCTTACGTTGAGGAACATGGTCAGGGACTCTTTCCCTGCTTGCTGCTCCAGATAGGTGACTTTGTCCGCCCGGGACACCGTGTCGTACACAAAGAAAAGGGAGGCCTCCGTGCCCGGCTGGATCTTGATCCCCTCCGTATAGGGATCGAAGTCCGGATTGGCAATGGCCATGTAGTTGACGCTGGGGTTGAAAGACTGGGACCGGGCGCTGTTTACAAGATTCAAATCCCGAATCAGCACCCCGCCCTGGGTGTTGTCTTGGTTTTTAAAATCCACCTTTAGGACGATCACATCATGGCGGCTTTCTTCTCCCAGGTAGTCCAGCGGCTTTTCAAAGCGCTCCAGGAATTCCTCGTAGGTCATGGCTTCAGCTGAGGAGACGCGGACAAAATATCCATCTGTATTTTCCAGGCTGGTGTAGAAAAAATCCCCCTCCAAAGGAACCCATTCCCCTTGCGGATACGACATCTCTTGAAAACGTGTGGCTGTAGCGTTCACCGCAACTACCCGCCCGACCACCAGGCAGAGGACCAACAAAACAGCCGCTGGAATCACCCATTTCCTGTGTCGCTTCATAGGGGTGTCACCCGCCCTTCCTTCACAGAGTATAGCACATCCGAGAGGCTTTGCAGAATGGAAAAATCGTGGCAGGCCAACACGATCAGCGCGCCCCGTTTTTTCTCCTCCAAAAGCAACTCCTGCACCATTTCCACACCGTCCGTGTCCAGGGCGTTTGTAGGCTCATCGATCAGAAGCAGCTGAGGGTGTTCCAGAACGGCCCCGGCAATCCCCAGCCGCTGTTTCATGCCCAAAGAGAATTGCCGGTATTTCCGCTTGTCCGCCCAGCCCAATCCCACTTGCTCTAATATCTCCCGGATGCGCTCTTCTCCCACTTTCTTTCGGATGCCGGCCAGCAGCCGCAGGTTCTGGGCGGCTGTATAGCTGTCTAAAAACGCGGGGTTTTCAATGAGCATCCCCATGTCTGGAGGAAAGGATAGATCCTTCCCCAGCTGTTTTCCATCCAGAAACACTTCTCCCCTGGTGGGACGGATCAGGCCGGCGATCAGGCGCATCAGCATGGTCTTTCCGGAACCATTGACACCCCGTAACCCGTAGATAGTACCGCTTTCCAGGATGAGATTCACATCTTCCAAAACGGTAATTTTCCGGAGTACCTTCGTCACGCTTTTTACTTCGATGGTCATGCCCCATCCCCTCCTAAAATGTCTTTTTTCTCAAACAGTGCCCAGCCTAACAGCACGCTTCCCACAATGACCCACAGACAAAGCAGTCCGCCCAAGAGGGGGTCCAGGCCGGTAGTTGCCAGCAGGCTGCTCCGGGCAGGCATGGCAAAATTCCCCAGAAGGGCGGGGCTTTGCAGGTAGGTGCCCGCCAGCAGATAGGCTGTCAAAAGCAGGTAGCTGAAAAGGGGCTTTACCGCTACGGACAAGGCCAGCTGTAAAAGGCTAAGGGCCACCAGCGCCAAGGCAGTGAGAAAAAACAGCGGCCAGATGTCCCAGGTGGATGGGGAGGTAAGGGTTCCAGCGTTCATTTCCAGCTCCTGGTACAGGTACACATGGGCTGTCATACTGGGCACGGCGCCAAAGCAGATCCCAGCCAGGACGCTGGCAGCAAAGGCCAAAAGATAATTTGCCACTGTGTTGCAAACTGTCCACAGGCATTTGGAGGCCCACCAAACGCCCCGTGTCCCAGAGAGGCACAAAAGCTGTTTTCCCATGCCCTGCAAATCCAGGAAAGGATAGTACAGAGAGGCGAACAGGATCCACAAAACGAATGTGATCCACAGAACCGGCATGGTGAAGGTGGTCCCGCCGCCGGGGACGGACTCCACTTTTCCGCAGCCTCCGGTGAGGGCAAGAAAGTAGTCCCCGGTGGTGACGGGCGTTTCAAAAAATTCCGGGTTGGTCAGCTCATAGATGCGCAGGGTGAGAAAGTGGTAGGAGGATAGGCAAAAGAACAGGAGAAACCCCACCCCCAGGCGGCACGGATGGTCCCCAAGGCCGTGGCGCAGGTCGTGGGCGAAGAATTTACAAAACATCGGCCAAACTCCCCTTTCCCCAGGTGGCGGCAAGTGGCAGGATCAGCAGGGCCCCCATTTGCCCCAGGAGCATCCAGGGCGATTGGGTCAGGGATGTGCCCGTAAGCTGCAAATAATTGAAAATCGAGGTTTCCAGGAAAGACCGGTACACCAGTGCCCGCCCGGCGGAGGCCACCAAGAACAGAAGAACCAGGTAAGGGGCGAACAGGGCGATAAAGCGGTTTTTCACGAAGTAGGAGACTGCCAAAGGCACGGTGGCCCACAGCCCCGCAAAAAGAGTGATCTCCCCCACATTGCACAAGGTGGCGGCCAGGGGATGGGAAAAATACAGGTCGCGCAGCAAGCTTGCGGAGCCCACCTGGTAATAGAGCGCCATTTCCACACTTGGCCGGTACGCGGGAATAAGGCAGGCAACCAGCAGCAGGCTGACCAGCATGGGAAGCAGTGCGGAGAGAGCCCCGGCAAAAAACACCGCAAAATGCTTGCAAAAATAATAGGGCCGTTTCCCGACTTTGGCCACCAGGATTCTGACGTAGCCGTTTTGCTCCTCAGACAGATACGTCCAGCTGTAAGCAAGAGAAGCGTACACCGGACAGGCGTAAATGAAGATCAAGCCCGCCACGCTGTTGGGATGCCCGCCGATCCAGGAGTTGTACAGGGTGGTCGTTTGGAGGAAGGGCAGCTCCTGAAAGGCGCCGTTTTCCCCCATGGGAATGTTTGTCAGGGCGTTTTCCAGGTTTTGCCGGTATTCCCTGTAGGCGAGAATCCCATCCACCAGCGCCAGGGCGGATAGGAGCAAGAGTACCAGCAAGAACGTGGGGGTATGGAAGACCCGGTAAAGTTCTCCCCGGAGGCAGCGGCAAAACCTCATGACGCTGCCTCCTCTCCAATGGAATCCAACAGCACGCCGGCTTTGATGTCCCAATTTTGAGACACCGCCAGGAAGGGTGACTGCTGCTCCAGATAGGCGCGGTCAATAAGAAATTCCAAAACAAAATCCATGGTTTCCCCAGGCCGGAGCTGGAAACTCCAGTAGTCCTTGGTGCCGGTATTTTTGTCAAAGTACGACTCCATGGCCGTGAAGCGCTGGGTGACGGTGGTGTAGGTTGGGTCCTGCCGGTTTTGGGGGATCAGATCCTCATAGGCGGACAGATAGAACATCGAGGCGTTAAACTGATACTGTACCCCGGTTCGGTTGTGGGCGTCCACATTTTCCAGGTGGAGCTCCAAATGTAAAACACAAGGATCTGAAAAGCCGTCCGCGTACATCCCCCACACAGAATGGGCGGCGTCCTTGCCGTTAGCATCCTCTTCGTAGGGAAGCAGGGTGGCGGATTGTACCACAAGGGTCATGTCGCCATCCCATCCCAGGGAAGCAGTCTCTTCCTCCCGCGCTTCCCCCTGTTGATACTGCCGGGCGTGCAGGGTGTATGCTTCCCCTATCGTGCCCAAAGCGGCGAGAGTGGCGTCGGCGTCTGGATCCGAGAGGACTTCCGGGGTGGGGCTCTGGCTGGAGACTGGCACAGAAGAATCTGCCTGTTCCAGGGGAGCGGAAGCGCTCGCAACCAGCTGGCTGGGTGCTTCTGGCACTGAATCCGTTTCTTGGTCGGGCTGATGGTTTGTAGTGACGATAAAAAAGATGGTGACGGCGGCCAGCAGGACGATCACCAGCGCGAGAATTCCAATATTTCTGTTTTTCACGGCAAACCCTCCTTATGAGTTTCTGCCCATTAGAGAGCCGTGGCAGAAAAAAGGTGACAATTCCCATCACCGGTTTCCCACAGCGCTGATGACTGCTCCCTTTCTTTGCGATGGCTGTTAACGGGTACGGTGCGCCTGGTGTAAATTTGAAATGTTTGGGAACTGCTGTGAAGGACTTGAGCACCTCAAAATTTGCGGAGCAGTAAACAAAGAAAAGGCCTTCACAAAAAGGTGATTGAAAAGCCCTTGCAAGAACATACTGTGAACAAGTTGTAAAATCCGATCTCTCTATGGACGTAGCCTCGAACTTAGGGGTAGATTTTTTGAAAAACACTTGGGAGGTAACGCCACGGAAATCAAAAACACTTACACCAACCGAAGCCCATTGGGCCATTATTTTCTTCTGCCGAATGAGATTTTCACCCAGGGATTAATCCCTGGCAAACTGTCGGTTTATGCCTACTTGATTTTCTGCGAGGACAGGAAAACGCACCAGTGCTGGCCCAGCATAGGGCGCATTAGCCAGTGTACCGGGATGAGCGCTAACACGGTTGTGAAAAACATAAGGCAGCTGGAGGACAAGCGACTTATCAATGTAGAACCAACCAAGGTGCGTACTAAAACCGGCGAGGTGCGAAATGGTACCCTGCTTTTCACAATTCGCCCCATCCAAGAGGCTGTGAATTACCACCTGAAGTGGGACTTGGTAGTGCTGCCAGCTCCAAGGCGTCTCAAGAAAAGACGCTGAGAACGAACTCGGCCCTGTGTGCCCCTGTGTGCGGTTTTGAGAGCCAGGTAGGAAACGACACCAGTGAAGCCGGTTCCCCGCCCCGTTGGAGCCGGGTGGGGCAGTTGTGGACGAATCGAAGAGAAGTGATGAACCCACATGAGAGAAACCCAGTTTCACCTCCCCTTAATGAGAAGTCGGTGAGAAAGCTCAGAGGCAAGCAGAAAAGAAAGAAGCAGGCCAGGCGGGCCTGCAAGG
>DVKV01000028.1 GCA_018715835.1 Candidatus Faecousia intestinavium | reverse complement strand
GCCCCTGCTCCCGCCCCCGCCCCTGCTCCTGCCGCTCCCGTGGCCGGTGAGGCTGTCACCGCTCCCATGCCCGGCAACATCCTGAAGGTGAACGTCACCGTGGGCCAGAGCGTGAAGGAAGGCGACGTCCTGCTGGTTCTGGAAGCCATGAAGATGGAAAATGAGATTATGGCGCCCAAGGCCGGTACCGTTGCCCAGGTCCTGGTAACCAAGGGCTCCACCGTGGATACCGGTGCTACCATGGTCGTCCTCGGCTAAGGAGGATTCCCCATGATTGATATTGGTGAAATACTGTTGAACCTGTGGCAAAGCTCCGGCTTCAACGCCATCTTTGCTAACTTCACCGGCGGCGGCTGGCAGAACCTGGTGATGCTGGTCATCGCCTGTGTGCTGCTGTACCTGGGCATTGTGAAGAAGTTCGAGCCCCTGCTGCTGGTGGGCATCGCCTTCGGCTGCCTGCTGTCCAACCTGCCCCTGGGCGGCCTGTACCACCAGGAGCTGTGGGATGCCTTCATGGATCCCTCCAACCCCGCTTACCACAGCTTTGGTGAAGTGATGCGGGAAGGCGGCCTGCTGGATATCTTCTACATCGGTGTCAAGACCAGCGTGTACCCCTGCCTGATCTTCATGGGCGTGGGCGCCATGACTGACTTTGGCCCTCTGCTCTCTAACCCCAAGAGCCTGCTGCTGGGCGCTGCTGCCCAGCTGGGCGTGTTTATGGCCTTCTTCTTCGCCATTCCTCTGGGCTTCACCGGCCCTGAGGCTGCCTCCATCGGCATCATCGGCGGCGCCGATGGCCCCACTGCCATCTTCCTGACTACCCGCCTGGCTCCCCACCTGCTGGGTGCCATCGCCGTGGCCGCTTACTCCTACATGGCTCTGATCCCCCTGATTCAGCCTCCCATTATGAACCTGCTGACCAGCGCCAAGGACCGCAAGATCAAGATGGTTCAGACCCGTGTGGTTTCCAAGACCGAGAAGATCATCTTCCCCATCCTGGTTGTCATCTTTGTGGCCCTGCTGCTGCCTGACACCGCTCCTCTGATCGGCTGCCTGATGCTGGGCAACCTGTTCAAGGAGACCGGCGTTACCGACCGGCTCAGCGACACCGCTCAGAATGCTCTGATGAACATTGTCACCATTCTGCTGTCCACCTCCGTGGGTGCTACCATGGTGGGCTCCACCTTCCTGACCGCCAGCACCCTGAAGATCGTTCTGCTGGGTGTCATCGCCTTCGGCATCTCCACCGCCGGCGGCCTGCTGGGCGGCAATGTGATGTGCAAGCTCACCGGCGGCAAGGTCAATCCTCTGATCGGTTCTGCCGGCGTGTCCGCCGTTCCCATGGCGGCCCGTGTTTCCAACGTGGAAGGCCAGAAGAACAACCCCTCCAACTTCCTGCTGATGCACGCCATGGGCCCCAACGTGGCCGGCGTTATCGGCTCCGCCATTGCCGCTGGCTTCCTGCTCAGCGTCTTCGGCTAAGAGAAACCGGAAATCCCTCCGCCATTTTGCGGAGGGATTTTAAAATGTCGAAAACCCCCTTCGGGGCTTTCCGACAAGTTTTTGCAGTCTGCCGCGCGGATAATTTGTCCCCCACAGGGGGGACAAATTCCACACTTGCAGCCTGAGAAGTATTTTCTGCCAGGTACAGAAGGTGAATTGCCCCGCAGGGGCAAGAGAGGCCACCCTGGGGTGCGCCCCGGCAGAAAACTTTTTGACTTTATTTGATGCCACAGACGGCAAACTCTGTAAGACTTTTTTGACACGCTCATATCCCTCCGCCATTTGGCGGAGGGATTTTTTCGCAAAAACTGCCCGCCCGGGAATTCCGGGCGGGCATAAACAGTTGTAAGATTACCAGGACAGCATCTTCTGGAACAGCTCCATGTACTTCTGAGCCGGGACGTCCCAGCTGAAGTCCATTTCCATGCCCTTCTTCTGCAGAGCGTGGAAGGATTCGGGCTTCTTGCGGTACAGGTTCAGGCAGCGCTTCAGCGCGGCGTAGAAGTCGTCGGCGTTGTAGCTCTGGAAGGTGAAGCCCAGGCCGCCTTCGCCGTTCTCATCCACAGGAGGCACGGTGTCCTTCAGACCGCCGGTAGCGTGCACCACAGGAACGGTGCCGTAACGCATGGCGTTCATCTGGCTCAGGCCGCAGGGCTCGGACTTGGAGGGCATGAGATAGATGTCTGCACCGGCATAGATCCGGGCAGCCAGCCCCAGGTTGAAGGTGATCTTGGCGGATACCTGCTTGGGGAACTGCCGCTCCAGATCCCGGAAGAAGCCTTCGTACTGGGCTTCGCCGGTACCCAGAATCAGCAGCTGGGTATCCTCTTCCCACATCAGCCGCCGGGCGATGTAGCACAGCAGATCCAGACCCTTGTGCCCGGCCAGACGGGTAACCATGGCCATCAGGGGCACATCCGGATCCACCGGCAGACCCACTTCCTCCTGGAGGGCGGCCTTGCACTTGGCCTTTCCTTCCACGAAGGTCTCGGAATTATAGTGGGCGGGCAGCGCCTTGTCGGTTTCGGGGTTGAAGGTGTTCACATCGATGCCGTTGGTGATGCCGGTGAGCTTCCAGGCGTTGTTGGCCAGGATGCCGTCCAGACCGTGAGCATAGTAGGGATACATCAGTTCCCGGGCGTAGGTCTCGGAGACGGTGGTCACCAGATCGGCGGTTTCAATGGCGCCCTTCATCACGTTGACGGAGTTGTTCATGTCCAGCACAGGCCGGTACTCCCAGGGAAGGCCCAGCATATCGTCAAAGAAGTTGGCGTTGGCCCAGCCCTGGTATTCAATGTTGTGAATGGTGTACATGCACCGGGTCTTGGGGAACTGCTCGAAATACACCGCCTTCAGATAGGTGGGAATCAGGGCAGTCTGCCAGTCGTTGCACTGAATCACATCAGGGATGAAATCCAGGGCGATCATGGCGTCCAGACAGCCCCGGGAGAAGAAGGCGAAACGCTCGCCATCGTCCATGTCCCCGTAGATGGCGCCGGTCCGGGCGCCGAAGTAATACTCGCTGTCCAGGAAGTAGACCTGCACCCCATCGGTGCGGTTCAAAAGCTTCATCACGGCGCAGTACTGCTTCCGCCAGCCCAGGGAGACCCGGAACTCTGCCAGCTTCTCTGTGGGGTAGGCGGCGTTGGTCTTGATCTTGCTGTAGTAGGGCAGGAACAAGGCCACTTCATTTCCTTCAATTCGGGCCAATGCGGCAGGCAGAGCCTCCATCACATCGCCCAGACCGCCGGATTTGGCGTAGGGAGCGCCTTCCGAGGCGCAGACGGCAATTTTCATACGGTCTCCCCCCGCTTGACAATGATGGGATTTTCCTTGGTGCCGATGAGCTTGGCACCGGGTGTCACGGTGACGTTCTTATCCAGAATCACGTACTTCAGCTCGCAGCCCTCGCCGATCACGGAGTCGTTCATGATCACGCACATCTCCACGTCGGCGCCCTTGGACACGGTAACCTGACGGAACAGAATGGACTTGTCCACGGTGCCTTCCAGCATGCAGCCGTCGGCCACCAGGCAGTCGTTGATGTCGCACTCGTCGCCGTAGTAGGTGGGAACCCGGTCACGGACCTTGGTGTACACGGGATGGTAGCCGTGGAACATATCGTGACGGATGTCCTTGTCGATCAGAGACAGGGAGTTGTAGTAATATTCCTCCACGGACTCGTTGAACATGGCCACGCCTTCATGCTGATAGACGTTGACGGAGACCTTGCCCCGCTGCCAGCCGCCCAGCACCAGGTCACGGTCCATGTGGAACTTGTCCCGGGCAATCATTTCCTTGACCTGCTGCATCAGCCACTTCTTGTTCAGCACGAACATATCCATGGAGGCCAGGTACTCGGGACCGGCGGCGTAGTCAACCACCATGTCGGAAACTTCGCCGTTGTCCATCTTCAGAGCCAGGTCGATAACCTTCTGACCGTTGCAGATGCCGGCCTTGGTAACCACGGTGATATCCTTGCCGCTGGCAACATGGGCAGAGAGAACCTTGTTCAGGTCGATGTTGGACAGGACGGCGGAGTCGATCATCACCACCAGCTCGTCATCGGCGCCGTACTCCAGGAAATCCATGGCGTGGGCCAGGGACTCCAGCTTGCCCCGGTAAGTATGGGTGGAGGACATGGCATAGGGGGTCAGAAATTCCAGGCCGCCCTCTTCCAGCTCCAGACCCCACTCTTCACCGTCGCCGATGTGGTTCATCAGGGACTGGTAGTTGTGCCGGGAGATAATGCCCACATGGCGCACACCGGCGCAGCTCAGGTTGGACAGGGCAAAGTCCACCTGGCGATAGCGGCCGCCAAAGGGCAGAGAAGCCATGGTGCGCTTGTTGGTCAGCTCACCCAGGCTTGCGTCATTGGTAAAAATAATACCCATTACGTTCATTGCGGAATCCTCCTCTTACAGCATGTCACCGGGTTTGAGCACGGTGTTGGCTTCTACGACAGCGCCCTTGGAGGTAACGCTGATGCTCCTCTTATCGTCGGGGCCGAAGGCACCGCCCACCACGGCGTTCTTGCAGACTTTGGAATTTTCGCCCAGGATGGCGTTGCGGACAATGGCGCCGGCCTCAATGACCACGCCGGGCATGACCACCGAGTCCTCCACCAGAGAGCCTTCGCCCACGGTGCAGCCGATGGAAATAATGGAATGCTTCACGGTGCCGTAGACCTCAGAGCCTTCCGCCACGAAAGCGTTGACAATCTTGGCCTTTTCGTCGATGTAGGAGGAGGGCAGCGCCGAGTTCCGGGCGTAGATCTTGTACCGCTCGTCACCACGCAGATCGAAGGCGGGTTCCTTGCCCAGCAGCTCCATATTTGCCTCCCACAGGGAAGCGATGGTGCCCACGTCCTTCCAGTAGCCGTCAAAGGGATAGGCCATCATCTTGTGCCCCTGATTCAGCAGCATGGGAATGATGTTTTTGCCGAAGTCGTTGGAGGAGTTGGGGTCATCTTCGTCGGCGATCAGGGCGTCCCGCAGCACCTTCCAGTTGAAGCAGTAGATGCCCATGGAGGCGTTGGTGGACTTGGGAACCGGGGGCTTCTCCTCAAATTCATAGATGGAGTTGTCCGGGTTGGTATTCAGGATGCCGAAGCGGCTGGCCTCTTCCAGGGGAACGTTGCGCACGGCGATGGTGCAGGAGGCCTGGTGCTTTTCGTGGTATTCCACCATGGCGGCATAGTCCATCTTATAGATGTGGTCGCCGGAGAGGATCACCACATAGTCCGGATCAAAGCGATCCACGAAGTCGATGTTCTGGTAGATGGCGTTGGCAGTGCCCTTGTACCAGCCGGACTTCTTGTCGTGGCGCTCGTAGGGGGGCAGAACCTGGGCGCAGCTGTGGGTCTTGTTCAGACCCCAGGGCTGGCCGTTGCCGATGTACTCATTGAGTTCCAGGGGCTGATACTGGGTCAGAATGCCCACGGTATCGATGCCGGAGTTGACGCAGTTGCTCAGAGGGAAGTCGATAATGCGATATTTTCCGCCGAAGGGGACGGCGGGCTTGGCGGTTTTCTCCGTCAGGACCTTCAGACGGCTGCCCTGGCCGCCGGCCAGCAGCATGGCGATTACACGTTTTTTCTGAAAATACATGGTCACAGCTCCTCTTCCGAATAATCTGGATGCTATAAATCAAAGGACAAATGATCACCCTATAGGTACATTTTCCCACAGTGATAACATATCATATTTTTAACCATTAGGGAAGGGACAAATTGTCTAAAATATGGGAAAAGTTTTTCGCATTTTGCACAACGGTTTTCCAGGGAATCGGGGGGCGGCTGGGGGATTGCACAATTTTCAGACGCTTTTCCATCCAAATTACTCCCAACCATCGGTCAAATTTATAGCCGCATTCCGGCAGCTCCGCCCGGAAGCGATACCCCATTTTTTCGTGGAAGCGAAGGGACCGGCCATTTTCGCTGGTAATCAGGGAGTAGAGCACCTGATATCCCTGCTCCTGTAAAATCCATTCCAAGGCCTGGTAAAGTTTTTGCGCAATTCCCGTGCCGGCCGCCTCCGGGCACAGGTAGATGGACGGCTCTGCGAGCCAGCGGTATGCCGCCCGCTCGAAGGGAGCGCTGGCGTAGGCGTATCCCAGGATTCGGCCCTCCTGTTCCCACACCAGCCAGGGAAACTGGGCGGTGATGGATTCAAAGCGCTGGGAAAAGGCCTCCGGGGTGGGAACGGTGTATTCAAAAGACACTGTGGTGTCCGTTACATAAGGAGCATAAATCTCCAGAATCCGCCCCAGATCGGCGGGTTCGGCAAGACGCAGCATGGCAATACCTCCTGGAAAAATATGGAAAGACTTTACACGAATCTTTCTTCAATTTTACGCCGGAAAACCCCCTGCGTCAAGGTTGACAACCATGGAAATTTTGGGTAAAATAACACAGGTCAGACTACATAGAAAAGGAGGTACCACCATGGATGCTGGCGGTAGCGGCAACATACCAGGCCGAAGTAGACACACGCCCACCCGGTGGGCCTTTGTTTGACTTTTGCCCCGTGTGATTGCCTCTTTTTGACTGAAAATAAAGGAGGACCATCATGGCAGAACGGTTTGAAATTGTAGAAAAAGCCCTCCTGGCAATGCTGGAGGAGAAGAAGTATGCAACCCTGCGGGACATTCTGGTGACCATGAATCCCATTGACATCGCCGGAATTTTCGACGGGTTGGAGGAGCGGCAGATCCCGCTGCTGTTCCGTCTGCTGCCCAAGGAACTGGCGGCGGAAACCTTTGTGGAAATGGAGCCGGAGGCCCAGGAGCTGCTGATCCGGGGGTTCTCGGACAACGAGCTGAAGGAAGTGCTGGACGAGCTGTATGTGGACGACGCTGCCGACCTGGTGGAGGAGATGCCCGCCAACGTGGTCAAGCGGATTCTGAAGCACGCCGACCCGGAGATGCGCAGTTCCATCAATCAGATTCTGCGCTACCCGGAGAATTCCGCAGGCTCCATCATGACCACGGAATATGTCTCCCTGCGTCCCCATATGACGGTGGGGGAGGCCATCCTGCGGATTCGCCGCCAGGGTGTGGACAAGGAGACCATCTATACCTGCTACGTTACGGAAAAGGACCGGACTCTGATCGGCCTGGTGACGGTGAAGGATCTGCTGCTGGCGGAGGACGACGAAACCCCCATTGAGGACATCATGCAGACCAACCTGATCTACGTCACCACCCAGACCGACCAGGAAGAGGTCGCCATCATGTTCAACAAGTACAGCTTCCTGGCTCTGCCGGTGGTGGACGGGGAGAACCGGATGGTAGGCATCGTCACCTTCGACGACGCCATGGACGTTATGGAAGAAGAGGCCACGGAGGACATGGAAATCATGGCCGCTATGACCCCTTCGGAAAAGAGCTATCTGAAGAGCACCCCGGTGGATCTGTTCAAGCACCGGATTCCCTGGCTGATGCTGCTGATGGTGTCGGCCACCTTCACAGGCATGATCATTACCTCTTTTGAGGACGCCCTGAGTCTGCTGCCCGCCCTGACTGCCTTCATCCCCATGCTGATGGACACCGGCGGTAACTGCGGCTCCCAGTCTTCCGTCACCGTCATCCGTGCCCTGAGCCTGGACGAGCTGAAGCTGGGAGATATCTTCAAGGTCATGTGGAAGGAATTCCGCACCGCCATTCTGTGCGGCATTGCCCTGTCCGCGGTGTGCTTTGTGAAGATTCTGCTGGTGGACCGGATGCTCATGGGCAACGCCAGTGTCAGCCTGCTGGTGGGAGGCGTGGTGAGCCTGACCCTGTGCGTCACGGTGGTGATTGCCAAATTTGTGGGCTGCACCCTGCCTTTGCTTGCCAAGCGCCTGGGCTTTGACCCGGCGGTGATGGCCAGCCCCTTCATCACCACCATTGTGGATGCCCTGAGCCTGCTGGTGTATTTCCTGTTTGCCAAGACCCTGCTGGGAGTTTGAATACGATGCAGAAGCCGCCCCGGAAATCCGGGGCGGCTTGAGCGTGTCAAAAAAGTGCAGCTTCTTTCCCAGTGTTGGGAGTAAAGTGATTTAAAAACCATGTTCCGCCGGGGCGTGTACCTGGCGGAACATACTTTAC
>DVKV01000027.1 GCA_018715835.1 Candidatus Faecousia intestinavium | reverse complement strand
GCAGGAATTGGAGAATCTCCTGAATACGGCAGAGCGGGCCATCCGGGCTTCGGACGGGGTGGACCCGGTATCCGGAAAAAGCTGGAAGACCCTGCTCGATGGGGATTCCTGGGCCAGAAAATTGCTGATTGAGGAGATATTCGGCAACCTGGACGGCGGATTCGTCAGCCAGTATTTTTATCTGGATGGGGCGGATCCCGAAGGGAAAATTGTGGCGGGTCCGGCATGGGATTATGATATTACCATGGGCAATCCTTTCAAGACGACAGTGTCCAACCCAAATCAACTGTTTGCCCTGCGTTCTGCTTTCTACTATTTTGATGATGCTGCATGGTTTTATTATCTGTATCAGCAGGAAGAATTTGCGCAGTTGGTGCGGCAGCTGTATGCCCGGGAGTTCCGGCCCTTGCTGGACGATGTGTTTGGACAGAAGGTGGATGGGTATATCGAATACATTTCCACTGCGGCGAAACTGAATGAAATTCGGTGGAAGCATGAATTGACGGAGACCTATTCTGAGAGCGTAGAAGTTCTGCGGGACTATATGAGCCGCAGAATCGCCTTTCTGGACAGCTTCTGGATCGATCAGGACCCTTACTTTACGGTGGAGGCCATGGGCTCTGAGGCGGCGATGTGCTTTGCGGTGAAACCGGGACAGACGCTGCCTACGCTGCATGAGGGGGTTTCTGATCCCCGGTGGTATCGGGTGGATACGAACACTTTGTTTGACGTGACCCAGCCCATTTATGAGGATGTGAAGATTTACCTCGGGGATGAGTCCTGAAGGGGAAACGCTGTGGAAAGAATGCATATGGCAGATGATGCAGCTTTGACCGGCGAACACAACATTGTATTTTGATGGACCAGACGAACGCTGCTGCAAAAATGAAAATGGCACGGACAAGGTGCATCTCAGGTGCGGGAAGTGATGGCAATGGTGGGGGCAGTCTGCATCCTTGCTGGTCCATGACGGAGAAGTGACGTTTTGAATAAGCAATCGCCCGGAAGGCACAGCCTTCCGGGCGATTGCTTTTGCTATATACAGCTATCCTCTTAGCCCCCGGGCCTGACGGTCCATGTCCTCCACCACAATGTCGTGGATTTCTCCCAGGGAGGCGCAGTATTCCAGCACTTTCCAGGGCTCGTTGGTGTGGAAGTGAATTTTAATCAGATCTTCGTCGCCCACAGCCAGCAGACAGTCGCCGGGGAGATTCTGGACAAAATAGTCGTTGATGGCATCTTCGTCCAGACCATTGCCCTCAATCAGCAGCTGGGTATCGTAGCGGTATTGCAGCATAACAAGGCTTCCTTTCTTCATGAAAACGCAGAAAACGATTTGATTCCGGATTCCGGGGCCTTACTCCTGTTCAATCACATGGGCGCCCTGGAATTCCACGTGCAGGGGGAGCATCTGCCAGGAGTGCTGGGTGATGGAATCCAGCTTCTTGCCCAGCTTTTCTTCCAGATGGGGGTCCTGGGTAATGCACAGCAGGGTGGGGCCGGCACCGCTGAGACAGAAGGCCGCGCCGGTGGTGCGCACCAGAGCCTCGATTTTCTCATAGTCTGGAATCAGTTTCTTCCGGTAGTTCTGGTGCAGCCGGTCCTGCATGGCGGTGCGCAGCAGCTTTTCATCCCCCAGCTCCAGGGCTTTCAGCACCAGAGCGCCGTGGGAGACGTTGTAAATGGCATCCGCCCGGTTGATCTGCTCCGGCAGTACGCTCCGGGCCAGGGAGGTGGGCAGGTTGAAGTCCGGCACCAGGGCCAGAAACTCCCAGTCCGGGTGCAGGGGGAAGCTGACGCACACCGGCAGACCTCCGTCCACCATGGAGGCGGTGAGCCCCCCGTGGAAGGCCGGGGCCAGATTGTCCGGGTGGCCTTCCATGGCGTTGGTGATGTTCAGCAGGCCCTGGGTGGACAGTTTGTTTCCCCGCAGCACGTTGGCCCCCATGGCTCCCGCCACCAGCAGGGCGGCGGAGGAGCCCAGACCCCGACAGATGGGGATGTGGGCGTCGATGTGGATTTTCACTCCCCGGACTTCCTCACTCATGGTGTTCAGCACGGCGCAGTAAGAGGTGTAGGCCAGATTGTCCGGGCCGGAGAACTCCTCGTCGCATCCGGTGATCTCCAGACCGGCGTCGGTTTCTTCAAAGGTCACGTCGGTATACAGGCTCAGGGCGCAGCCGAAGGCGTCAAACCCCGGGCCCAGGTTGGCGGTGGTGGCGGGTACACGGATGGTTACTCGTTTCATATTCTCTCTTTCTCCGAAGGGTTACAGATTCAGAACATACTCCAGCATGGCGTCCTTCTCAATGACGCCGGTGTGGAGTTCGGCCTTGCCTTCCAGGCTGCTCAGGTTCTTGGGGATGGGCACGCCGGTGATGGTCTCCAGCCGGTGCATCTGCTGGAATTCGGTGCCGCTGAGGTCGCCGCCGATGGCTTCCAGCACCGCCGCCGGGAACTTGTAGGGAGAGGCGGTGGACAGCACCACCATGGGGCGATTGTCCCCGGTTTCATTTACATAATCCTCCGCGGCGGCCCAGCCGGAGGCGGTGTGGGGGTCGCACAGATAGCCGAGATTATGGTAAACCTTTCCGATGATTTCCGAAGCCCGGGCGTCGTCGCAGTAGGCCGCCCAGAACTGGGCCTGGATTTTCTCCAGCAGTTCGCCGGGGACGGTGTAGGACCCTTCCTTATTCAGCTTGCCCATGAGATCGGCCACCAGAGCGGTATCCTGGCTCAGCAGATACAGCAGCCGCTCCAGATTGGAGGACACCAGAATGTCCATGGAGGGGGAGGTGGTCTTCAGCAGGGGGCGCAGCCGGTTGTAGGTGCCGGTGCGGATGAAGTCGGTGAGCACATTGTTGGCGTTGGAAGCGCAGATCAGCATTCCCACCGGCAGGCCCAGCAGCTTGGCCAGGTAACCCGCCAGAATGTCGCCGAAGTTTCCGGTGGGCACGGAGAAGTTGACCTCCTGGCCCAGGGTGATCTTTCCGGCATCCAGCAGATCCCGGTAGGAGCGGAAATAGTACATCACCTGGGGGGCCAGCCGGCCGATGTTGATGGAGTTGGCGGAGGACAGCCGATAGGGCAGATCTTTGCCCTGACAGGCGGCGAAGATGTTCTTCACCCCGGTCTGGGCGTCGTCAAAGTTGCCCTTCACGGCGCAGACATAGACATTCTTTCCCTCCTGGGTGACCATCTGGGCCCGCTGGACCTGGGAGACGCCTCCGTCTGGGTAGAACACGCAGATCCGGACCCCCGGCACATCCCGGAAGCCCTCCAGGGCGGCCTTGCCGGTGTCGCCGGAGGTGGCGGTAAGAATGAGAATGTCCTCTTTTACGCCCTTCTCCGTCTTGGCGGCGGTGAGCAGCTGGGGCAGCATGGACAGCGCCACATCCTTGAAGGCAGACGTGGGTCCCCGGAACAGCTCCAGCACGGAGAAATCCCCCACGGGAACCAGGGGGGTCAGGTCCTCGGTTTCAAATTTTCCGGTGTAGGCCCGGTGGACCAGGGTCTTCATTTCGGGGATGTCCGGCAGCAGCGCGGACAGAATCATGGCGGACATATCCTGGCTGGAACCGGTAAGGCAGGCTTTCCAGTCAAAGGCGGGGATTTTTTCCGGCAGGTACAGTCCGCCGTCGGGGGCAAGGCCCTCCAGAACGGCCTGGGCGCTGTCCGCGGTGAGGGTATTGCAGCGGGTGGAATGGTACAGCATATTAACCTCCTGAAACCGTGTTTTCTTTCTACTAATTGCACAAAAAGACGAAAAATCCAGGCGAATCCTTGGCTTTTTGGTGTAGTTGAAATTTTAGCAGGTATATGATATACTGTTTTTCGTAAAAAAGCAAGTGTTTTCGAGCCGGGAACAACTGTTTTTATTTCGTACATAACGGAGGATGTTTATGAAGATCGGATTGCTGGGCTTCGGCGTGGTTGGCCGGGGTGTCTATGAGATCGCCGCATCCCGGGAGGATATGCAGGTGCGCAAGGTGCTGTGCCTGGAGGATATCTCCCTGAGCGATGCGGAAGCGGTGAAGGATTTCGCCGAAATCCTGAACGACAACGACATTGACACGGTGGTGGAAGCCATGGGCGGCCTGCATCCGTCTCACGAGTTTGCGGTGGCGGCGCTGAAGGCCGGGAAGAATTATGTCACCTCCAACAAGGCTCTGGTCTGCACCTATTATGACGAACTGGTGCCCCTGGCGGAGCAGATGGGCGTGAAGCTGCGCTGCACCGCTGCGGTAGGTGGCGGCATCGGCTGGCTCAGTGAGCTGGAGCGTTCCCGCCGGGCCCAGACCATCGAGCAGGTGGGGGGCATCATGAACGGCACCTGCAACTATATCCTGGATCATATGACCCGTCTGGGCATGGATTACGCTCAGGCCCTGAAACAGGCCCAGAGCCTGGGCTATGCCGAGGCAAACCCGGCCACCGATGTGGAGGGCATTGACACCTGGCACAAGCTGATTCTCTCCGCCAACGTGGCCTTCGGGGTGACTTTTGATAAGGAAAGCATCCCCGTGGCAGGCATTGCCGGCATCACCGCCGAAGACGTGGCCAATTTTGCCGCCCACGGCCTGGTGTGCAAGCTCATGTCCAAGGCCCGGCGGACAGACGGCGGCTTCGACGCCTACGTTCAGCCCACCCTGGTGCCCCAGGGATCTCCCGAGGCGGCGGTGCCCCTGAACTATAACCTGATTACCTTCCTGGGAAAAACTTCCGAGCGGATGAGCTTCTACGGCCAGGGCGCCGGCCGGTATCCCACCGCATACAATGTGGTGGAAGACCTGATCGACGTGGCCGCCGGCAAGGGCTTCTATGCCCCCTACGGCCCTGTGACCAAGGCAGGAAACGCACAGACCATGCGTTACTATGTCCGGGGAGGCTGGACCGAGCCGGCAGAGGAAGTCTGGGGCAGCGCCGTGATCACGGCTCCCGTTTCCGTTGCCCGGATGCACGCCTGGCGCAAAGCCAATCCCCAGGCGTTCATCGCCGGAGTGGAAGCATAACATTTCCCACTATCCAGACGAAGAGAGGATTTTGATATGAAAGTTGTGAAATTCGGCGGTTCCTCCATGGCGGACGCCGGTCAGTACCGCAAGATCCGGGATATCCTGATGGCGGACCCGGAGCGGAAGGTGGTGGTGGTTTCCGCCGCCGGCAAGCGCTTCAGCGAGGACCACAAGCTGACGGATCTGCTCTACCTGTGCCACGCCCACGTGGAATACGGTGTGGACTGCAGCGGGATTTTTGACATGATCGCCTCCCGCTACCTGGATATCCGGGACGAACTGGGCCTGGATCTGCGGCTGGAGCCGGAACTGCTGGAGCTGAAAAGACGGCTGGACGCCAAGTCCATCGGCCGGGATGAGCTGGTCAGCCGGGGCGAGTACTTCTCTGCCAAGCTGATGGCGGCTTACCTGGGCTTCCAGTTCGTGGACGCCGCCGACTGGGTAAAGTTCAACATGGACGGCACGGTGAACCAGGAGGAGACTTACGAGGCCCTGCGCTACCATGTGCTGGAGGGTTACGGCGCGGTGATTCCCGGCTTCTACGGCTCCATGCCCGACGGAACCATCCACACCTTCTCCCGGGGCGGCAGCGATATCACCGGCGCCCTGGCGGCGGCGGCTCTGGATGCGGACGTGTACGAAAACTGGACGGATGTGTCCGGCATTCTCATGGCGGACCCCCGGATTGTGGATAATCCCCAGGCCATCCCCGAGGTGACCTATGACGAGCTGCGGGAGCTGAGTTACTCCGGCGCTCAGGTGCTCCACGAAGATTCCATCTTCCCGGTGCGGGAGAAGAACATTCCCGTGAACATCCGCAACACCAACGACCCCGAGGCCCCCGGCACCATGATTCAGGCCTCTTTTGAGGGAGACCATGACCCGGACCGGTTCATCACCGGCATTACCGGCAAGAAGGATTTTTCCATTATCTCCCTGTCCAAGCGGGGCATGAGCAACCAGGTGGGCGTGCTGCGCCGGGTGCTTTCTGTGCTGGAGCGGCACAACATCAGCGTGGATTATGTGCCCAACGGCATTGACAACGTCTCCGTGGTACTGCCCACCGCCGCTGTGGAGAAGGATCTTTACACCATCATGGCGGAAATCAAGAAGGAAGCGGAGCCGGACACTCTGGATGTGCACCACCAGATCGCCGTGGTTGCCGCCGTGGGCCGGAAGATGGCCTTCCGTCCCGGTATTTCCGGCAAGATCTTCGCTGCGCTGGGCGAATCCGGCATCAACATCCGTATGATCAACCAAGGCCCGGACGAACTGAACATCATCTTCGGCGTGGACAACAAGGACTTCAAGGACGCCATCCGGGTGCTGTATAACAGCTTCATCACCAAATAATCGGGAGGAATCACCATGAAAACCTATACCGTAGCCGTTCTGGGCGCCACCGGTGCCGTGGGCCAGGAAATGATCAAGATTCTCCAGGAGCGGAATTTCCCTGTGGGGAAGCTGGTGCCGCTGGCCTCTGCCCGGAGCGCAGGCAAGACCGTCCGCTTCCGGGGCGAGGATGTGACCATTCAGGAGGCCACCGAAACCGCCTTCGCCGGAGTGGACATTGTGCTGGGCGCAGCGGAAAATGACATCGCCAAGAAGTTTGCCCCTGACATTGTGAAGTCCGGGGCTGTGTTCGTGGACAATTCCTCCGCCTTCCGCCTGGACCCCAAGGTGCCCCTGATCGTTCCTGAGGTCAACCCGGAGGATGTAAAGAACCACCAGGGCATTATCTCCAACCCCAACTGCTCCACCATCATCACCGTCACCGCGGTGAACGCCCTGAACGCCATTTCTCCAATCCGGTCCATGACGGCATCTACTTACCAGGCGGTTTCCGGCGCCGGTGCCGGCGGCCCCATTGAGCTGATGGCGGAGGTGGACGCCCTGCGGGAGGGCAAGACCTATGAGCCCAAGGTGTTCTCTCACCAGATCGCCTTCAACCTGATTCCCCAGATCGGCGGCGAGCAGTTTGAGGGCTACACCAGCGAAGAGATGAAGATGCAGAACGAAGGCCGGAAGATCATGCACCTGCCGGAGCTGAAGGTCAGCTGCACCTGTGTCCGGGTGCCGGTGGTCCGCAGCCATTCCATTTCCGTCAGCTGCCACTTTGACGTGCCCGTCACCGTGGAGCAGGTCCGTCAGGCCATTGCCAAGGCCCCCGGCTGCAAGCTGGTGGACGATCTGGCCAGCAAGCAGTATCCCATGCCTTTGGATACCTCCGACCAGGACATCGTCTTTGTGGGCCGGATTCGCCCCGACCTGACTGACGACAACGGTGTGTGCCTGTGGTGCTGCGGCGACCAGGTCCGCAAGGGCGCTGCCACCAACGCCATCCAGATCGCAGAACTGCTGATCCAGGGATAAGACGCTTCATTATATATAATAAGGAAGACCGCAGCCGCTTGGGAGTGCTCCCAAGCGGCTGCGTTTGTATAAGGAAAGAAGAAGCTGTCCATACTTTCCCAAAAGGAGGCAGCAAAATGAAACTGCGAGATGTGATGACCAATCCGGTGATCCGGATTCACCCGGAGGAAACCGTGGCGGTGGCGGCCCGAACCCTGACCCGGTACAACATTGGCGCGTTGCCGGTCTGCGGCGGGGATGGGCGGATGTGTGGGCTGGTGACCGACCGGGATATTGTAACCCGGTGCCTGGCAGCGGGGCGCTCTCCCGGCGCGACCACGGTCCGGGAGGTGATGACTGCCAATGTGATCACGGCCGGTCCGGATATGGAGGCGTCAGTGGCAGCTGGGCTCATGGGAAGCAGACAGGTCCGGCGGCTGCCGGTGGTGGAGAATGGGAAGCTGTGCGGCATGGTAAGCCTGGGGGACCTGGCGCTGCGGGAAGAGAGCAGCTATGACGCCGGAGACGCTCTGATGGAGATCAGCAACGGCCTTTCCAGCCGGGATTGAGGGAATTGTCTGCCAAATACAGCCATCTGTCGTTAGTGAAAGTACACAAAAGAAAATGGAGAAAATTGTTAAAAAGCGCTTGACAAATGGGTTGCCAGGTGTTATAGTATGCAAGCTGTCCGATGAGGGACGCAAACGACCGGAGGACAGCAAACAGCACAACAAAAAAGTTTGAAAAAGATCGAAAAAGCTCTTGACAAACTTCGAAAGATGTGCTAGAATACAAAAGTTCGCTGC
>DVKV01000026.1 GCA_018715835.1 Candidatus Faecousia intestinavium | reverse complement strand
GATGTTTTGAATGAAACGATAGCTCCCTGAAAAAACAAAAAAATACCCGGAACTGTAAAAACAGTTCCGGGTAGACAATATAAAGGGAGAGAATCACACAATGCCCTGGGCATCCATGGCGTTTGCGACCTTCAGGAAGCCGGCAATGTTGGCACCGGCAACGTAATTGCCCTCCATGCCGTATTCTTTGGCTGCGGCATCCAGGTTGTGGAAGATGTTGACCATGATGTCCTTCAGCTTGGCATCCACTTCCTCAAAGGTCCAGCTCAGACGCTGAGAGTTCTGCGTCATTTCCAGGGCGGAGGTGGCAACACCGCCGGCGTTGGAGGCCTTGCCGGGGCAGAACAGCACGCCGTGTTCCTGCAGATATGCAGTGGCATCCAGAGAGGTAGGCATATTGGCACCCTCAGCCACGGCAAAGCAGCCGTTGGCTACCAGGGCCTTTGCATCGTCCAGCAGCAGTTCATTCTGGGTGGCGCAGGGCAGAGCCACATCGCACTTTACACTCCACACGCCCTTGCCCTCGTGGTAGACGGCGCTGGGACGGGCCTTGGCATACTCGGTGAGACGGGCACGCTTGACTTCCTTGACTTCCTTCAGCAGGGCCACATCAATGCCTTCGGCGTCGTAGATCCAGCCGGTGGAGTCGGAGCAGGTCACGGGCTTGGCGCCCAGCTGCCATGCCTTTTCAATGGCATAGGTGGCCACGTTGCCGGCACCGGAAACAACCACGGTCTTGCCTTCCAGAGACTTGCCGTTGCACTTGAGCATCTCCTCAGTCAGATACAGCAGGCCGTAGCCGGTGGCCTGGGTTCTGGCCAGGGAACCGCCGTAGGTCAATCCCTTACCGGTGAGAACACCTTCGTACAGGTTTCGGATGCGCTTATACTGGCCGAACAGATATCCGATTTCCCGGCCACCCACGCCGATGTCGCCGGCGGGCACGTCGGTATCGGCGCCAATATACTTGTACAGCTCGGTCATGAAGCTTTGGCAGAAGGCCATCACTTCCCGGTCAGACTTGCCCTTGGGATCGAAGTCGCTGCCGCCCTTGCCGCCGCCAATGGGCAGACCGGTGAGGGAGTTCTTGAACACCTGCTCAAAGCCCAGGAACTTGATGACGCTCAGGTTCACACTGGGGTGGAAGCGAAGACCGCCCTTATAAGGACCGATGGCGCTGTTGAATTGAACCCGGTAACCGGTGTTCACCTGAACCTGGCCTTTGTCATCCACCCAGGGCACCCGGAACATGACAGCCCGCTCGGGGGTGGTCAGCCGCTCCAGCAGAGCATTGCGCCGATAGGCATCTTCATTCTTCTCAATGACAACCCGCAGGGACTCCAGGACTTCATAAACGGCCTGGTTGAATTCTGGCTGGTCGGGGTTCTGCTTTTTGACCCGTTCGAGGGTTTCGTCTACATAGCTCATATCGATCCTCCGTTGCTTATTAATTTGGGATGTGTACGATTCTACCAGAAGTGGAAGAGAATTACAAGAGGGAAATGCAATTTTTTTCTCCTGCAGTTGCAAAAACAAAGAAAAAACGCCGATTTTAACAATCGGCGCTAGGATAACGAAAGACGGAATTGTGAAAATTTCATCGTGCCCGGGGTAAAATCTCCTTTTGAATGACGTTCACCAGCGTCTCCACTTCCTCGGCGGTGGTGTCCCGGCACAGGGAGATCCGGAAGGAACTGTCGATCCGCTGGGGGGAAAGACCCATAGCGGAAAGAACATGGCTCCGGTGTCCCTTGGCGCAGGCACTTCCCGCGCTGACGCAGATTCCCGCATCCTGGAGCAGATTGAGGGAATTCTGAGTGGGAACTCCGGGGATGGAAATGCTGAGGATGTGGGGCGCGTCATGACATCCGTTGATTTCTACCCCATCCAGAGCGCTCAGGGAGTGTACAAGGTTTTCCAGCAGCTCCTTTTCACGGGCGGTATCTTCCCGGAATGTGGCGTTCACAGCCCCACAGGCGGCGGCAAAGCCAAAAATCCCCGGGGTACCCTCTGTACCGCTGCGCAATCCATTTTCCTGTCCGCCGCCCAGCAGAAGGGGCGGGAAGGACTTCAGCCGGGGGGAGATATACAGCGCCCCCACGCCTTTGGGGCCATGAATCTTATGGGAGGAGACGGAGATCAGATCCGCACCCAGACTCTTGGCGGCGAAAGGAACCTTCAAAAAGCCCTGCACAGCATCGGTATGGAAGATGGCATCGGGACAGACCTTGTGGGTCAGTTTTGCCATGGCGCTGATGGGCATGACGGAGCCAACCTCGTTGTTCACCATCATAATGGAAACCAGAATGGTGTCTTTGCGCAAAGCATCCTTCAAGGCCTCCAGGGAGATCCGGCCCTGGGCGTCCGGGGCAAGATAGGTGACGTCAAAGCCCTGACTTTCCAGCTCCTTCATGCAGTTCAAAATGGCGTGGTGCTCGATGGAAGTGGTGATGATGTGCTTTCCACGCTTGCCCATGCGCTTCACGGTGCCGAAAATGGCCCAGTTGTCCGCCTCTGTTCCGCCGGAGGTAAAGAAAATCCGATCCGGTTCTCCACCCAGGGCAGCTGCAACCTGGCACCGTGCAACCCGCAGGGTATGGGCGGTATCCAGTCCGAAGCTGTACAGGGCACTGGGGTTGCCCCAACGGCGGGTCATTGCGTCCGCAACTGCCTCCACCGCCTGGGGACAGGGTTTCGTTGTGGCCGAATTGTCTAAATAAATCATGGTGTTCCTTCTTTATCTGATTATTTTCCTACGCAGAAGCGCTCAAAGATGCGATTGGTGATGTCTTCCCGGACGGTGGCCCCGGTGACCTCGCCCATGGCCTCCATTGCCTCTTCGGCATCCAGAAGAACGGCATCGGGCGTCTGGCCCAACTGCAGTCCCTGGAGGCACCGGAGCATGGCCTCATAGGCCCGGCGGCAGGCATCATATTGGCGGGCGTTGGTGAGAATGGAGCCGTCGCAGGGAGCCTGACCTTCAAACATGGCATCTACCATGTCCGCCAGCTGATCCAGTCCCTGTCCGGTTTTGGCACACACCGAAATCACCGCCATAAAGGGCAGATCACTGGGGTCCACCTGACTGCCTAGGTCGGATTTGTTGATCAGGGCGATGGCGTTCTCATGATCCAGACACAGATCGATGATGGCCTGATCCTCGTCGTCCAGGGGCGTGGAGCCGTCGCAGACGAACAGCACCAGGTCGGCGTTGTCCACTGCCTCCCGGGAACGCTGAACGCCCATGGCTTCCACGGTGTCCGTGGTCTCCCGGATTCCGGCGGTGTCGATCAGCCGAAGCCGGGTGGAACCCAGCATGACGCTCTCCTCCACGGTGTCCCGGGTGGTGCCGGGAATGTCGGTGACAATCACCCGGTCATAGCCCGCCAGAGCATTGAGCAGGCTGGATTTGCCCACGTTGGGCTTGCCCACAATGGCGGCGGCCACACCCTGACGGAGAATCCGCCCCTGGGAGTAGGTTTTCAGAATGGCATACAGCCCCTTTGCGTCTGCCCGAAGGGAAGAAGTATAGGAAGACAGGGCAAAATCCTCAATATCCTCATCGGGATAATCCAGCACGGCGTGAAAGTGGCTGCAAAGATTGGTCAGGTCATCATAAATAGGGGCCAGCTTCTTTTGCAGCATACCGCCAACCTGACCGGCGGCGTTGGCAGCGGCATCGGCAGTGTCTGCTTCGATCAGATCGATCACAGCCTCCGCCTGGGTCAGATCCAGTTTGCCGTTGAGAAAGGCCCGCTTGGTAAACTCGCCCCGTTTGGCGGGCAGCGCCCCGGCAGCATACAGGGATTCCAGTCCTGCAGCCAAAACGGCAGGGGAACCGTGACAATGAAATTCCACCGTGTCCTCGCCGGTGTAACTGTGGGGGTTCCGGCTGACCACTACCATACATTGGTCGATCATTCGCCCCTGCTTGTCCCGCAGAACCCCCAGCATCAGTTTCCGATCCGGAACAGCCTGAAGGGATTTTCCGCTTTGCAGAGAGAAAACCCGGTCAGCAACTTCGATGCAGTCATCGCCGGACAGCCGGAGGATGCCGATGGCGCTGACCTGACTGCCGGTGGATATTGCCGCAATGGTATGAGACATGAAAAGACTCCTTCTTTGATAACAATGAGAGATTACGCATCCAGAAAGGCCAGAGGATCCCCATCCGACGCAATGAAATGCATCAGCATATAGGCGCACATGATGGCCACGTGTTCTTCCTTCAGAATCCGGCGGCACTCTTCACGGTCTGCCAACACCACCTGAATGTCTTCGGATTCCTCCTGATGCACATTGGTGGCCTCGCCGCTGCAGTAGCCAAAGACTGTGGCGCAGCTTTCGTCGGTCATGCCGATGGTGGTAAAGAAGGGACGGGAATAGCTTCCGCCCTCCTTGGGGGTAAAATTCAGGCCGGTTTCCTCGTACATTTCCCGGATCCCTGCCTGGAGAATCTCTTCCCCTGGCTCCACCAGCCCGGCGGGAAATTCATAGACATAATCCCCCAGCGGATATCGGAACTGCCGGACCAGCACGACCCGGTCCTTCTTTTCTCCGTATACCCCGTACAGGATCACGCCGTCAGGCTTGTTGACCCCGGTAACGGCTTTGAGCTGGGTGCTGTCCGTGGCGCGGGAGGCTACATAATAGGGTGATACCCGGCCGCTGCGCCGGACGGCCTGAAGTTCGTATAGATTCAGAAACCGGTTGTCGGTCTGCTTTTCAATACGCTGAATTCTGCTCATAGCTGCCTCCTGAAATAAGAGTACTTTATTATACCAGTTTCGGAATAAAAAAGCAACATCCGGGGATACTTCCCAGGAGGTGACA
>DVKV01000025.1 GCA_018715835.1 Candidatus Faecousia intestinavium | reverse complement strand
GAATATGCGTTTCTGCGCCCTCATCCAGCGTTTCAGGAATTGATTACCAAATACAAAAAGGAATTCGCCATCGAAAACTGACACGATAAAACAAATGATTCGGAACGTTTTCCACAGCTTTTGCAAGACCTTGTTGAAAATACGAAAGAGCCCCACGCTTTTGCGTGGGGCTCTTTGCAGGTCAGAGGTCATCACAAGTGGATTCTCCGCTGTCTCATCAAAAAAGTTCCGACACGTCTGTGTCGGAACTTTTCTGGTGACCCCGGGAAGGCTCCGCTCCCCACCTCATTTGGTGGGGTTTCTCCCCTGTCGGGTCCTGTCTGGGGGGAATCTCCCACGACCTGGAAAACATGCTACCAGGTCGGCTGGGCCGACAGCCTTTGCGCCACGGACACCAGAGGTTTCCCGGGATTTCTGCCCGGTAACGATACCGAGGGGATATTTGGGTCTTCTGAGCGGTTGGTAACGCAGAGCCCCCGGCTCTGCTGCCGGGAGGATTTTGTTGCATCGTACTGCGTTACCGAGCAGGAGTTTTGGACTTCTATCTAACTTCGTAACGAATTAGTCGCCGGTCTTACCGGCTCCGGGCCCTGCCCGGCGATTCCCGTACGGGTTCTGATACAAAAAAATTCCGACGCCAAAGCGTCGGAACTTTTTTGGTGACCCGTACGGGAATCGAACCCATGTTACCGCCGTGAAAGGGCGGTGTCTTAACCGCTTGACCAACGGGCCTGGTAGCGGCAATCTGATTCGAACAGATGACATACCGGGTATGAACCGGCTACTCTACCAACTGAGTTATGCCGCCATGGGTGGTCACGAACTCCGGAAGTTCCGAAATTCAGCTTTGTTATTATACGCAAATCCCCTCCGTTTGTCAAGAGAAAGTTTCCGGTTTTTTTGGAAAAATTTTGGGCATGCTGTTTTTGAGGTGACTTTGGATGCAATTTGTGAAAACCATGACCCAATTCTGTGTGGGCGGCTCCGCCTATGTGGCCCTGGAACTGCTCTACCGGCGGCGCAGCCACATCAGTATGTTCGGCGCCGGAGGGCTGTGCTATGTGCTGCTGGGCCAGCTGGGCCGCCGCCGTCTTCCCCCCGCTCTTCAGGCAGGCTGCGGCGCCGGAATCATCACCGCCGTGGAACTGACCACCGGCCTGCTGTTTAATCGGGAGTATCAGGTGTGGGACTACCGGGATCAGCCGGGAAACGTGCTGGGCCACATCTGTCCCGCCTTTACCGCCATGTGGGTTCCCTTGGGCATTGCCGCCCTGGAGCTGTACCGCTGGATGGATGGGGAACTGGACCGGCTGATGCCCTCCTCCCGCCCCAATCCCTCCTGATTTTTTCAGATTTGTTTCAGCGCCGGGCATTTCCGGCGCTGAAATTTTCTTTTCCGTCTTTTTGTATCGAAACAAATATATCTAATATATGGTATTTGGCAATCTTTAATAAAAATTGGTGGACAAATTGTGAATTGTGCGTTATCATTAGATTTGTAATCCTGCGGTCTTTTCCGCGAATTTTGAAAGAGGTGAAGTAATATGGCGTTTTCTTTTTTCGGAGGGGTCCATCCCAAAGAAAATAAGTGGTACGCTTGCGACAAGGAGATTCAGCCCTTCCCCGCCCCGGATGTGGTTGTCATTCCCATGTCCCAGCATATCGGCGCCCCCTGCAAGCCCCTGGTCAAAAAAGGGGATCTGGTCACCATGGGTCAGAAGATCGGTGACAATCAGGGCCTGTGTGTTCCCGTTCACGCTTCCGTTTCCGGTAAGGTGAAGGCGGTAGAGGCCCGTCCCCACACCAGCGGCACCACCGTCATGAGCGTGGTCATCGAAAACGACCACCAGTACACCCTGTGCCCGGACATTCAGGGCCGGACTCAGGAAGCGGTAGACGCGCTTACCAACGAGCAGCTCATCGATATCATCCGGGAGTGCGGCGTGGTTGGCATGGGCGGCGCTACCTTCCCCACCCACGCCAAAATCTCCAGCGGCCTGGGCAAGGTGGATACCATTATCGTCAACGCCGGTGAGTGTGAGCCCTACATAACCTCCGACGACCGGCTGTGCCGGGAGATGCCGGAGAAGGTGATCTCCGGTCTGAAGGTTCTGATGCGGATTTTCGGTCTGAAGGAAGGCCACATCGGCATTGAGGACAACAAGCCCGAGGCGGTAAAGGCACTGAAGGCCCATCTGGCCGCCTCCGACGGCGTGATCGTGGACGTGCTGCCTGCCAAGTACCCCCAGGGCGCGGAAAAGCAGCTGATCTACGCCATCACCGGCCGGGCGGTTCCCTCCGGCGGACTGCCCGCCGCCGTTGGCTGCGCCGTGTTCAACGCAGCCACCTGCAAAGCCATCCACGATGCGGTTTACGACGGTATGCCCCTGATTTCCCGGGTAGTTACCGTGTCCGGCGACGTGGTCATGGAGCCCAAGAACCTGATGGTTCCCATCGGCACCAGCTTCAACGATCTGGTCAACGCCTGCGGCCACTCCGAGAATCCCTACAAGGTTCTCTCCGGCGGCCCCATGATGGGCGCGGCCCAGTATGACCTGGCCGTGCCGGTAATCAAGGGCGTGAATGCCGTTACCGTGCTGGGCAAAAAGAACGAGTTCGCCGTGGAGGACCCCCGGTGCCTGCGCTGCGGCAAGTGCATCGATGCCTGCCCCATGAAGCTGATGCCGGTGCTGATGTACAAGGCTCTCCAGTCCAACGACGTGGAGGAAATGAAGGCCAACAACGTGATGGACTGCATCGAGTGCGGCTGCTGCGCCTATACCTGCCCCGCCAGCGTTCCCCTGGTGCTTGGCTTCAAGGTGGCCAAGCAGCTGATCCGCAACGCTGCCGCGGCAGCCAAAAAGTAAGGAGGCGGAAATCTTATGGCACAGATGAAATACTTTTATGAGCTGACGATTTCCAGCTCTCCCCACGCCCATTCCCCCATCACCACCCAGACCATCATGCGGGACGTGCTCATCGCCCTGGCTCCGGCCCTGCTGGGAAGCATTTACTTCTTCGGCTTCCGGGCCCTGACGGTGACCCTGGTCAGCGTGTGCGCCTGTGTATTCTTCGAGTGGGCCTACTGCAGGCTGACCCACAAGCACTGCAAGATCTATGACCTGTCCGCCTGCGTCACCGGTGTGCTGCTGGCCTATGTCTGCCCTGTGACCATCCCCTACTGGACCATCATTCTGGGCGACCTGTTCGCCATCGTGCTGGTGAAGATGCTCTTCGGCGGTCTGGGCCACAACATTGTCAACCCCGCTCTGGCCGGCCGTGCCTTCCTGTTCAGCTGGCCGGTGCTGATGAGCACCTGGGTGAAGGTGGGCTTTGAGAACGCCGCCGGGCTGATCTCCTCCGCCGACGCCGTCACCGCCGCTACCCCCCTGGCCAACATGCACCAGGGTCTGATGCCCGATGCCTCCATCGCCGACCTGTTCTTCGGCAATGTAGGCGGCTGCCTGGGCGAGACCTCCGCCCTGCTGCTGCTCATCGGCTTTGTGTATCTGCTCTACCGGAACGTGATCACCGCCCGGATTCCCCTGGCCTACATGGGCACCGTGGCTGTGCTGGCCTTCCTGTTCCCCCTGGGCAATGACCGCATTGCCTGGACCGCCGCTCAGCTCTTCGGCGGCGGCCTGATGCTGGGCGCCATCTTCATGGCCACGGACTACGTCACCTCCCCGGTGACCAAGCTGGGCCAGATCGTCTACGGCATCGGCTGCGGCGTGCTGACCATCCTGATCCGCTACTTCGGCGGCTACAACGAGGGTGTGTCCTACGCCATTCTGGTTATGAACTGCTGCGTTGTGCTCCTGGACCGCATCGGCCGTCCGGTGAAGTTCGGCGCTCCCAAGAAGGAGGCGGCAAAGTGATGAAAACCCAATCCAACGTCGCTTACATTCTCCGCCTGGCCCTGACCCTGCTGGTCATTACCGCAGTGGTGGCCGTGGCACTGGCCGGTGTGAACTCCATCACCGCGCCGAAAATCGAACAGCTCAACGCGGAAAAGACCCAGCAGGCCATTGAGACCGTGCTGCCCGGCGGCTTCGACACCCAGATCACCGACTATACCGACGACACCGGCCTGGTGACCAACGTCTATTCCGGCGCCAACGGCTATGCCTTTGAGGTCACCCCCGCCGGCTTTGACAACACCATCACCATGATGGTGGGCGTGGACCACGACGGCAAGGTGCTGGGCATCTCCATCGTCTCCCACACCGAGACCTCCGGTCTGGGCGCTGTGGCCGCTGCTTCCACCAGCGCCGGCGAAAGCTTCCGGGGTCAGTTCGTGGGCATGAGCGGCAGCGTCTCCGTCACCAAGGACGGCGGCGAGGTGGACTCCCTCACCGGCGCCACCATCACCTCCCGGGCTGTCTGCACCGGCGTCAACGCCGCCCTGGCCTGCGCCGCCAATCTGGGTTAACAGGAGGTATGACCGATGAATTTCAAGAAGCAATTTAATGAAGGTCTGCTGACCAAGAACCCGGTTACCGTCCAGCTGCTGGGCATGTGCTCCACCCTGGCCATTACCACCAGCCTGTTCAACGGCATCGGCATGGGTCTGGCGGTGACCATTATCCTCACCTGTTCCAACATTCTCATCTCCGCTCTGCGGCACTTCATCCCCTCTCAGATCCGGATTGCCGCCTACATCACCATCATCGCCGGCTTCGTCACCGTGGTGGATCTGCTGCTGAAAGCCTTTATCCCCGCCCTGAGTGAGAGCCTGGGTGTGTTCATCCCCCTGATCGTGGTCAACTGCATCATCCTGGGCCGGGCCGAGGGCTTTGCCTCCAAGAATACGGTGCTGGCCTCCGCAGTGGACGGCATCTGCCAGGGCATCGGCTACACCATCGCCCTGGTGATCATGTGCGTGGTCCGGGAACTGCTGGGCAGCGGCACCTTCGGCGGCGGCCTGCTGAACAATGGCGAGGGCATCCGCATCATCCCCGCCCAGTTCCCCGCCATGCAGCTGATTATGCCCGTGGGCGGCTTTTTGACCCTGGGCTTCGTCATCGCCGGCTCCCAGTGGCTGATGAAGCACCTGGAAATGAAGAATAAGAAGAAGGAGGCTGCGAGATAATGGAAGCCATTTTGGGTATTCTCATCAGCGCTCTGCTGACCCAGAACTTCATCCTGGTGAAGTTCTACGGCATCTGCCCCTTCATGGGCGTGTCCAAGAAGATCGACACCGCCCTGGGCATGGGCATGGCCGTTACCTTCGTCATGGCCCTGGCCTCTGCCGCCTGCTACGGCATCAACCTGATTCTCATTGCCCTGGATCTGGAATATATGCAGACGGTGGTGTTCATTCTGGCCATCGCCTCCATCGTGCAGGTGGTGGAGATGTTCCTGAAGAAGTCCGTCCCCGCCCTGTATAAGGCGCTGGGCGTGTTCCTGCCCCTGATTACCACCAACTGCGCCGTGCTGGGCGTGGTGCTGGTGAACGTGCAGCAGGGCTACAACTTCCTGCTCAGCACCGTCAACGGCGCCGCCGGCGGCCTGGGCTTCACCCTGGCCATTGTGCTGTTTGCCTCCATCCGGGAGCGGGTGAACAAGGCCGACTGCCCCGAGTGCTTCAAGGGCTTCCCCATCGCCCTGATCTCTGCGGGACTGCTGGCCCTGGCGTTCATGGGCTTCTCCGGCCTGCGGATTTTCTAAGGAGGACGTGTACATGGAAATTATCATTGCGGTTGCAATTCTGGGCGGCCTGGGCCTGATTTTCGGTCTGGTTCTGGCTGCCGCCTCCAAGGTTTTCTATGTGGAAACCGACCCCCGGCTGGATCAGCTGAATGAATGTCTCCCCGGCGCCAACTGCGGCGGCTGCGGCTATGCCGGCTGCGGCGCTTACGCCGAGGCCGTCCTCAACGGCGAGGCCCCCATCGGCAAGTGCGCCTCCGGCGGCAACGAATGCGCCCAGGCCATGTCCGCCATCATGGGCGTGAAGGCCGTGGAGGTCACCCGGAAGGTGGCCCTGGTCCGCTGCTCCGGCGAAAAGCTCTATGACGCCGACGGCAACCTGACCAAGGGCGCCAAGACCAAGGCAAATTACGAGGGCTTCAAGGACTGCCTGGCTGCCTCCAAGGTAGGCGGCAGCGGCCCCCTGTCCTGCAAATTCGGCTGCCTGGGCTACGGCTCCTGCACCAAGGTGTGCAAGTACGGCGCCATCAAGGTGGTCAACGGAGTGGCCCGGGTGGACGAGGACCTGTGCGTGGGCTGTATGGCCTGCGCCGCGGTGTGCCCCCGGAATCTGATTATTCCCGTAGAACCCAACCACAACGTGGTCATCGCCTGCAACTCCCTGGCCAAGGGCTCCGTCACCACCCGCAGCTGCACCGTCGGCTGCATTGGCTGCGGACTGTGCAAGAAGATCTGCCCCAGGGACGCCATCACCGTCACCAACAATCTGGCGGTCATCGACTACAGCAAGTGCGACAACTGCGGCCTGTGCGCCACGGTGTGTCCCAAGAAGCTGATCAAGGACTCCAATGTGGAGCATCTGGGCGATCCTGTGGTTTCGCCGCAGAACGGCCCGGCGGTAAACGCCTGACTTTCAACAAAAATTGCGCCCCAAGTTGGGGCGCAATTTTTTATGCTTCGTTCTTTTTTGCCACTGCCCGGAAGGAGTTTTCCACCATGGCGATCATCAGCACCGTGAACAGCAGCACATACACCGGCAGCAGCCGGATGCTCACATACCGGGCAAGCATTCCGAACAAAGGCGGCATGAAAGTGGAGCCGGTATAGGCGCTGGCCATCTGAATGCCGATGATGGCCTGGGAATTTTTTGCTCCAAAGCTGGCAGGGGTGGAGTGGATGATGCTGGGATACACCGGGGCGCAGCCCAGACCCAGAATCACCAGGCCCGCCAGGGAATTCCAGCTGCCATCCAGGGGCAGCAGCATACACCCGATGCCCAGAATCATTCCGGCGGTGCCCAGGCGGATCATGTTCCGGTCCCCCAGCTTTTCCGACACCAGACCGGACAGGAACCGTCCGGCGGTGATGCCGATGAAGAACAACGAGCCGAAGGCGGCGGCAATTTCTTTTGAAATGCCCTTGGCCTCCACCAGGTAGCTGCTGGCCCAGAGCATGGCGGTGGATTCCGCTGCGCAGTAGCCCAGGAAACCCAGCAGCAGGTAAGGCACCCCCCGGATTTTCAAAGTCCCGGAGATGCCCAGAACCACACCGCCGGAGGCTTCCTCCTGTTTGGCCTGGTTCACTTTCCACACCGGAATGGTCAGCAGCAGCATCAGGGCAATGACCAGCTGGATACCGGAAACCGTCCGGTAGCCGGTCTGCCACACACTGTGGGTCAGGGCCCAGCTCATCACATAGGGGCTGACAATGGTGCCCACACCCCAGAAGCAGTGCAGCCAGCTCATGTGCCGGGAGTTGTAGTGCAGAGCAACATAGTTATTCAGGGCGGCGTCAATGGCCCCGGCACCCAGACCGTAAGGAATGGCCCACAGGCAGAGCATCCAGAACCGGCTGGCGGTGGAAAAGCCGAACAGGGACACCGCCGTGAGAAACACGCTGAACACGGTGACGTATTTGGTGCCGAAGCGCTTGGTCACCCGCTCGGACAGCAGACTGGAACAGATGGTTCCCCCGCTGATGATCATGGAAATGAAGCCCATGTAGGAAATGGGAACCCCCAGGGTTTCCTGCATGGCGGGCCAGCCGGAGCCCAGCAGGGAGTCCGGCAGTCCCAGGCTGATGAAGGCCAGATAAATCAGGGCCAAAAGCAGCAGATACATATTTCTCTCCTCTTTTTCCGCAGATTTTCACAAGTACAGGCAGAGGGTTTTCCTCTGCCTGTGGCGTTATTTTTTTCCGGTGATCAGACAGGTAATGCCCATGGAAATCAAACCCAGAATCAGATACCCGGCGGCGTAAAGCAGAAACGCCGGTTCATAAGGACTGAACATAATCCAGGCGCCGGCCACAAACAGCGCCGCCGTCACAAGGGGAAGGCTCCACCGTTTTTTTCTTCCTTTTCCGGCATAAACCCCCATGGCCAGGGAAAACAGGGGGTTGACGCCGAAAAACAGCAGGAAGCACACCGCCATACCGGCGTCCCCCTTCACAAAATGGACGGCCATCCAGGGCAGAAGCAGCATTACGGCGGCACCGGCCCCAAGGGCGGCGAAAAATGGGCGGTATTTCATGGGTTTTTCTCCCGTCTGTTTCCATCCTGGTCAAAGGTTTTCTTCAGCGCCCGCTCCACGGGCACGATGGAACCAAGCAGTGGAATCAGCTGAAGCAGGCAGATCCAGGTACCGGCCCACACCGCCCGCTCCTGTCCCAGCGGGACGATGGCCGCCAGCGCCAGCGCGGAGACGATCAGCAGGACCAATCCCCAGCGAATCCAGATTTCAGCACAAATCCGGTGGGCAAAGTCCCAGGTGTCCTGATTTTTCATGGACATGGCGGTGCGGTAACCGTAGATGGGATTGATATTCCTGGGGGGCCGTTTCCGGAACAGCCAGCCGATGCCCACCATGATGGCCGGAATCAGCAGACCTTCCACAGCGATCATCAGCCAGATTCCCATGAAAATTCCTCCTTACCGGACGAAAGACGTGCTCAGGGTGCAGCTCCAGGCCTCTCCCGGCTCCAGAATGGCGGCGGCGGGCTTTTTCTCCCAGTTCCGGCTTCCGTTTTCCGGGCTGGGCAGGCTGTGCCAGGGCTCGATGCAGACAAATTGGGGCATTCCCGGCTTGCTCCAGATCAGGGTGTAGGGGAAGCCCTCAATGCTGCACACCACGCCCCGTCCGGTGCCCTTTTCATACAGGCCCAGGGTCTGGGACTGGAGATTCACCATGCAGTGGCTGTCGTTGGCGAACAGCTTGTCGTCAATGGGCAGGGTCTGGATGTTGCTGCCCAGGTAGTAGCAGTCCCCGTGCATCAGGCCCAGAGGCAGGTTGTTCACGCAGAGGGGAGACTCCATCTGAGAAAACCGCAGCTCATAGTCCGTGGCCTGGTGCCGGTCGTCAAAAGGAACCGTGAAGGCCGGGTGATAGCCGATGCCGAAGGGCAGCTTCTCCTCGTCCAGGTTTTCCACCGTCAGGGTGTGGTGGAGGGTGTCGTTTTCCAGGGTGAAGGTGGACACCAGCCGGAAGTCATAGGGGAACTTTTCCAGGGTTTCGGCGCTGGCGCACAGCTCCAGCACAACGGTGTCGGCGGTCTGGTCCACAAAGGTATGCTCCAGATTCCGGGCGAAGCCGTGCTGGGAGGCCAGATAGGTCTTGCCCTTGGCCTCAATCACATTATCCACCACTTTTCCCGCGTGGGGGAACAGAATGGGAGCGTGGTAGCCCCACACCGCCGGGTCTGCCTGCCAGATGTGCTCCACGCCGTCGCACTTGCGCACCACGCTTTTCACCTGAGCGCCCCAGGTGGTGACGGTGACCTTCAGGTACTCGTTTTCCAGTGTGTATTCCATAGGAACCTCCTTGCGTCGTCTTTTGTATGGCTATGTTTAACTCAAAAGGGTTTTACCGGCAAAGTAAATCAGCACAATTCCGCCCAGCACAATCCGGTACACACCGAAGGCGGCAAAGGAGTGCTTGCGCACATATTCCATCAGGCCCTTGATCACCAGCAGGCTCACCAGGAAGGATACCACACAGCCCACTGCCAGCACCCCCAGCTCCGTCGGGTTGGTGCTGACGCCGCTGGCCACAAATTTCAGCAGCTTGATGGCAGAGGCTCCCAGCATGGTGGGAATGGCCATGAAAAAGCTGAACTCGGCGCCGGCGCTGCGGCTGACTCCCACGGAAATGGCCCCCAGAATGGTAGAGCCGGACCGGGAGGTGCCGGGCACCAGGCTCAGGCACTGAAACAGGCCGATTTTCAGAGCGGTTCCATAGTCGATGTCGTGAACGTCCTCAATCCGGCGCAGGTGCTTTCCGTCATTTTTCCGCTCCACCAGCAGGAAGGCCACGCCGTAAACAATCAGGGCCAGGGCCACCACCACGCCGTTGTGCAGGTGTTCGTCCATCCAGTCGTCAAAGAGAATGCCCACCACCCCGGAGGGAATAATGGCTGCCACCACCCGGAACCACAAGTTCCAGGTCTGCTTCTTCTCCAGAGATGTCTTGCTGGGAGCGAAGGGGTTCAGCTTGTGGAAAAACAGCACGATCACCGCCAGAATGGCTCCCAGCTGAATCACCACGTCAAACATACTCTGAAATTCCTCAGAGACTTTCAGGGTAAGGAATTCATTCAAAAGAATCAAATGCCCGGTGGAGGAAATGGGCAGCCACTCGGTGACGCCCTCCACAATGCCGAAGAGCACGGCCTTTAACAGTTCAATCATACAGTGTCCTTTCCAAGTCAATTGCCCCCGGAAAAATCTGCCGGGGCAGAATCATCATACCTTGAATGGGTTCATTTTGCAAGCATTACTTTCCCTCAAAAATTCCCCCATACATACTTTACAAATTGTTCACTCCAAAATTCCGATTTGCGGTATAATAAGGGAAAAAGAATGGAAATAGAAAGGGAGGAATATGGCATGGCTGTTTCTGTTTTGATTGTGGAAGACGATCGCAACATTGCCGAACTGCTTCAGATGTATCTGGAAAAGGAGGGCTACGCCGTGACGGTTGCCGGGGACGGCGCTCAGGGTCTGAGCAAGTTCCGGGCCATCAAACCCGACCTGGTGCTGCTGGATGTGATGATGCCGGTGATGGACGGCTGGACCGTGTGCAAAACCATCCGGGCCGAATCTCAGACTCCCATCATCATGCTCACCGCCAAGGGCGAAACCGAGGACAAGGTATCCGGTCTGAAATCCGGCGCCGACGACTATATCACCAAGCCCTTCGAAATGAAAGAGGTGCTGGCCCGGATTGAAGCGGTGCTTCGCCGGAGCACCGGCGTCACCGCCGAGAAGAAAGCCCGGCGGCTGGTGTTCGACAAGCTGATCATCGACATGGATGCCTTTGAGCTGACGGTGGATGGAAAGAAAGTGGACACGCCCCCCAAGGAGATGGAACTGCTGTTCTACCTGGCCTCCTCTCCCAACCGGGTGTACACCCGCAACCAGCTTCTCGACGAGGTGTGGGGCTTTGACTACTTCGGCGACAGCCGGACCGTGGACGTCCACGTCAAGCGGCTGCGGGAAAAGCTGGAAGGCGTCAGCGAAAACTGGAGCCTGAAAACCGTCTGGGGCGTGGGCTACAAGTTTGAGGTCACCGGCGGATGAAAAGTTCTTTCAGCCGCAATTTTACCACGGCGGCTGCCATCTTGCTGCTGGCCCTGACCATCCTGGGGGCATCCTTTCAGTTTCAGGTGAAGGAATTTCTGGAGGATTCCACCATTTCCCACCTGGTTCAGGATGCCGGGGTGATTTCTGATCTGGCGTCGGCTTACATTGCAGGCGGAGATCTGTCCAATCAGGATTTTCTGCTGAATCTGAACGTGGTGTCCAAGGTGACCAACGCCGATGCGGTGATCTGTGATGGGGATGGATATATCATTTTGTGCTCCGACGCTTTGGCGGGCTGTCAGCATCAGGGATTGCAGCTGAACCGGGAATACCTGGAAAAGGTATACTACAACGGCTCCGACACCTCCGTGGGCGTGATTGAAGGGCTTTACGCCGAGGAGCGCTATATTGTCTCCTTCCCCATCGTCAGCCAGGACGTGAATCAGGGACTGGTGATTGTGTCCTATCCCACCCGGGTGACCACCCAGACCCTGAGCCGGATTTCCAACATCTTCCTCACCGCCGCCATTTTTGTGGTGCTGATCTCCGTGCTGGCGGTGATGGCCTTTGCCCGGCGGGAGACCAAGCCCCTGCGGGATATGGCCAAGGCCGCCAACGCCTTTGCCCACGGCAATCTGAAAGCCCGGGTCCGGGTGGAGGAGGACTACTCCGAGGAAGTGGAGGAGCTGGCCCTGGCCTTCAACAACATGGCCTCCTCCCTGCAGAAAAGCGAATACCGCCGGCAGGAGTTCGTGGCCAATGTGTCCCATGAGCTGAAAACCCCCATGACCACCATCTCCGGCTATGTGGATGGGATTCTGGACGGCACCATTCCCCCGGAGCGGCGGGATCATTACCTGCACATCGTCTCCGACGAGACCAAGCGGCTGAGCCGTCTGGTACGCAGCATGCTGGACATCAGCCAGCTGCAAAAAGAACAGGGTATTCCCGAGGACAAGAAGGTTCACTTCGACCTGGAAGAGTGCGCCGGGCAGGTTCTCATTACCTTTGAAAAGAAAATCAACGACAAGCATCTGAACGTGGATGTGAATTTCCCGGAGCATCCGGTTTACACCATGGCCAACCGGGACTACATCACCCAGGTAATCTACAATCTCATTGACAACGCGGTGAAATTCTGCCCCGAAGGGGGCACCCTGGGCCTGAAAATCCGGGAGGGCAGCGACAAGGCCTATGTCTCCGTCAGCAACGACGGGGAAACCATCCCCCCGGAAGAGCTGCCCCTGGTATTCGACCGGTTCCACAAGCTGGACAAATCCCGCTCCCAGAACCGGGACGGCTGGGGCCTGGGGCTGTACATTGTCAAAACCATCGTATGCAGCCACGGAGAGAATATCTCCGTCACCTCCAAAGACGGCAAGACGGAATTCACCTTTACCATGCCGCTGATTACCTGATTCCCCTGATATCCTTTCTGAGCACTTGAGGTATTCTCTATGGACGGACGAAAGCGCAACAACCAAAACAATGATATAAACTGGGACAACGGCATTTACGGCACCGGACGGATCGATCCCCCCAAGCGCCGGGGCGGGCTGCTGGCCATGCTGCTGATTCTGGTGATTTTCCTGTGCGGCGTGATTACCGTCCTGGGGATTCTGAACATCCGGCTGTTTCAGCAGCTGAACGCCCCCGGAGAGGAGGAAATGATGATCTCCTTCAGCGACGGGGGACCCCCCCAGCCGGTTCAGGTCTCGGAAACCCAATCCACTTCGCAGACCCAGCCTGCCGCGGACCAGGGACAGCCCCGCACCGCGACACTGAATCTGCAAAGCGCTCCGGAGGGAATTGACAACATTCCCGACGGGGGCGGCATGGCCCTGCAGGACATCTATGAACAGAATCTGCCCTCCGTGGCCTCCATCACCGCTTCCCTGCCCAACGGCACCTCCACCGGTACCGGGGTGGTGCTGACCTCCGACGGTTTTCTGGTGACCAATGCCCATGTGGTGGAAGGCTCTCAGGCCATTACGGTACTGCTGACCAACGATCAGGAGTATTCTGCCCAGATTGTGGGCAAGGATGATGTCACCGATCTGGCGGTGCTTTACATCGAGGCCCAGGACCTGACCCCGGCCCAGTTCGGGGACTCCTCCACCTTGCGGGTGGGAGACACCGTGGTGGCCATCGGGGACCCCCTGGGGGTGGAGTTCCGGGGCACCTTCACCAACGGCATCATCTCCGGCATTGACCGGGATGTGGACGTGGGCGGCCGGACCATGACCCTGATTCAGACCAACGCCGCCCTGAACGCCGGAAACTCCGGCGGCCCCCTGATCAACTGCTACGGTCAGGTCATCGGCATCAACACCATGAAAATCAGCACCTTCACCAGCACATCCGGGGTGGAGGGCATCGGATTCGCCATTCCCAGCGCCACGGTGAAAACCGTGGTGGACCAGATCATCGCCCAGGGCTATGTATCCGGGCGGCCCACCCTGGGAATTGTGGGCGAGACCCTTTCCTCCTTCTATCAGCATTACTACCGGATGCCCGCGGGACTGTATATTACCCAGGTTCTCCCGGAGAGCGACGCCTGCATCAAGGGGATTGAGGAGGGGGATCTGCTGCTGTATGTGAATGACAACAGCATCACCTCCATGGAGGATCTGAAATCCGTGATTCTGAACTGCCAGGTAGGACAGACCGTTCAGGCGGTGATCTACCGGGGAGGCAAACAGTATCAGCTGGAACTGACCCTGACGGAAGACCGGGGTTAATGCTTAATTTCAGAAGATCGAGGCTAGAATATGGAACCCATTTATCAGGAAGATTTTGAAATCACCAGTGTGTATGTGGATCGGAACGGCCGGCTGCGGCCCTCCATGATTCTCTACTTTGCCCAGGAGGCCGCAGGAAAGCACTCCACGGAAATGACCCTGGGGTATGAAGCCCTGCAGAAGCGCCGCCTGTTCTGGGCGGTGACCCGGCACCGGGTTCAGGTTACCCGGATGCCTACTCTGGGAGAGACCATTCACATTGAAACCTGGCCCATGCCCACCACCCGGGTGGCCTACCCCCGGAGTATGGTGGCCTACGACAGCCAGGGCCGGGAGTGCTTCCGCTCCATCAGCCTGTGGGTGCTGATGAACCTGGATACCCGGAACATGATTCTGCCGGGAAAAAGCGGCATTTCCGTGGTGGGCACCATCCGGGGCGATGAGCTGTCCAGCCCCACGGGGCTGATTGCCCGGCCTCTGGGCAGCCGCCGGGAGCGGACGGTGTGCTTCACCGACCTGGACCGGAACGGCCACATGAACAACACCCGTTACTTAGACTGGATTGACGATCTGCTGCCCAGCCTGTTCCATGCCCAGCATCTGGTGAAGGAATTCACCGTGTGCTATCTCAGCGAAGCCCGGGAGGGTCAGACCCTGCGGCTGCAATGGGATCTGATGGAGGACGGCTGCCTGCTGGTGGACGGCTACCGGGATACGGAGGAGGAAAAAGACCACCGGGTCTTCTCCTGCAAGATTTTGTTTGAATGAGGGTTGTGCCGGAAGGATTCTTCCGGCACAATTTTTTCTGTTTTTCCACAGGGATGTGGAAAAACAGAGGAAAATTTTGACAGACAAGAAAAAAAGCCTTGAAATTCCACAGCTTTTTCAAAAATCCTTGTGGATAAAGCTGTGGAGAATGTGGATAACTTCTGTGGATATCCACATCTGTCCACCGGGAGTATACGCACAAACGGACAAAAACAGCCGCCGGCAGAAGCCGGCGGCTATGTTTACTTCAATCGTTTTTCCAGGGTGGCCGCGTTCAGGGCGGTGAGATACACCCGGTCAAACCCGTATTCCGAGGTCAGGACGAAGGACTTGGGCAGATCGTCGCAGGGCACCACTTCCCCCAGCTCCTCGCTCTTTTCCAGAAACTCCCGGGTACGCTTGGAGGTGGAGGTGTTGTCCAGGTCAAAAATACCAACAATGCTCCGCTCCCGGACGGACATATCGTTTCCGATGGGCAGGTACATGGCTCACTCCCCTTTCAGCCGTTTCCACTGGGCCACCGCCAACTCGTCGCAGCGGTTGTTCTTGGGGTTTTCCGCATGGCCTTTGACCCAATGGCAGCGAACCTGATGAATCTGGCACAGTTCCAGCAGCCGCTGCCACAGATCCGGATTCAGGGCGGGCTTTTTATCGGACTTCACCCAGCCCCGCTTCTGCCAGCCTACCGCCCAGCCCTTTTCCAGAGCGTCGATGACATACTTGCTGTCGGAGTACAGTTCCACCACGCAGGGCTCTTTCAGGGCCTCCAGACCCCGGATCACCCCGGTCAGCTCCATCCGGTTGTTGGTGGTGCTGATTTCGCCCCCGGACAGCTCCTTTTCATGGCCTTCCCACTCCAGGATGGCCCCCCAGCCTCCGGGGCCGGGGTTGCCGGAGCAGGCGCCGTCGGTGTACAGGGTTATGGTCTTCACGCCTGAGGCTCCTCCTGGATGGCTTCTTCCGGTTCCCCTTCCACACGCTCCAAGGACACCACCTGATTGCCTTCCTCAATGCGCATGACGATGACGCCCTGAACGTCCCGCTTGTAGACGTTGATGGAGGAGGCGGGAATCCGGATGATGACGCCGCTGTTTTCAATCAGCATTACGTCATCGGTGTCGCTGACCACCCGGCAGCCGGCCACGTTGCCGGTCTTGGGGGTGATGTTGTAGTTCTTCAGGCCCTTGCCGCCCCGGCTCTGGGGGGTCTTCTCTCCGTCGGGGCCGGTGCGCAGATACTCGGAAAGCTCGGTGCGCTTGCCGTAGCCGTTTTCCGTGACGGTGAGCAGGGTCTTGCCCTCCTCGGCCTTCTCCGCGCCTACCACGAAATCCCCGGCGGACAGCTGGATGCCCCGGACGCCGGCGGCCTCCCGGCCCATGGGCCGGACGTCGGTTTCGCTGAAGCAGATGGCATAGCCCTGGGCGGTGGCAATGAGAATGTTGTCGCTGCCGTGGGTGCGCATCACATTGATCAGATGATCGTCTTCATCCAGGGTAATGGCCCGGATGCCGCCCTTGCGGTTGGTCTTCAGGCTCAGGAAGGGAATCCGCTTCACGGTGCCCTTCCGGGTGACCATCACCAGGTATTCATCCTCGTCGAAGTGCCGGGTAGCCACCACGGCAGTGACGGACTCTCCCGGGTCCAGAGGCAGCACGTTCACAATGGCAGTGCCCCGGGCGGTGCGCCCGGCCTCGGGAATCTGGTAGCCCTTCCGGTGGTGCACCCGTCCGGTGTCGGTGAAGAAGAGCATATGGTCATGGGTGGAGGCAATGGTCAGGGACTTGACGTAGTCCTCCTCCTTCAGGTTCTGGGCATTCACGCCCCGTCCGCCCCGGCTCTGGGTCCGGTAGGTGTCCACCGGCATCCGCTTGACGTAGCCCGCATTGGACAAAGTAAAGGCGCAGACCTCTTCTTCAATCAGGTCTTCGATGTCAATTTCATCTTCCACATCCTGAATCAGGGTCTTCCGGTCATCGCCGAACTTGTCCCGGATCTCAATCAGCTCCTCCCGGAGCAGGGTTTTCAGCTTGCTCTCATCGGACAGCAGCTCCAGATAGTAGTTGATTTTTTCCAGCAGTTCTTCATACTCTGCCTGGAGCTTTTCCCGGTCCAGACCCTGCAGGGCCTTCAGACGCATATCCAGAATGGCCTGAGCCTGGACGTCATCCAGCTTGAACCGGTCCATCAGGCGCTGCTTGGCGTCGTCGTAGGCGGTGCGGATGATATGGATGACCTCGTCGATGTTGTCCTGGGCAATCAGCAAGCCCTCCAACAGGTGGGCCCGCTCCCGGGCCTTCTTCAGGTCGTACTGGGTCCGCCGGGTCAGAATCTGCTCCTGGTGGGCCAGATATTCGTCGATGATCTGCCGCAATGAGAGAATCTTGGGCTGCTTCTGATCGTCCACCAGAGCCAGCAGAATCACGCCGAAGCTGGATTGCAGGGCGGTCTGCTTGAAGAGGTTATTGAGCACCACCTGGGGGTTGGCATCCTTTTTCAGCTCAATGACCATCCGCATGCCGTTGCGGTCGGTTTCGTCCCGCAGGTCGGAGATGCCTTCCAGACGCTTGTCCTTGACCTGGTCGGCAATGTTCTTGATCAGCTGTCGCTTGTTCACCTGGTAAGGCAGTTCCGACACGATGATCCGCACCCGGTCCTTGCCGAATTCCTCAAACTCGGTTTTGGCCCGGATGACAATCTTGCCCCGGCCGGTGGCATAGGCTGCCCGGATGCCGCTGCGGCCCATGATGATGCCGCCGGTGGGAAAATCCGGGCCGGTGATGTGGTCCATCAGATCTGCCAGGGTGGCCTCCGGGTCATCCAGCACGCAGACACAGGCGTTGATGACTTCTTTTAAGTTGTGGGGCGGGATGTTGGTGGCCATACCCACGGCGATGCCCGAGGAGCCATTCACCAGCAGATTGGGGAACCGGCTGGGCAGCACCCGGGGCTCTTTCCGGCTCTCGTCAAAGTTGGGGTCCCAGTCCACCGTGTCCTTTTCAATGTCCCGGAGCATCTCGTTGGAGATCTTGGACAGACGGGCCTCGGTGTAACGGTAGGCTGCCGGGGGGTCGCCGTCCACGGAACCGAAGTTGCCGTGGCCGTCCACCAGCATATAGCGCATGGAGAAATTCTGGGCCAGACGGACCATGGCGTCGTAAACCGACGCGTCGCCGTGGGGATGATACCGACCCAGCACGTCACCGACACAGGTGGCCGACTTCTTGAAGGGCTTGTCCGAGGTCAGGCCGCTTTCGTACATGGTGTACAGGATGCGCCGGTGCACCGGCTTCAGTCCGTCCCGGACGTCGGGCAGGGCCCGGCCCACAATGACGGACATGGCATATTCAATATAGGATTTCTCCATTTCGTCCACCAGGTTGCTCTGGGTGATCACCTGGTCGGGGAAACGGATATCCTCCGGATTATAGCTGCGGTTATGTGCCAAAAAGGACACCTCCCATGTTCTCAGATATCGATATTCACCGCATATTTGGCGTTGCGTTCAATCCATTCTTTTCTCGGCTCCACCTGCTCGCCCATCAGGACGGTGAAGATGGCGTCGGCCCGGCTGGCGTCCTCCAGGGTAATCCGGCGCAGGCTCCGCTTCTCCGGGTCCATGGTGGTTTCCCACAGCTCGTGGGCATCCATTTCGCCCAGGCCCTTGAACCGGGAGATGTCCACCTTGGCATTGGGATTGTCGGCGCGCATCTGGGCGGAGACCTGGTCCCGCTGCTCGTCGGAGTAGGCCACCTTCACGGTCTTGCCCCGGGTGAGCTTGTACAGGGGGGGCACGGCGGAATAGACATACCCATGCTCAATCAGGGGCCGCATATACCGGAAGAAGAAGGTCAGAAGCAGCGTCCGGATGTGGGCGCCGTCCACGTCCGCATCGGACATGATGATGACCTTGTGATAGCGCAGCTTGCTTAAGTCAAAGTCCTCCCCGATGCCGGCGCCCAGGGCCACAATCAGAGGATAGAGCTTGTCGTTGCCGTAAATCTTGTCCGCCCGGGCCTTCTCCACGTTGAGCATCTTGCCCCACATGGCCAGAATGGCCTGGAACCGGGAGTCCCGGCCCTGAATGGCGGAACCGGCTGCGGAGTCGCCCTCCACGATGTAGATTTCGCACAGTTCCGGGTCCCGCTCGTTGCAGTCCTGGAGCTTGTCGGGCATCTGGCCGGACTCCAAGCCGGTTTTCCGGCGGATGGAGTCCCGGGCCTTCCGGGCGGCTTCCCGGGCCCGGTTGGCCATCATGGCCTTTTCCAGAATGATCTTGGCGGTCTGGGGGTGTTCCTCAAAGTACACCGCCAGCTGCTCGTTGACAATCTGATCTACCAGGGTACGGATATAGGCGTTGCCCAGCTTGGCCTTGGTCTGGCCCTCGAACTGGGCATCCGTCAGCTTGACGGAGATGATGGCGGTGATGCCCTCCCGGCAGTCTTCGCCGGAGACCTTGTCGTCGCCCTTGATGATGCCGTTTTTCACGCCGTAGGCGTTGAGCACCCGGGTCAGGGCAGTCTTGAATCCGGTTTCGTGCATGCCGCCCTCCGGAGTGCGGACATCGTTGGCAAAGGACATGAGAAATTCGTTGTAGCCGTCGTTGTACTGCACAGCAATTTCCGCAGAAGCGTCCCCCTTGGCTCCGGACATATAGATCACATCCTGATGGATGGGGGTCTTGTTCCGGTTGCACCAGGTGACGAACTCCCGGATGCCGCCTTCGTAGCACATCACATCGGAGATGTCTTCGGCCTGGCGGTTGTCGGTGATGGTGATGGAAAGGCCGGCGTTCAGGAAGGCCTCCTCCCGCATCCGCTCGTGGAGAATTTCATAGTCGTAGACCACCGTGTCAAACATTTCCGGGTCCGGCTGGAAGGTGACCTCGGTGCCGGTGCGGTCGGTTTTGCCCACAATGGTCATCTCCTGGGTGATCTGGCCCCGGGCAAACTTCATCTCGTAGATATTGCCGTTTTTGTGAACCCGGACTCTCAGCCACTGGCTCAGGGCGTTGACAACAGACGCGCCTACGCCGTGAAGGCCGCCGGAGACCTTGTAGCCGCCGCCGCCGAACTTGCCGCCGGCATGGAGCACCGTGTACACCACTTCCAGAGCCGGACGGCCGGTCTGGGGCTGGATGTCCACGGGAATGCCCCGTCCGTCATCGGTGACGGTGATGGAATCCCCGGGGTTGATGGTGACGGTGATGTGCTTGCAGTAGCCTGCCAGAGCCTCGTCGATGGAATTATCCACAATCTCGTAGACCAGATGATGCAGGCCGCTGCTGGAAGTGGAGCCGATATACATACCCGGCCGCTTCCGCACCGCCTCCAGGCCCTCCAGAACCTGAATTTGTTCCGCGCCGTATTCCTGTGTTACTTTCGTTTCGTCAGACATAAAATCCTCCCGATTTATGGCAAATGCCGCCGGTTCGCGGCACTCTATTTCAAACAACACTGCCCTGGTGAATGGTCATGGTCTTGCCCAGCCGGGTAAACCGCCCCGGCTCGCAGCAGGTGATGAACACCTGTCCCGTGACAATCTGATTGAGTACAAAGTCCTGCCGCCCCGGGTCCAGCTCCGAGAGCACGTCGTCCAGCAGCAGTACCGGCTGTTCCCCCCATTCCCGGGCCATCAGCTCCCGCTGAGCCAGCTTCAGGCTGATGGCGCTGGTCCGGGTCTGGCCCTGAGAGCCGTAGGCTTTCAGATCCACCCCGGAGAGGGTCACGGTGAAATCATCCCGATGGGGGCCGGTGAGACACTGGCCGCTTTCCAGCTCTCCCCGGGCGTGGCTTTCCAGATGGGCCTGCAGGTCCTGGGTCAGCTGGGCCACCGGGGCAAACACATCCTTCACCGTGGAAACCGTTTTATATTCCAGCCGGAAGTCTTCGGCTCCGGCAGATAACTGATTATGGTAAACTGCCGCCGCCTTGCCCAGGCCGTCATAGAACCTTGCCCGGTAGGAGATCAGCAGGGCCCCCACCTGGCACAGCCGGGCGTTATACTCCGGCAGAATGTCCAGCAGACGGGGGTTTTCAAAATGATCCTTGAGAATCCGGCTTTTCTGTTCCAGAATCCGGTTGTACTCCGTGAGAGCGGCGTCATAGTTGGGTCTGAGTTGACATAACGCAGAGTCTCCGAACCGCCGCCGCTGGGCTGCGCCGGATTTGAGAATCAGCAGATCCTCCGGGCAGAACAGCACCGTGGGTAGCACCCCGGCAATGTCCCCGGCGGATTTCTTTTTCGCCCCGTTGCGCCAGATCTGCCGTGGCCGGGCCCCGGGAAACAGGACAAAACGAAGATTTTGCCGCCGCTCCTGGGAGAATACATTCCCGGAAATCTCCGCAAACTCCCGGGAAAATCCCACCATCTCCCCGGTTTTCTGGGCCCGGAAGCTTTTTCCGCTGCCCAGGTAAGAAATGGCCTCCAGCAGGTTTGTTTTTCCCTGGGCGTTGTCCCCTACAATCAGGTTCACCCCGGGATCAAATTCAAATTCCGCCTGTTGATAATTCCGGAAGCCCTGCAGACTGAGCGACTCCAGAATCATACTTGCTTTTCAATCCGGTAGGTCTTTCCCTGGAACCGGAAAGCATCGCCGGGATAGAGTTTTTTGCCCCGCATGGTGCACACTTCCCCGGCCACTTCCACCTGGCCCTCCTGAATCAGGGCCTTGGCCTCGCCGCCGGAAAGCACCAGATTGGCCAGTTTCATGGCGTCCTGGAGCTTGATATAGTCCGTGCCGATGAATACCACTTCCGGCACTTCCTTTTTGGTTACCGTTACCTTCATTTCGCTCCCCCTCAGGCATTTTTGATCCGAACCGGCAATACCATATAGGCAAAGTCGTATTTGTCATCCACGGGGGTCAGGACAATGGGGCTCAGGCCGTTGGTCAGCTCCAGGGTGACCTCCTCGGAAGGCACCACCCGCAAAGCATCCGCCAGATAGCGGACATTGAAGCCGATTTCCAGCTCCTTGCCGTCTCCGGCGAAGCTGCACCGATCCTCGGCAGCGCCGATGGAGGTGGAGGTGCGCATCAGCAGCTCCTGGTTGCTGAACACGCAGCGCACCGGGCTCTTGTACTTTTCCGACACGATCAGGCCTACACGCTCCACGGAAGAGGCCAGATCCGACACATGGGCCACCAATTTAATGGGGCAGTCGGTGGGCACCACCCGGCGCCAGTCCAGGAACTCTCCTTCCAGCAGCCGGCAGACCAGGGTGGCCTTGCCGATCTGGAACAGGATGTGCTTGGGGCCCAGGGTAAAGGCAGCGGAATCCTCGGTATCGGTGAGAATCTTCTCCACTTCCTTCAGTCCGGGAGCGGGCACCACAAAGTTCATCTCCCGGCCGGTGCCCTCTTTGGGATGATAGGTCCGCCGGGCCAGCCGGAATCCGTCCACAGCCACGGTGGTGATGGTCTCGTTGGTGACCTCAAACTTCACGCCGGTGTGGATGGGTCGGCCCTGATTTTCCGACACGGCAAAGATGGTGCCGGAGATCATCTCCTTTAATTGGTTCTGTGGAATTTCCACAGCCCGGCCGGAATTGACATCCGGCAGCTCCGGATAGTCTTCGGCAGTCTCCGCCGCAATGGTGAAAGAGGCATAGCCTGCCCGGATGGACACCTTGAATCCTTCGTCCACCACCACCGTCACCGGCCCTTCGGGCAGACGGCGGATGATGTCCCCGAACAGACGGGCCGGGAGAATGCACTCGCCGGGATCGCTGATGTCGGCTTCAATTTCATAGGTGATGGCGGTCTCCATGTTGTATCCGGTGAGAGACAGGCAGTGACCGGCCTTGCAAAGGATGCCTTCGATGGCCGTGAGACTGCTCTTCTGAGCCACGGTCCGACCGGCAATATTCAGTCCGGTGACCAGCATACTTTTTTCACAGGTAAAGCGCATCGTCATATTCCTTTCTTGTATTCGAATCAGAGAGATATCTCTCTTTCAGAAGTTTAGGTAGTAATAACAGCCGTAGGGGAAATTTATGTGGATAACCCGTCTTTTCCTTACGCCCGCAACGATTTTTTTTCCACAGCCCGGGTGTGCAGATTCCTCATTTTTTCCA